>DAOUHR010000155.1:0-24300 GCA_034428635.1 Dehalococcoidia bacterium
CAGCGACGGCGGCAAGACCTGGGAAAAGCGTCCGGTAGAAGTGGCTGAGACCTGCCCGGCGGTTGGAATCCCCCGGGTAACCGGAATGGCCATAGACCCCGAAAACCGCCAGGATATATGGGTGGGCCTGGAAGTGGACGGTGTGCGCCGCAGCACCGATGGCGGCGACTCCTGGGAGAAGGTCAACCACGGGTCCATACCCAACCTGGACATTCACAACGTGGCCGTGGCCGCCGGGCCGCCCAAGACGGTGGTGGTGCTGGTCAACGACGACGTCTATACCAGCCCCGACGGCGACAACTGGACATCCCTGAACGTCCGCCAGAACTTCCCCTATGGCTACCCCCGGGGGGTCAAGGTACAGCCCGACGACCCGCAGACCATTTTCGTCACCGTGGGCGACACCACGCCGGGCCGGGTGGGCGCCGTAATGCGCTCGAAGGACACGGGCAAGACCTGGGAGCAGCTTCCCCTGCCGGTGGACCCCAACACCGCAATGTGGGTGGTCAACATCCAGCCCTTCGACCCCAAGGTGGTGCTGGCCGGCAGCCGGTACGGGTACATGTACCGCAGCGACGACGGCGGCGACTCCTGGGAAAAGCTGTGGCGCGAGTTCAGCGAAATCTCGTCGATAACCTGGATACCCGCCTAGCTTCGCCACACCCCGGTAATTCAAACACGGATGGACAGGATGAACAGGATAGGGCAAGCCAGCAAAGTCCTGTGAATCCTGTCTATCTATGTTATTTGACAAAGGTAATTGACCAATGAAATTCGCGTTTTTCAGCCATGTCCCCTGGCCCGAGGGCACCGAGCCCCAGCAGTTGATTGAGGAAATCACCGAGCAGGTGCAGTACGCCGAAGAACTGGGTTTCGTCAGCGCCTGGCTGGCCGAGCACCACTTCACCCGCTATAGCATGGTGCCGTCGTCTCTGATTCTCGCCACCCACATCGCGTCCCGCACTACTAAAATCAGGGTGGGGACGGCGGTGCTGGTGTCGCCCCTGCACAACCCCATGCGCCTGGCCGAGGACGGGGCCATGCTGGACCTGATCAGCAACGGGCGGCTGGACGTGGGCTTTGGTCGGGGTTCCGGGGGCTACGAGTACACTGGTTACGGGCTGGACCCCGCCGAGAGTTCCGGCCGGTTCCAGGACTCCGTCAAGATCATTCAGGGACTGTGGACCACCCCTGGGTTCAGCTACGAGAGCCCCTACAACAAGCTGGAGGACATTAACCTGGTGCCTCCGCCCCTGCAGCAGCCCCATCCGCCCATCTACATCGCAGCCACCCGCACCCAGGCCACCCTGGACTTTCTGATATCCACCGGCCACAACCTGTGCATTGCCGTGGTGCAGGACACCGCCCTTGCCCTGGACCTGTGCCACCGCTTTGTGGAGCAGTCGGAGGCTGCCGGCAACAACCGCCCCATGTCTGAAATTCCCTTCTTCCGTTACTTCTACGTGGCCGAAACGGAGGAAGAGGTAATTCGGGACACGGAGGACCGCATCAACTGGGTGGCGGACATCATGCAGTGGCGCCGCTTTATCCCCACGGGCAGCGAGGTCTACCGCCGGATGGATGACTGGCGGCGGGAGCGCACCGAACTGCCCGACAGCTACGAATACCTGGCCGCCAACCGGGCCATCATCGGCACCCCCGACCAGTGTGTGGCCCAGATAAGGGATCTCCAGTCCCACGGCATAGACTACTTCGGCTGCAACTTCGACTTCGGCGGCATGGGCCGGGAAAAGGTGCTCCGTTCCATGAAGCTGTTCAGCGAGGAGGTGATGCCGAGGCTAGGGTAGAGACTGCAAGGGCCAGATAATGCCTAAGGTCAGAGATGCGATAAGACTCGTCGAAAGAGATGGCTGGTTTCACGTCCGTACCAATGGAAGCCACAGGATATATACCCACCCCGACAAATCCGGAAGAGTAGTGATAGCCGGTAGCCCCAGCAAAGACTTGCCCATAGGTACGTGGCAAAGTATCCTGAAACAAGCTGGTCTTAACCCTAGAGGTTAGAAATGCAATACAGCTATGTTATAGAAAAGTCCGACAACGGCTTCGCTGCTTATGTACCCGATCTACCGGGATGCATAGCCGCCGGGGACACTCGAGAGGAAACGGAAGGCCTTATCCGGCAAGGAATAATATACTATTTGCAATCTCTTCAGGAACATGGAGAACCCCTTCCAGAACCTCAGGCCTCCACCGGCTTGGTCGAGGTGTAGCCCCTTTACTTCCGTGGCACAACCGTGCGAAAGTCTTGCGACAGTTTTTGGTAGTTCCCTTCGCCAGCAGAGATGTCCAGCTTCAGCCTTGGTCAAGCAGCAATCCTGAGAGCTTTTACCCACTGACACCCCGTCCTTGTCCCCAATATTCCCGTATGCTACGCTAACCCAACTATGTTAAGTACGAAAGACAACCGAGTGGTCGTTGCCATGAGCGGCGGCGTGGACTCGTCGGTGGCGGCCTTGCTGCTGCAGCGGCAGGGTTACGACGTGGTCGGCGTCACCATGAAGCTTTACAGCCTGGACCAGGCCGACCTGCCCGACTACTACCGGGGCTGCTGCACCGTGGACGACGTGGAGGACGCCCGCATCGTCTGCAACCGGTTGGGCATACCCCATTATGTCCTTAACGTGCAGCGGGAATTTCAGGACCACGTCATCGACTACTTCTGCTCCGAGTACCAGCAGGGCCGCACGCCCCATCCCTGCATCGCCTGCAACGACAAGATCAAGTTCAACTTCCTGTCGACCCGCGCTTCCATCCTGGACGCGAAGTACGTCGCCACCGGCCATTACGCCCGCATCGAAGACGGCCCCGTCGGCTTTTCCCTGAAGAAGGGCCTTGATGCCGCCAAGGACCAGTCCTACGTCCTTTTCGGCATGGGGCAGGACGAACTGGGCCGCACCCTGATGCCCGTTGGCGGCTATTCCAAGGAGGCCATCCGGCAACTGGCCCTGGAGGCCGACTTCCCCAACGCCAAAAAGCCCGACAGCCAGGACATCTGCTTCATCCCCTTCGGAGATTACAAGGCATTCCTGGAGGAGCGGATTACGACCACCGGCGGGGACATCGTCGACCAGGACGGCAACGTGCTGGCCCAGCACAAGGGCATAGAATTCTTCACCGTGGGCCAGCGGCGGGGACTGGGCATTACCGGAGCCGAACCCCGGTACGTGTTGCGGGTCGAGCCAGAAACCAACCGTGTGGTGGTGGGGCCGGAGCAGGCCTTGTACCGCGACAATCTCAGCGTTTCCCGCGTGAATTACGTGGCCGGAAGCCCCCCGGCTGAATCCACTCCCGTAAAGGTGAAAATCCGCTACAAGTTCGAGGCGGCGCAGGCGGTGCTGCTCCCCCGACCCGAAGGGGCCGTCGTTAGTTTTGAAAAGCCCCAGCGGGCCATTACCCCGGGGCAGGCGGCGGTTTTCTACCAGGACGATACCGTGTTGGGGGGTGGGTTTATTGACTGACTCCGGCGCCGGTTGGATGGCAGGTTCAAGGGAACAGGTCTGCCATGCCTGACCTGTGCCACGAACGCCGCCTTTACCGGCAGGGTTTGAGGGTAATAGCCGGTGTGGATGAAGCGGGACGAGGTCCGCTGGCCGGGCCGGTGGTAGCCGCCGCAGTGATGCTCCCAGAGGGACTGTCCGGCGATGAGCCGTGGCTTCAATCCTTGGACGACAGCAAACGCCTTAGGGCCCGGCAGAGGGAAGCAGCTTTCGTTCTGATACAAGAGAATGCCCTGGCCGTGTCGGTTATGGAAGAATCCCCGGAGGAGATTGACCGGATTGGCATCGGGCGGGCAGTTATCCGGGCCATGCTGCGGGCCGTCGAGGGCTTGACCGTTACCCCGCAGCATTTGCTGCTGGACTATGTGCCCATCAGGGAGTGCCCCTATTCTTACGAAACCCTGGTCAAGGGAGACTCCCGCAGTTATTCCATAGCTGCGGCGTCGATAATCGCCAAGGTAACCAGGGACCGCACCATGGAACTGGCAGACACTCTATACCCCGGCTACGGCTTTGCCCGACACAAAGGCTACGGCACCGCCTTGCACCGGGAGCGGCTGGTCAGCCTGGGGCCCTGTCCCCTGCACCGCCGGTCCTTTGCACCGCTGCGGCAGGCTGCGCTGGCAATGGGAGATGACTGATATGACTATGTCAAAGGTGAGACTGGGAAGACGGGGCGAAGAACTGGCTTCCGGTTATCTCCGGGAGGCTGGTTGCGGCATCCTGGCAGCCAACTACCGCTGCCCCTGGGGCGAAATTGACCTGGTGGCCCGGGACGGAGATGAACTGGCCTTTGTGGAAGTCCGCACCCGCCGCACCGCCACCTTTGGCTCACCCCGCGAATCGATAACCCGCCGGAAGGCCGACCACCTGGTGGCCGCCGCCCAGCACTACCTGCAAAACCATGCCCACGAAAACGACAGCGAGGATATTCCTTGGCGCATAGACCTGGTCAGTATCCGTTTACTTGACGGTTCACGCTCCCCCCAAATCGACCACATCAAGTACGCCGTCCAGGGCTGACGGCAAGGCTACCCCGAATCAGGGCGGCCACCCCAAGCCGCATTTGCCAGCCGGCCGCGGCCGGCTGGTAGGGTTCCGCCACAAGGGTGCAGTAATATGAAGGCTTCCTACTTCGGTTGCATGGGTTACCTGGAACGCGAAAACTTCCCTGCCGGCTGGCCGGTCCCACCGGCCTTTTACGACCCCGATGTGGCCATGCAGTCCTACCGTGACGGCATGGCCGAATGCCGCCTTGCCGAGGAGGTGGGGTTCGACTGGGTCAGCCTGTCGGAGCACCACTATTCGGGCAACCGCACCACGCCCAACCCGGCCGTTATGGCTGCGGCGGTGGCCCAGCAGTGCCAGCGGGTAAGGATTGCTCTCCTGGGCCAGCTTCTGCCCATCCTGAACCCGGTGCGGGCTGCCGAGGAAATCGGCATGCTGGACAACCTGACCGAGGGGCGGCTGGTGGTGGCCTTCATGCGCGGCACCCTGAGCGAGGATCAGGTGTACGACCTGAACCCCAACGAAGGGAGGGACAAGCTGCTGGAAGGTATGGACCTGGTGCTGCGGGCCCTGACGGAACCCCAGCCTTTCTCCTGGGAGGGCCGTTACTACAACTACCGGACGGTGTCGGTCTGGCCCAAGCCGGTGCAGCGGCCCATGCCGCCAGCCATCGTAGCCACCCGCAGCGAAGATACCATCAAGTACGCCGCCGACAACCACCTGGGCCTGGGCATCGCCTACGCCAGCGTTGACGCCGCCGTGGAACTGGTTGAGAAGTACCGTGGCTGGTGCGAGGATGCCGGCTGGCAGCCCGCCCCGGACGACATTGTCTATCGCGGTGGCATCTGCCTGGCGGAAACCGATTCCGAAGCCGAGGACTTCCTGAATAGCCTGCACGCCCGGGGCGCAGAACGTGGACTGTCCATAAGTTCGTCCCTGGCCCGGGCGGTGCTGGCCGCCCGCAGCGGGGCCAGGTACGACTCGCGGGCCAACAGCGAACCGCCGGCGTCGGCAGCCCGTCCGCCCCGGGCCCAGCTCAACTTTGTGGGCGGACCCGAAACGGTAGCCGGCCAAATCGAGGAACTGCACCACCGCTGCGGCGTGGGCGTGGTCGACCTGGCCTTCCAGCAGCCCGGCATGTCCCACGAAGGCGTGATGGAACAGGTGGAACTCTTCGGCCGCCGCGTACTACCCCGAATGAAGGAACTGGTCCACGATTAGGCGCCATTTGGCAGAATGTTATGACACCGCTGACGCCAGCGTGATGGCCCCCATTTCAGCAATTTAGTGAACATTCGTGTCCATTAGTGGACAGAAAAAGAGAGGCGAGATGGCAGACAAGATACGGCTGGGCATTATAGGCGCCAACATTCACCGGGGCTGGGCTCCCCGGGCCCACCTGCCAGCGGTGGTGGCCAGCCCCGAGTTTGAATTGACCGGCGTCTGCACTACCCGCATGGAAAGCGCGGAGGAGTCGCAGCAGGCTTTCGGCGCAAAGTACGCCTTTGACGATTACCAGAAGATGCTGGAACACCCGGAAATCGACGCGGTAGTGGTCTGCCTGCGGGTGCCCAGCCACTATGAGCCCACCATGGCGGCCCTGAATTCCGGCAAGCACGTCTATACCGAGTGGCCCCTGGGCCGCACCACTGCCGAGGCCGAGGAAATGGCGGCCCTGGCCCAAGCCAAGGGAGTGCGGAACATGGTGGGACTCCAGGCCCGGGGCAACCCTGCCATGCTCTACCTGAAGGACCTGGTAGCCGACGGCTACGTGGGCGAGGTGATGTCCTGCCACGTCAGCCGCATATCCGACGGCGGCATACGGCGTACGTCGGACCGCACCTGGCAGCGGGACGGGAACCTGGGCGCCAACACCCTGACCATCACCAACGGCCATACCATCGACGCCCTGCGGTTCGTGGTGGGCGACTTCAGCCACGTTTCTGCCGTGGTCAGCACCCAGGTAAACCAGTGGTACGAGACCGACACCGAGCAGTACGTGGAAGTGACCGCTCCGGACAACATCCTGGTTAGCGGCAGGCTGCAGACGGGCGGAGTGGCATCGGCGCACGTGGCCAGCAACCCCTGGGCCGGCAGCGGCTACCGCATGGAGATCTACGGCAGCGAAGGAACCCTGATCGCATCTTCCGACGAGTCGCCCAACCACGTCGGCACCCGGGTGCAGGGCGTTCGGGGCGGCAACCAACTGGAAGATCTGCCAGTACCGGCCAGCTACACCTGGGTGCTGGAAAGCATGCCCGTGGGCGCGCCCTACAACGTGGGCCAGATGTACTATCAGTTCGGCGAAAGCATCCGGCAGGGCGCAGGCGGCCAGCCCGACTTTGCCGAAGCGGTCCGCCTGCACAAATTTATCGACTGCATCCAGGAAGCGTCGGACACGGGCAGGGAGGTAGTAGTTTAGACTCTGTCGCCCGCCAGTCCTACCACTCGAAGCCCAGGTTGGCGTAACGGACGAAGACGGTGCCGAAGGGCGCTCCCAGGGGACCATTGATCGCCAGGACGGCTATGATGTGCTGGTCGCCGGGCTGGACACTCTGGGACACCAGCGTCCGCTGGGGCGTGTTGAATCCCTGGACAGTACCCCGGTCACGATTGCACTCCCCGTCAATCCATATTTCCCCGTAGTCGTCCACGCAGGTCTCAAACTGCACCCGCATACCGGCAGTGGGATGGCCATCCACCGTTTCGGGAATCGTAATCTTTGTCCGGTACCAGGCGAAGGTAAATCCTTTCGACTGGCGCTGGGGCAGGTCGGTAATGACCTCCCAATCCGAGTCGTCATAGTCCGCCAGGCGGGCCGGGCTTGGCTCACCCGTCTCAAATACCAGTCCACCGTTCTCCTCTCCGGGCACGTAGCCAACGGCGACCCGCCATGTCGCGCCGGTGGCGGCCCTTCCAGACTCTTCACCAAGGTTGACAGTTACTCGCGGCATCTTTGCCCTCCTCTTTTCCCTTTATCCAAGAATATACACGAACAATAACTAAGGGGGTTGCATTTGGCAGAGTTCCGGTTCAGGTGGTTTAGAGCGAGCAGCGGCAAGTTTGAACCTACCCTCGCTACCCAACAAGCGCTTTTCACGGCCAGTGCCACTAACATTGGACTCTTTTAATGCACTTCTACATTCCTACCTGCCCCTCAGTAATGGTGAGCGGGCAACAAAGCATTAATGGCCAATTGTGCCCATTCGGGGATTAAGAGTTCAATATTGGCTGATAAACTCCAGGACCAGGCCGTTCCATACGTGGGGGCGTTCCCAGAAACCGGCGTGGCCGGCATCTGGCAGGGACACAAAGCGACTGGTGGAGATATGGTCCGACAGCAGCCGCATTAAAGCCGGTGGAGACAACAGGTCAGCGTCTCCCGAAAGCACCATCACCGGTAACTGAATGGCGCCCAGGCGCTGGTAGGTAATTGGTTCTCGCAGAGGCTGGGCCGGTAGGGGACCAAGGGGACGGCTTCCTTCCTGGATTTCCAGCCAACGGGCCGCGCCTTCCGGGTCTCTGCCCCGGTAGGATGGCCCCAGTTCCCGCAAGTCCTCGGGCAGGTCCTGGATTTGCTGGGGTCTCAGTCTGCGCTGCAGTTCCAGGTAATCGGCATCCTGCACACCGCCGATGGTGTTGGCCGCCACCAGGCTGCGCACACGTTCCGGGTGGCTTAAAGCATAATCCAGGGCTGGAATAGCCCCGGCGGCAGTGCCCACCAGGTGCACGCGGTCCAGGCCCAGCGCATCCAGCAAAGCGTGAAGGTCGTCCCCCGCGAAACCGGGCTGCGGCCCCGAATCTGTAGGGCGGGAGCGTCCCCAGGTGCGGCGGTCATAAGAAATGCACCGGTACCCGGCGGCGGTAAAAGCGGGCAACTGGTGTACCCAGCACTCCGTCGTACCTGTGGCGGCGTGCAGCAGGACTACCGGCGTGCCGGAACCGCCCGTATCTTCGTACCAGAGGTCAACGCCGGGGAGAGAAAGGTAGGGCATCGGGATTATTCTCCTCTGTGCCGGGCATCATACGTAGCGGCACGACCCCGTAGGAAACTGTCCCAAGATCCTTGCCGCCTTGACGGGGGAAGGTCAGAGCCTCCCCTGATCTTGCCGAAGGGATGGGTGTAAGAAAGTCCATTATCACACACCTTCTCAGAAACGACGGATGAGGCCGCCCCGTTTCAGATGGAATGTTATCATACACCCACGAATCCCCGGCCCTGAAAATCCTACTTGAAAACCAACGGAGGTATCCCCATGGCAGAGCGCGTACCCATAGTTCCCGACGGGCTGGCCGCCAGCCCCGCATTCTCCCCCGGCGTGCGGGTGGGCGATTTACTGTTCGTGTCCGGCCAGATAGCCCAGGGCGCCGACGGCCAATTGGTGGGCGGGAGCGACTGCGCCGCCCAGACCCGCCAGGTAATGGCCCGCATCCGCACCATCGTCGAGGCGGCGGGGGCCACCATGCAGGATGTGGTGAAGATCACTACCTTCCTGGTGAATCTGGACGACTACCCCGGGTTCAGCCAGGTCCGCTCCGAGACCTTTCCCGACAGCCCTCCGGCCAGTTCCACCCTGGTGGTGGCGGCCCTGGTGCGCCCCGAATTTCTGGTGGAAGTAGAAGCGGTGGTACACATCCCCAATTAACCCAATTAACATGGATACACAGGATGAACAGGATTAGGTTAGCTTGCCCAATCGAAGTCTTCCTTACGGGTAAGCAATAAAATACTGTATATCCTGTGCATCCATGTTTGAATCTTTCCTAAAAGTGAGGTAGCGATATGAAACTTGCCAGATTCAGCGTTGGTCCCTGGGAAAGCTACGGACTGGTTGAGGGCGACTCGGTGCGCGTCATCCAGGGCAGCATTTTCGGGGAGCACAACGTTACCGACGCCACCTATCCCCTCAGCCAGGTAAAGCTGCTGCCGCCCACCGTACCCACCTCCTACTGGGCCGTGGGCCTCAACTACGCCGCCCACATCGCCCACCAGGAAGAGGCTCTGGACGCCGAGCGCATCCAGCGGGACTCCTCGGCCTTCCGGCCCTGGCAGAAGGGGGCCAACTGCATCATCGGCCCTGGTGAGAGCATTGTCCTGCCGGCGGAGTCCGACTACGTGCATTACGAGGGGGAACTGCTCATCGTCATCGGCAAGCCCTGCCGCCGGGTGTCGGTGGAGGATGCCCCCAACTTCATCCTGGGCTACTCCATCGCCAACGATGTCAGCGGCGAGGGTTCCTGGGCCGCCGACCTGTCCAACTGGCGGCGCAAGATGTGCGACACCTTCGGTCCCGTTGGCCCCTGGATTGAGACCGACGTAGATCCCCACAACCTGGAAATCATCACCCGCCTGAACGGGCAAGAACACGACCGGGGCAGTACCTCGGGCATGATTTACGACTGCTTCTACACGGTCAGCGGCATCAGCCAGTTCGTAACCCTGCGCCCGGGCGACATTATCCTCACCGGCGCCCCGGGCTCGGTGGAACAGCTTCACCCGGGCGACGTGGTGGAGATTGAAATTCCGGGCATCGGCACGCTGAGCAACCCGGTGGTGGCGGAGGAGGGGTAAAGGGGGCTAACCAACGTCCAAAGTGTCGAAACGATTGCCCGGGGCGAGGATTCTTGCTTCGGGCAATTTACTGGGTGGGCAAAAGCCTTCCAGGAATCCCACAGGTTCGTTGTTTGGCACCTTATTTGGCAGGTTATTTGGTGCCGCAAAAGCCGTGTTTCAACCCGACAATCAGATACAAAATGGAGTCGATACCCAAGAAAGTGAGCCTTTAGTTCTTTCTTTTTTGGCACGCTAATTGACACACTATTAAGCGCTGATTGGCCTTAAGGATCGATGTTCCTTGCACCAAAAATAATCCCTCTCTCCAGCGAGAGGGGGAAGTGATGAAGGGTTCGAGTTTAATCCGGGCTATTGTGCTGCGTTCCAAAGTTTCCAGAAGCCATCGCCACTCAAAGTACATTCCACAAATTCCTCAAGGCCACGCCGGGTAAGCTTGAGGCGCCTCGCTGTGTCAGCAACCACAAAATCAGGCAACCTTCCACGTGCCGAATGCGAAAACTTGGCGGCTCTTAGCTCGCCGTTTCCCGGAATATCTATAAACAAATAAACATGATGCGAAGCACGTTCTTCCTGTGCATTCAGTTTTCTTCTTAATGCCCTTTGCAGGTCTCCTATGTCCATCCCTATACGGCAACTCTTCGGTGAACCAAAGCCCGCAACGCCTTCAACTCATCAAGAGCCGAATCTGCGAGCCTGCCTTCCCTAGCCTCCAAAACTTCTCTATAACCACTGAGGGAAGTAAGCAAGTCATAGATTGCTGCCTTGCTATTGCCGCCTACGCCATACTCTCCCACGGTCCAGCGGGTCAACGCCACGGTCTCGGCTCTGGAACTCCGTACCTCCACTATCAGATCCCGGCTTAATTTCCAAGAATCATCCCAAGTATAGTGAGCCGGAATCACATGCCAACCAACAGTAATTGGATCATCTTCTATCTGAAAAGTACCAGAGGATATAGCGCGTCTGCCACTTGGAACGGGGTCCGCAAATGGACTGTTGATAACCTGAACCCGTTCCGAGGACCACGAAATATTTCGCATATCAATCCTCGCTCTCGTACTCCCAAAATTCATCCCATTCTTGTTCACTCAATTCAAGCTGATCTAGCACCCACTGCGGAACATCAAACTGGACATCGTACTCAGTTTCCCGGGCCATAATCTGTTCTCTGAGGAGAAAAACCATAACCTTGAGCAGTTCGTTGCTCATCCGGATAGTACCAAGTGTGGTACGTTCACCCATTTCTGGGGAATCAGGATCAGTGTCAGGATTGCTTAACTTGAAACTTAGCTTTGCGCCCCAAGCCGTAATCGCAATATTGAACGAATCGGCATATATGTCAAAAGGTTCTTGCATAAAGGGATTAGCCCGTGAGGGATATCGGGAAGCTTCGAATTGTCGGCTACACTACTCTGGAATTATAACATCGTCAATACCAAGTCACCTTGCGAAGCGATACCTTGTTGCGCAATATCGGTTTCTTTTTCGGTTCTTTGCGTAACTAAAAGATAGTCCCATCCCTTTGATACCCCGCCCCCTTTCACGCTATACTGTTCCTTGGGCCTGGCGCCATTGGTGCGTGCGCCAGGCCCCTGTTTTGTCAGCTAACTTCAACCAAATTCGGGAGGACTCGGGTGGAATTCAATATTGCAGTGCTCAGCGGCGACGGTATTGGGCCCGAAGTAACGGCCGAAGGGGTTAAGGCCCTGGAAGCCGTGGGGCGCGCCTTCGGCCACACCTTTAACCTGGAATACGGCGACGTGGGCGGCATTTCCATTGACCGGCACGGCACCCCCCTGACCCAGGAGGTGCAGGACCTGGCCGGTTCCGCCGAGGCCGTTCTCTTTGGCGCGGTGGGAGGCCCCAAATGGGACGACCCGTCCGCCTCAGTCCGACCAGAAGACGGCCTGCTCCAACTCCGCTCCCACCTGGGCGTCTTCGCCAACATCCGCCCCGTCAAGGTCTACCCCAACCTGGTAGAGTCCAGCGTTCTCAAGCCCGAGGTGCTGGAGGGGGTGGACATGGTGGTGGTGCGGGAACTGACCGGCGGCCTCTACTACGCCGAACCCAAGGGCCGCCACGAAACGCCCCAGGGCTGGACCGGCGTGGACACCATGCGCTACAGCGAGGCCGAAATCGAGCGGGTGCTGCGGGTGGGCTTTGAACTGGCCCGGGGCCGCCGCAAGAAGCTGGCCTCCATTGATAAGGCCAACGTCCTGGAATGCTCCCGATTGTGGCGGCAGATAGCTACCCGCCTGGGCGAGGAATACCCCGACGTGGAACTGGAGCACGTGTTGGTGGACGCCTGCGCCATGCAGTTAGTGCAGCGTCCCTCCCGCTTCGATGTTATCGTGGCGGAGAACACATTTGGCGACATTCTCACCGACGAGGCGGCGGTGCTTTCCGCCTCCATGGGCCTGCTACCCTCGGCCAGCCTGGCCGACGTGCCCATCGAAGGCCGCAAGATTCCCGGCTTCTACGAACCCATCCACGGCACCGCGCCAGACATTGCCGGCCAGGGTATTGCCAATCCCGTGGCCTCCACCCTCAGCGTGGCCATGATGCTGCGCTACTCGCTGGGCCTCACCGAGGAGGCGGCCAGCGTGGAGCGGGCGGTGGACCAGGCGCTCGAGGCCGGCCACCGCACCCCAGACATCGCCGTAGCGGGAACCCACCGGGTGAGCACCACCGAAATGGGCGACCTGATTGTCAGCGCCATTGCGAGTTAAGAATTAGAAACTAAGAACTGGACTGAGCCAGCGAAGCCGTCTCCCATAACAAGATACGCTGTTCGCATTAGCAATTGGACCAACGCTGGCGCTGTTATTCCTAAAAGGTAATTCTTAATTCGTAACTTCTAATTCAAGGAGAAACATGCCTTTCGTACCGGACCAGGTCAGCCTGCTGGCGTCAGTGCCCATTTTCCTGGCCAGCGCGTTGGCCGTAGTCTTCCTGGGGGTGCAGCTGGCCAAGTACGGCGACGCCCTGGCGACCCTCACCGGCTGGGGACGACTCTTCGTGGGCAGCATCCTGGTGGCCCTGGCCACCTCCCTGCCCGAGTTGGCCCATAACTTCGCCGCAGTCCGTATTGATAAACCCGAACAGGCGTTGGGGGATGTCCTGGGGTCAAACATGGTGAACATTCTGGCCCTGGCAGCGGTGGCGCTAATGTTTGGCGGGCGACGCTTTCTGCGGCAGGTGTCCCCGGAGCAGGGTTACTTAATTGTGCTGGCCGCTATTCTGACCGGCCTGGCAGTAATACTGGGCGCCTGGCACGCCCTGGCACCCGGCCCCCTGACCGAGGGCAACCTCTGGCAGATTGGCTTCTCCTCCATCTTCCTGCTGGTGGTCTATGTGATCGGTATGCGCATCGTTTACCAGCACCGTCCGGCATTGCAGGATGAAGATGAAAGTGAATTGGGGATTTCTCTTAGTCGCGCCTGGGTCCTGTTCGGCATGGTTTCCCTGGGAGTAATCGTATCGGGTATTGTCCTGGCTCAAAGCGCAGCCTGGATCGCAGATTCCACCGGAATTTCTTCAGGAGCCTTCGGCATCCTGGCGGTGGCGATGGTTACCAGTATGCCGGAAGTCTCGGCAACCATCGGAGCGGCTCGGCTGGGGGCTGCCGACCTGGCAGTGGCCGGTATTTACGGCAGTTGTGTATTCAACATAACCATCCTGGCCTATTCCGACGGTTTCTTGCGCGACGGTGTGCTCTTGAACATTGCGTCGGCGGAACACTTCGTAGCCGGAAGCCTTGCACTGGGGTTGATACTGTTCGGTGGGCTGCTCATCTGGGCCCGCAACCGCGTCTCCCAGCCCGTAATTGTGACCGGGCTGGCGCTGATAGCAGTGGTATACCTACTGGGCGCAACCCAGGTGGCAATACTGGGCGCGCCGGACTAAAGTCATTTATCCACGAATGGGCACTAACCGGCCCGAATGAATCAGTGGAGATTCGTGCTTGTTCGTGGATTGAACAACCCCGGTTGACGTCCCCACCAACCTGCCATAGACTTGGCCCCATCTGACCATTCCCGTACGGGGGCCACCATGACCAACTCTGCCACCGCCGCCGACTTTGTCTCATCCGTCAAGCGCCCTGACGACATCGACACTTTCTGGGACGACATTCTGGCCCGTACCGCCGCCATCCCTCTGGACGCTCAGGCGGTGTTCGACCCGCTGCGGTCTTCGCCCCAGGTGGATGTGTACGCTGTCCACTACACCAGCCTTGACCGCGTCCGTATCGCCGGCTGGTATGCCCGCCCCACCAACCACGCGGGCCAGTTGCCAGGGCTTCTTATCGTCCCCGGCTACACGATGGAGCCCCAAATCCCCAAGAACTGGGCCGCCAGGGGGTATGCCGCCTTCAGCGTGGCGCCCCGAGGCAAGCTGCGCAGCAACGGCCAGTTCAACCCCGGCTACCCCGGACTGCTCACCTACGGCATCATCGATCGGAATACCTACGCTTACCGGGGTTTCTACATGGACGCCTGCCGCGGTGTAGACTTCCTACTGTCCCGCGACGAGGTGGACGGCAGGCGCCTGGGGGTTACCGGACACAGCCAGGGCGGCGGTCTCGCCATCGTGGTGCCTGCCATGCGGCCGGAGGTAACCGTTGCCACGTCCGGCGCTCCCTATCTCTGCGGGTTTATGGACGCCATTGACTTGACCGACGGCTACCCCTACTACGAGATCAACGACTACCTGCGCCTGTACCCCGAAAGCCGCCAGCAGGTGACCGACACCCTGGCCTATTTCGACGGCATCAACCTGGCGCCCCGGGTTACCTGCCCCATCATCGTCAACATTGGCCAGCAGGACAGCACCTGCCCGCCCGAGACGGGTTATGCCCTGTTCCGCGCCATCGGCAGCGAGGACAAGCGCCTGTACGACTACGACGGTCACGGCCACGATGCCAACAACGCGGTACACGCCAGTATCATCGACTCTTTCCTGGCCCAGCACCTTAAGCCCTAGGGGGCCGTCAACAATGACCACACCAGCTTACGAACGACCCGCTGACTTCGACGTTTTCTGGCATGGCGTCCTGGCCGAACTGGCCCAGCTTCCCGTGGCCCCGGAGGTGGAGGAAATTTCCCTGCGGTCCAGCGACATCGCCACCGTGTACGGGGTACGGCTCACGTCCATCGGCCCCTACCGCATCTTTGGTTATTTGAGCGTCCCCAAAGGGCAGGGACCCTTCCCCGCCCGTTACTTCCTGCCCCGCTACGGCAGCGTTACCGACCTGGTGCCCCAGGGCACGGCCAACGGCCAGCGGCACCATTTCGTTACCTTCTCCATCTGCGTCCGGGGCCAGCGCCGCGCCGACAGTCCCTACGCCGCCAGTTTCCCCGGCCAGCTTACCGACGGCATCGACGACCCCAGCACCTACGTCTACCGGGGCATCGTCGCCGACTGCTGCCGGGGACTGGAGTACCTGGCCCAGCGCCCCGAGGTGGATACCGGCCGCATCGCCACCATCGGCACCGATCTGGCGTTGGCGACGGCCGCCCTATGCCCCCGGGTTACGCACCTGATCTCCACGCCGGTGATACACCACCGGGCGCTGGAGCGGGCCGGGGTCACCCAGGCCTACCCCTTGGAGGAACTGAACGACTACCTGCGCCAGCATCCCGACCGCCGTGATCAAGTAGCCAATACTCTGAATTACTACGACCTGGCCGGTTTCGCCCCAACAGTGGAGGCCACATCTCTGCTTGTGGCCGATTCGGGCAGCAACGGCGTGCGCGCCGACTACCTCGAAGCCGTGGCCCAGTCCATCAACGGCCCTGCGGAATTACGCGAATCGGAACACTCGAACTACCGGGACGGCGCCTTTGCCGAGGTGTGGCTGTCGGAACGGATGGGACTAGAACCCAGCCTGCCGCCCCACTGGCAGGGGTGGGCGCCCTGAGCGACGGCATCGCAGCCACTTTTTTAGCCATCAGTCCTTACCCCACCACGGAGCAGCGACAATGAAGTTCGGCATCAACCTGGGCGGAGGCAACCTGCCCCACGAGTCCCGGGCCGAGGCATTTGAAGGTAAGCTGGAGAAGTCCCGCCTGGCCGCCAGGCACGGCTACCACTCCCTGTGGACCGGCGCCGCTTACCTGAACAACGACTTCCACGCCACCCTGCTGCTGGCCCGGGTGGCGGCCGAGGCGCCGGACCTGGAGCTGGGCTTCGTGGGCCTGCTGCCCCTGTACCATCCCGTGGAGGCGGCGGAGCAGCTTTCCACGCTGGACGTCATCTGCGGCGGCAAGCTGGTACTGGCCCCGGCGCTGGGCTGGCGCGACTTCCAGTTCGAGGGCTTCGGCATCCCCAAGTCGGAACGCCTGTCACGCTTCCGCGAGGTGCTGGAAACAATGAAGGAACTGTGGGGTGACGGGCGGGTTACCCACCACGGTGAGCATTTCCAGATGACCGACGTACCACCGGTGGGCGCACCCCTGCAGCGCCCCTATCCCCGCATCTACATCGCGGCCAACCAGGACCAGGGCGTCCGCCGCGCTGCCCGCTTGTCCGACGGCTGGCTGGTAAGCTCCCGTTCCACCCTGCCCACCATCGCGCGGCAGGTGGAACTGTACCGTGAGGCGGTGGCCGCCCGGGGCAAGACGGGCTACATATCGGCGTGGCGGGAGATGTTCATCGCCGAAACCCGCGAGGAGGCCATCCGAATTGCCCGCCCCCATGTGGAGTGGCTATACCAGGACCGGGCGGCGTCGGGTCACAGCCAGGAACTGCCCGAGGCCGACCGCATAGACGTGGGGTTCGAGCAGGTGCTGGACGGCCGGTTCATCATCGGAAGCCCGGACGATTGCGCCGCCGAAATTGAGAAGTACCGGGACCTGGGCATCGAGGAACTGGTGCTGCGGTGCCAGTGGCCCGGCATGCCCAACGAAGACTCCCTGCGGGCGGTGGAACTGTTCGGCCAGGAAGTGCTGCCCCGCTTCGCCTGACCCCGCCCCAAGCACGTTTCCCTTCAACATCGCGAGCCCCGGCGACCATCTATCCGTAAGACCAGCTTTCGCCGGTATCCAGTAGTGCGCGTCCTGTGTCGTCGCGCTTTCTATTAGCCCGAAACCCGCCTGGGTTCCGGCTTTCGCCGGAACGACGGGGCCTGCGGCAGTCAGCTAACCGCTCTTCCCTTCATCTGCCAGCGCCTGTTCCGCCCGGGCAAGGTTGTTGCGGCTGGCCTGCGTGCTGGGATGGTCAACCCCCAGTATTCGCTCCCGCAGGGCCAGGGTCTCGCGGTGCAACTGGGCGGCGGCCTCGTAGTCGCCCATGGCGTGGCAGCAGTTTCCCAGGCTTCCCCTGCTGCGGAGGGTGTCGGGGTGTTCCGGCCCCAGCGCCCTGGTACGCCGCTCCAGGGTGTCGCGGAACAGAGCCAGGGCTTCCTCGTAGTGGCCGGCGGCGTAGAAACTGTTGGCCAGGCCCGTGCTGCTGCGCAGGGTGTCCGGATGGTCTGGGCCCAGGGAGCTCCTTCGGTCCATCAGGGCCAGGTAATGGTGGTGGATGGCCTGGCCGTAGCGGCGGGAGACCCGGTGGAATCGGGCCAGGTGGTAGTCCACGTTGAAGGCGCCGGGCTGCTCAGGGGCCATCTCACTAGTCCAAGAAGGGTCACGAAGTCTCACGAAGAGATATTCAGCAGGACGGTTCTGGCTAAATTGGCAATGCTGATTTGAGACGCGTGACGGATGCCCTTTCGCCTAATAGCCGGTGGCCAGGGAGATAAGCGCGCCTATTACCGGGCCCATGATAGTCCAGAGGATGCCCCAACCCAGCACGTAGTCGGCCAGGATTATGCCCAGCAAGATCAGCGGGCCGTACCGCTCGTAGCGGGCGTAGCTTTCGGCCATGCTGTCGGGGAGCAGGCCGCCCAGTACCCGGGAGCCGTCCAGGGGCGCCAGGGGTATCAGGTTGAAGACCGCCAGCAGCACGTTAAAGAAAATGACCACGCCGGCAATGTCGGTCAGGGCTTCGCGCATTCCCCCGGAGAGGACGTAGGTGGTGCGGTACAGTCCCGGAGCGCTCCAGCCCAGCAGGCCAAGCTTGATGGGTATGGCCACCAGGAAGGCCAGGGCCAGGTTGGACAGGGGGCCGGCGGCGGCCACCAGAGTTATGCCCAGGGGACCCCGCAGGCGCTGGTAGTTCACCGGCACGGGCTTGCCCCAGCCGAAGCCCACCACCAGCATCATCACCGTGCCGCTGGGATCCAGGTGGCGGATGGGGTTGAGGGAAAGGCGGCCCAAGCCGCGGGAAGTGCCGTCGCCCAACACCGTGGCGATCAGGGAGTGGCTGAATTCGTGGATGGTGATGGCCGTCAGCAGGGCAAACATCACCAGGACGGTCAGGCGGACAAAGCTGGCGGGGTCGTACAGCAGAAGGTCAAATGAACTGATCAGCATCTCGGGTTACTTCACCAGGCCGGACAGGAAGGCAGGACCAGCAGTAGCTCAAACCAGTAAGTCCCGCCCCGCGACTCCTGTCCTTCCCTGTGTTATTCATTCACTATTCATCGTCGTCGTAGTCGTCGTCCTCGCCGCCATCATCCTCCGTGGATGGCGCGGCAGAGTAGGCGAACCCGGCGGCGGCGACGTTAGCCCGGCTGCGGTCGCGCCGACGGCGGGGCCGGGGCATTTCCAGCAGGGCGGTCTTCAGTCCGGCCAGGCCGTCGGCGCTGACGCCGGCCAAGTCAAGGATGATACCACTGACGCCCATGTCCCTGAGGGCAACCAGGTTTTCCTTTGCCGGAAGGGCGGACACCTGCACCAGGACGTACTTGTCGGTGCGGCGGGACAGGCTGCCGACGGTTACCAGGTCCTGCAGCGTCCACGGGCCGGACACACCAGTCATGTCCAGGGTGAAGCAGTCTACCGGCAGGGCGGACACCGCCCGCATTTGGCGGTCGCTGAGGTCGGAGTTAACGATAAGGACCCGGGCCAGGTCATCCTCCCCAGCCACGGTGGCCGCGGCGCTGTCCAGCCCGAAGGCCAGCAGGTCGGCGCCGCCCTCGGCACAGGCCCTGGCATCCTCGCCGGACAATGACGAATCGCAGACGCCCCAAGGGACGCTACCGGCCGACCCCGTCAGCCCTTTAACGGCGCCGGAGTCGCTGACACCGGATACCAGCACCGCGTCCAGACCGGCCTGGGCAGCCGCGGAAACTCCGGACTGGTGGTCGGAGGAAGCCAGCCCCACCAGGGCCATGCCTGGCAGGTTGGTAGCACGGGCCGCGCCGAAACCCAGGGGCGCCGGCGACCCGTCGCTGATTCTTTGCAGAAGGTCTAAGAGTTTGCTCATTATTGCTCGCTTGTCCCTCGATTGGCTCAGCGGATTATACCCTATGCCGGTTGTTTTGTCGGTAAAGGGATGGAAGGCCCGATTATCCAGAAATGAACAGCCGTCCCGACTCAGAAGGTCTTGCTGGAAAGTTGAGCGGTCAGAGAGGCCAGGGATTCCCCGAAGGCGCTGGCGTCTTCCCAGCCGCGGAAATCCAACACGCTGCCCCCCTTAAGGAGGCCGCAAAGCTGGTCGTCCCGCTGGTAGAAGACTTCGTCGGCTGCAACCGTCAAAAGGGTCTGGCCGGTGGCGGTGCGCTGGCCTCCGGCCAACTGGGCCAGGTAGGTGCTGGCCTGGGGACTTTCCAGGGACTCGGCGGTGCAGAGCAGGACCAGGCAGTCGAAATAAGGGGTATGCTCAAAGAGGATCTGCCCGGACTGCACTGCCGCTTCATCATCGGCGGCCAGGGCCCAAGCGGGTATGTGGGATTCCGCCAGGCCCGAGCGAAGGCGGGTGGCCAGGTCGGAATCGTTCATGGAACCGATGATCAGCGTGGTGGGGTAGGTGCGGTTAACGCCCCGCATCACGTCCTGGACGGCCAGCAGGGGCTCGGCCACGCCGGCGCTGGCCAGGAACGCCCGGGGTATCATGCCCCCAGACCTGGCGATGGTATCCAGGGTGATGGCGCTGGGGCCGGAGTGCGACGCCATGTCCAGGCCAATGACCATGCTCAGGTCGCAGTTGACCAACCGCGTCAGCCCCAGGGTCGCATTCAGGAAGACGGCGCTTTCCAAGTCGGCATTGGAAAAGGAGGCGCCCCGCAGGTCGGCCCCGGTCAGGTCGGCCAACTTCAGAGATGTGGAAGCCAGGTTGGCGCCCCGCAGGTTGGCGCCCGACAAGTTGGCCCAGGAAAGGTCGGTGTAGGCCAGGTTGGCGCCGGACAGGTTGGCCCCTTCCAGGTTGACGTACTGGAGGTCGGAGTAGCTCAGGTTGGCGCCGGTAAGCAGAGCCCGACCCAGGTGGCTGCTGGAGAGATCGCTCCTGATGAGGGTACACCCTGGCATGTTGGCCAGGGTCAGGTCGGTGTGGGAGAGGTTGGCGCGGGAAATGTGGGCGGATTGCAGGTTGGTCCCCATCAGCCGGGAGTACTGGAGATTAGCCCCGGTCAGGTCGGCCCGGCTGAGGTCATCGTGAGCCAGGTCGGCCCGGGGCAACCTTACCCCGCTGAGAAAGGCGCCGGACAGGTCAAGCTTGGCCCTGCCGTGGACGAAGTCTCGTTCAAAGGTCTCGCCGGTGGAGCGGTCACCCAGGCTGTAGTTCAGGTGGTAGACGATGGGCTGTTCGTTGGGAACCCAAAAGGTCGCTTCCCGCCAGCGGGATATGGCATTGGGGCCGGCCTTCGCTATGGCGACGTGTTCAGGATCTGCCAAGATGCCTCCTGGGGCAGGGCGGCCCAAGGGGGAACGTGTACGCCCCGGGCCTTCGTTGGGGTTTACGATACACCCAAAGGCAGGGTACTGGAAGGTTGGGGGGCAAGGTAACGGCGACCGAGCCTGTACCAGGCCATTCTGGTCGTTATTGGTCCGGGTCTGGAATGTTCCTCTTGGCAAGGATTTTTGATCCTTCGCTCCACTCAGGATGACATTATTGGTCGTAGGGTGGCCCCACAGACGTTCGAGAGCCACCCTGGTGCCAGGCTTTGGCTAGTTGGGCACCCAGACCATGGCGCCCACCTCGGTGAACTCGCGCTTGAACTTGTTCCAGGAATCCCCGGCGTCCTCGGTGGAATAGAGTTCGCCGAACAGGCTGGAAGCCAGGATAAAGTCGGGGTCGGCCGGGTGGGTGACGAAGCCCCAGATGTTGGAGTTGGGCTCCACGGGCAGCGGTCGGTCCTCCCAGGTCTGGCCGCCATCGGTGGAACGCCGGAGAGCTCCCTGGCTGCTGATAGCCGATTCGCCCAGCGCCGAAAACAGCACGTTGGGATCGTCGGCCTTGAAGGCGATACCCCGGCTGTAGGGCAGGGGCAGACTTTCGGTGGTGTTCAGTGACTCCCAGCTTTCACCCACGTCGGTGGTGTAGTAGATTTCCCGGGGCGTGCTGAACAGGACCTTGTTCTCCTCTCCCGGGCTGATGGCCATGCCGTGAATGTCTGGGTGTACGCCGGTGGTGATGTGGGTCCAGGAGTCGCCGCCGTCCAGGCTGCGATACACGCCGTCCACCTCAACGCCGGCCCAGACGGTGCGGTGGTCCTTGGGGTCCACCATCAGCGCGGTGACCATGGGCGGGCCGATGTGGCAGTACTGGGCCATGTCCACGGCCAGCTTCGTCCAGCTCTGGCCGTCGTCCCGGGAGCGGAACAGGGCCGCCGGCTTGATGCCTACATAGATGGTGCCAGTATCCACGGGGTCGATGGCGATGTTCCAGATGGGCACTCCCTCCATGGGCGACCACAGTTTGACCCAGCTGGCGCCCTTGTCCTCGCTGCGGAAGATGCCCTGGTCGGAACCGGCCAGGATGCGGTTGGGGTTGTCGGGGTAGGCTGCCAGGGCCCGTACCTGGGCGCCCAGCACGAAGGGGTCGCGGATGCGGCTCCAGGTCTCGCCGGTATCGGGGCTGTGCCACACGCCGCCGCCGAAACCAACGGCGCCTACGCAGATGCTATAGTCCTTTCCCATAACAATCACCGCCTTTCGTTAAAGTTTTCGTCGGGTTCTGGTTTCCAGGGTTTGTATCTACCTGGAATTATACTGGGTGGGATGGTGGATGGCTATTGGGGGACCTGGGCCGGAAGGTTCCAGATTAGGCAGTCTCGTGTGTGAGACCAGGGCAGACACGCAGGTCTGCCCCTACCATTCTGGCCTCCAGAGCACCTGGCCGGTAGGCCGCCTGTTGGGCGGAACCCTTCCCGCAGATTCGTCATTCCGGCGGAAGCTGGAGTGACGGTTGTGGGCTGGCCCAGCATCAGGGCACGAACCACGTTCTTCTCCCGTAGGCCACTGCTATAATCCCTCCATATCCTGACCTTCTCCCCGAAGGGTAGAAAGGAGCGTAATGATGCAGCTGGAAGGCAAAGTTGCCCTGGTAACCGGCGGGGCCCGCGGACTGGGCCGCTCAATGGCACTGGCCTACGCCCGGGAAGGGGCGGACGTCGCCATCGTGGCCCGCACCGATGCCGAGTTGGACGCCGTGGCTGCCGAAATCCGCGAGCTGGGCCGCCGCGCCCATACGGTCAACGCCGACCTGACCACCGGCGAAGGCGCCAACCGCGCCGCCCGGGAGACCATCAGCCAGCTGGGCCAGCTAGATATCCTGGTCAACAACGCCGGCGGGTACCGGCTCTTCACCAACGACCTGACCCACGCGGTGACGGTGCTGGACATCACCGAAGACGAGTGGCGGCGGGTGATGGAGTCGAACCTGACCACCACCTTCATGGCCTGCAAGGCGGCGCTGCCCCACATGGTGGAACGCCGCAGCGGGGTCATCATCAACCTGACTTCCAGGAACGTGGCCCGCCGGGGCCGGGCCGGACAGGCGGCCTACGGGGCGTCCAAGGCGGCAGTGGAGCGGTTGAGCGAGTCGCTGGCGGACGAAGTCAAGGACTCCGGCATTGCTGTCAACATACTCGACCCGGGGTGGAACCTGACCCGGCCCAACGACGACTACGACGACGAAGTGCACCGGCGGATGCGGCTGCCCGATGACATCGCCGAAGTTGCCGTCCACATGGCCCTGCAGACCCCGGAAACCATGACCGGCCAGCTGGTTTCAGCCCCGGAGTACGATGAAGCGCAGGGGATTGTACGGCTTTCGGCGTACGAGCGGCTGCACGCTTAGGGTTGGCATTCAGGTTCCCGCTGTCGCGGGAGCGACGGTTGGGCAGGGGTTGGCCAAGTTGCCGTAGTCGCCCCGTTCCTTCCTGGATACCGGCTTTCGCCGGTATGACGGGTGGGGCAGTCGGAGCACTCCTGCGGCCTAGTTGCGGTGGCGGGCCTGCTGGAGCTTGTCGACGGTGCCGGGGATTTTCCAGTCGATGTAGAGCATGACGTGCTCCTTGATGGCTTCCTCGTGGACGCGGCAGGGGGCGCAGTGGCCGTCGATGCACAGGCCGTGGCGGGGCCGCATATACTGGCGCAGCAGGTCCAGCAGTTCCAGTACCTGGCCGTCGTCGTCACCGCCGGCCCGCACCAGTTCCAGCAGTTCGTCCAGCTGCCCGGACAGCTTCTCCAGGGTCTCGATGTGCTGCTTCAGGCTGCGCTCGACGAAGTTCTTGGGTTCGTCGGGGTTGGGGTTCAGGGAGACGGGAATCTGGTAGGGGTCGAAGGGCCGTTCGTCCAGTTCACGACCGCAGGCATCGCATCGGGCCGGGTCCTGTGCCATCGTAGGTGCCTCCCCCGGACAATTGGTTCCGGTAGCTTTGGGCGAATTGTAAGGGATAGACGGGGTGGGGGCAAACTGCAAATGCCCGCATCCCTGCCCGGTAAAACGGGTTCGGGGAAGCCCGTCGTTCCGGCTTTCGCCGGAACCCAGAAGGGTGGAGCCATCGGAAAGGTAACCGACGGGCGCGATGTCTGGATACCGGCTTTCGCCGGTATGACGGGTAGGGGAGCCCGTCGTTCCGGCGAAAGCCGGAACCCAGAAGGGTGGAGCCATCGGAAAGGTAACCGACGGGCGTGATGTCTGGATACCGGCTTTCGCCGGTATGACGGGTAGGGGCCAGGGCAGACACGAAGGCCTGCCCCTACGGGATGTATACGTCATCCACCCGATCTCCAGGCAGACACACGGGACTGCCCCTACGGAGATAGTTCGCATTACACGGCCTTCACCTGCCAGCGGGCGGTTAGTTGGCCGGTGCGGGCGGTGGCTTTCAGTTCCATTCCCTCGATGAAGAAGTCGGCATCGATT
>DAOUHR010000156.1:0-100849 GCA_034428635.1 Dehalococcoidia bacterium
GGCGGGTAAAGGACGGTGGTCAAAAATAGTGCCGCCATTGACCTAACGGTCGTCTCCAATGCGGGGAACAGGACAAATTTACCGCCGATTACAAACTATAATCGGAAGCCTCCGGAGGTTTCAGGATGATTCAGGACCGTGAAGTACAGGACTTGTGGGGTGCGGTTGAGGAAATCCGGAGACGGGTAGAGACACTGGAGGGCTCGCCAACTGATGAGGCGAGCGAATCCCCCTACGTGGCCAGCGCCACCTCCAACCGCAAAACTTTCCATCTCCGCGGCTGCAAATTCACTCGGGGGTTCATGAAGGTCGCGGACGGCTATAGCGAGTACCATACCCACGATGAAGCCGTTGCCGCCGGGTTTGTCCCCTGCAAAAACTGCGGAGCATGACCCGGTAGCTTACGGGGACTTGTCGCAGTTTACTATAGCCCTCAGAATCAGGCTTATTAGCGTTAGCGAATAGCGAGGAGCGCTTTCATGGTCGAGACCAGCGGACAACCAATGACTCCCGCAGCCACCACTTTGACTCACCTGGACGACCAGGGAAGAGCGAAGATGGTTGACGTGGGCTGGAAGCCGGTTACCGACCGGGAAGCTGTGGCTCGTGGCTCGGTGCGCATGCAGCCGGAGACTTTACGCTTGATTGTTGAGGGACAGGTGAAAAAGGGCGACGTCTTCACCATCGCCCAGCTGGCAGGAATAATGGGGGCGAAGAAGACCTCCGAACTTATCCCTCTGTGCCATCCCCTGCCGCTGAATAAAGTGGACGTGGAACTGGAAGCAGATGAGGCTACCAACTCGGTAAACATTACCGCCGTCGCCAGCACCTCGGGCAAGACCGGCGTAGAAATGGAGGCCCTGACGGCGGTTTCCGTGGCGGCCCTCACCATCTATGACATGTGCAAAGCAGTTGACCGGGGAATGCAGATTGGCTCCATTCGCCTCGCAAGCAAGCGGGGCGGCCAAAGCGGCGACATTACCCTGGAATAGAAATTCCAGGCAGGTCTGTCACTCTCCTCTCCTCGTCAACTCCCCGGCCAGGATTTGAATGGCGGCGCTGGCATAGGCAATGTATTCCAGAGGGGGCAGGTCCAGTGGCTGAAACTCCTCAACCTGGTCCGCTTCGGAAATTCCGGCTATGCCAGATATGGCTGTGATGTTAAACCGGCACAGCTGTCCTTCCGGGTCCACCACCACGCAGCCCAGGTCATTCGTTGACGCCATGGACGGTTCCAATTCCACCGCCTGCACCGAAGTCATACCCAGGAATGAAGGGAATGGCCTTAACCGCCTGGCCAGTTCCGTAACCACAGCCTCCAGCCGCAGAGCCGCCTCTGCAAGAACGGCCTGGGCTTCCTCTTCCAGTTTGCTGCTATCGTAATTGGTCATAAGAACGGTTGCTCAACCATTCCACCGGTCGCATGCCAATTGACAGTTGCACTTTCGCACCTTTAATATAATTGGCCCAGGCAACACTTGGCGGCTGGTCGGTGTGCCTGCCCGGTGGCGACGTAGCTCAGTGGCAGAGCGGGCGCTTCATAAGCGCTAGGTCGTTGGTTCGAATCCATCCGTCGCCACCAATTAGTCTATTTCCACGCCTTGACCCCCTGACTCCCTTTGCGGCTGCCTCCCTGTACTTAACGCGCTACGGAGACCAGGAATGTCGTCTTTTCTTGCCCCGGGGCTCAATCCGCAGGCAGCCAGCCAGATATGTATGAACGAATGTCGGGCTATGTGCTGTCGGGGACCGCTGATATTGGAACTGGCAGCCAGCGAAGTGGAGCGCTTCGTGGCAGAAAGCAGAAGGCTCCAGGTTCAAGCCAAGGTGAGTACGACGTCGGACGGCCAGGGTTGGGTCAAGTTTGCCGACCATCCGGGGGAGATGTGCCCGATGCTGGACGCGGCAACCTTTGCCTGCAGGATTTACGAATCCAGACCTCACCGATGCCGCGAATTTCCTGTCCGTTTAACTCCCGGCTGCGCCATATCCGGCGGATGAAACATGCAACCCCTTTCCTGGCTCAGAACAAACAAAAGGGAACCTGAAATACGGTTCCCTTTCGCCGCTGCCTTCTACACTCGGGCCTGCTACTCTTCGTTCTCCATCTGCTGGCCCAGCTCGCTGAGGAACCGTTCAATCTCTGGTGAAAGGTTCACTTCCGTTGGCGTCTCCTTGCCGGAAGACTCTTCCTCGTCCTGTTGGGCGTCGTAGTAGGCCTCCATCTGCTGGATCAGTGTCTTCAACTCCGAATTGCGTTCTACCGCGGAACTCAATTCCCGGTACTGACGCTGCCCCCGACGCACCGGCGCCAGGTCGGAAGGGATATTGGGATAGACTGAACTCAGGCACTCAATCATCCTCGAAGTGCCGGTATAGTCCTCCTCCAGTTGCAGGTACTGGGGCAGGTGGACCATAAAGTTAATGGTCTCAATGCCCATGCGGTCAATGCCTTCAGATACCAGGTTCATTATGGTTGTAGGCCCCTGGTAATTGCTGCTGCGCAACTTCAGGTTCGGAACGGGCTTATTCTGCGTTACATCGCCAAGGGAACCCGTTACCAGCAGTGGCCTGGTATGGGGCACCGCGTCGTACATCGCTCCCAGACGGCAGTATCGCTTTACGCCAAAGTGCTTGACCACTTCCAGTATCGAATCAGTGTAGTCTTCGCTGCCGGCGTGGGGCTCCATCATGTGAAGGAACAGGTAATCGGGCCCTTCATCCGAAGTAGCGTACCGCAGGTGGCTGTTGGGGATTGTCACCCGTCGTTCGCCCTGCACCAGCCGTATGTTCGGCCGGTACCTGGTAAAGTCGAAGAAATTGCCAGGACGGGCCAACTTGCCCAGTTCCTTGGAACCCAGGTAGCGTTCCAGGCGGCTGAGCGTCAGTGTGCCCACGCTGCCCACGTCCACCCAGGGGCGAATCATGGCAAAAGCGTGGGGTTCCCGCAGCTCAGGTATGGGTTCTACTATTTCGAAAGCTCCTATTTTCATACGTTCATATTGCCAGAAAAGGCCCACCAATTCAACCCGCAAGCGCTCTTAAGGCCTGCGGATTCTATACATGCAAATACGAAACTTCGTATGAATATGGATTCAACGCAGGTTTCAGGCAACTGAACCCTGGCCGGTTCAACTTGCCCCGCCCTGATTCCGGGCGTATTCTTTCGTCCATTCCAGGCCTTTCCATGCGCTCATCTCATTCCGCCAAAGGACTGCCCCGATTGTCCACTCCGCCACAGTCCGATAGCCGCCGAAGAAGAAGAAGACTGCGATCTCCCTTCGTCAGGATGGCCGTAGCCCTGCGCTATCCCGACTTCCGCGTGCTGTGGCTGTCCACCGTTTCCAACCAACTGGGCTGGGGAATGCAGCAGGTTCTGCTGGGGTGGCTGGTATTCGATATGACCGGCAATGCGGGAATGGTTGGTGCCATCTTCGCAGCCCGCTCGGCACCCAACCTGATCGTGGGGCTGGTAGCCGGATCCATAACGGATCGTTTCGACCGACGGATCATAATGCGCATCTCCTGCGCCATTATGCTGTCTCTCTCGCTCCTCGCCTCCTGGCTGTTTTTCGCCGGACACCTGACCATCTGGCTGCTGATGCTCATGACCTTCCTGCTGGGGGCGGCCCAGGCTTTCTACATGACCTCACGCCAGGTCTATGTTTACGACATCGTCGGTGGTCACCGGGCTATCAACGGCATTGCCCTGGTTTCGCTGGCCCAGTGGATTGGCGGGATAATCGGCTCTCTCGTTACCGGTGCTTTGATTGCCTGGCAGGGTCCGGCGGCGGCATTCCTGGTCATGGGCCTCACCTACGGCGCCGGCATTGTCATCATGAACTGGCTCCGTCACGCCGGCGGCGCCGCTCCCCTAATGCGCGAACCCATCCTGGAAAACCTGGTCAACTACTTCAGGGCGCTGAAGAACAACCGAACAATGCTCAGTCTGATAATCTCCACCGCAGGCGCGGAGATACTGGGTTTTTCCCACCAGGTTATGCTGCCTGTCCTGGCAAAGGAGGTGCTGGGGGTAGACGCCTTCGGGCTGGGCTTGCTGACTGCCTTCCGGTTCCTGGGCAGCGCCATCGGCGTGTTCACCGTGGCCGCCATGGAACGGGTGCGCCGCAAGGGCGTCCTGCTCCTCTGCATCATCGGTATGTTCGGCGTTGGGGAAATCCTGCTGGGCCAGGCGCCCTTCTTTTGGGTGGCGGTGGTCTGCGTGATGTTCATCAACCTTCTGGCGTCGTCCACCGACATCCTGCACCATACGCTGCTGCAGTTAAGCGTCAGCAACGAGCAGCGGGGGCGCGCCATGGGTTCCTGGATTTTCGGTATCGGCATGGCCCCGGTCGGACAACTGGAAGTGGGCTTCCTCGCGGGCGTGACCAGTTCCAGGACTGCCTTGTTGGTAAACGGCGCGGCCCTGATCCTGCTGGCGGTCACCATGGGCGCCCTGATGCCTCGGCTGAGGAAGCTCTAGGGCCCTCCCGCCTTTCCCATTCCTGCCCGATAAACTATAATTTCGCTAACGCAATCCAACAGGAGGCGCGACATGATTACCAAGTTCGACAGCCTTTACGCCGGCCACGTGGATATGGACAACGTCGGTTACGGCGGCGTCCCGGTGAACGACCGCTCTTTCTCCGACGAGTACCTGGCCACTGTATTCGACAAGGCCACGGCCATCGCACAGACCATGGACCGCATGGGTTACGACACCATGTGGATGGCGGAGCACCACTTCCAGCCCGAAGGCTACGAGTGCATTCCCAACCTCCTGATGCTTAACGTCCACCTGGCCCACCTGACCAAGAATCTGAAGTTCGGGTGCGGCTTCAACATTGCCCCAATGTGGAATCCCCTGCGGCTGGCCGAGGACTTCGCCACCGCGGACATCTTGACCAAGGGACGAGTTATCTTCGGCGTCGGTCGCGGCTACCATACCCGCGAGGTGGAGACCTTTGGTTCGCCCCTGCTGGACCAGCCGGCCAACCGGGACCTGTTCGAAGAGCAGGTAGAAATAATCCTCAAGTCCTTCAATGAACGCGCTTTCTCCCACCAGGGCAAATACTACACCATACCGCCGCGGGTCCCCTACCGGGGTTACGAGCTGGAAGAAATCACCCTGGTGCCCCGCCCGGTTAATTTGCCAGTGGAGACCTGGCAGCCCATCCAGAGCGCCACTCCCCGGGCGCTGGACTTCATGGCCAAACACGGCATCAGGGGCATGATCGGCGGCGGTGTGTCCGAAGGCGGCGCCATTTACGACGTAATCGCCGCATATCGCGACGCCCAGACCCGAGCCGGCAGGGAGGACGTCCAGCTGGGCGAAGACCTGGCCATTGGCTTCCACTTCTTTTTGGCCGACACCCAGGAAGCAGCGATCAAGGAGGCCGCCAGGTACTACGAGGAAAACCTGAAAATGTTTGGCCCCCTGCGCCTGGTCCGTTCCCTGACCGAGGAGCAGATTGAGGCCATGGGCGATCCCCAGCGCGCTCCCACCGCCGGCCTGCCTACGATAGAGCGGGCCGTAGAGCGCCAGGGCTTCTTGTGCGGGCCGCCGGAACTAATAATCGAACAGCTCAAGGAACTGGAAGAGCAGTACCCGGGCCTGGAACGGGTGGGCATGAGCCACCCCGTCGGCACACCCGAGAAAGTGATCCTGGAGCAGTTGGAATGGCTGGCCAGGGATGTAATGCCCGCCTTCACCAGCAAGGTTGCGGAACCAGTACCAGCCGACAATTAGCGGTCCACTGGCCATTGCCTTGTTTGGAACGGAACCCGCCGAGGGGACGACCGAGAGGAAACCGGTCGTCCCTTCATTGCGTACTTGTCGTTAGTTGATAGTGAAAGGAAAGTGTCGGTTGTGAATCCCGATCCGCGCCTCGGAATTATGCGCTGGCTTCCTTTAACGGCGGCGGTCGCTATTATGGTCATAGTTGTAGGGCTCTTCTGGGTTGTATCTACGCCTTCCGCCACTCCGGAAAGCATCGTATCTGCAGGAGTCACGGAACCCGACCTAGTGCCGCCCCGTCCAGCGGCGACTCCCTATCCCACCCTCACACCCTCGGTCGTAACTCCCGCCGGCACGGACCAGGCCCCCGACTTTCGGGGCATTGTCCAGTGGATCAACAGCGAACCGCTGGCTATGGAAGAACAGCGGGGCAAGGTGGTCCTCATCGACTTCTGGACCTACACTTGAATTAACTGCAAACGCACCCTGCCGTATGTAAGGGAATGGTACAACAAGTACACCGACCGCGGCCTCGTCGTAATAGGTGTTCACTCGCCCGAGTTCGAATTCGAAAAGATCGAGGAAAATGTCCGCGAAGCCCTGCCCCGGCTGGAGGTCATCTGGCCCGTGGCCATGGACAATGACTTCCGGACCTGGAGGGCCTACAACAACCGCTACTGGCCCCGAAAGTACCTGATTGACCAGGACGGCATCATCCGCTTCAACCATATTGGCGAAGGCGCTTACCTTGAAACCGAGCTTCATATCAGGAACCTGCTGGTTGAGGCGGGCGCCCACGTGTCCGATATCGACGTGGGCGGGATTCAGTCCCGGTGACCAGGAGTAACCCCTTTCCAGGGATACCCAATGGCCGCTTTCAACAAAAACTGTTAAGCGGTCTTCTTATATTTTAAAATACGAACTTCAGGAGGATCAGCCACCATGCCGCAGCAAGATCGGGGAGAAAAACCTCCCCTGATACCCCGAAGGGCTTTCTTCGGTAACCCTGATAAAGCCTCTCCGCAGATAAGTCCCGACGGTACCCTTATCAGTTTTCTGGCCCCGGTGGACGGCGTTCTCAATGTCTGGGTCGCCCCCTCCGCCAATCCAACCTCGGCCCGTCCCGTGACGTATGACACGGGGCGGGGCATTCGGCGGTATGGCTGGACCTACAATGGCAATCAGCTCACTTACCAGCAGGACAACGGCGGAGACGAAAACTGGCACATCTACACGGTGGACCTGGAGACTGGAGACACCCGTGACCTGACGCCCCTGGACGGCGTTCAGGCCCAGCTTCAGCGGGAAAGCCACAAGCACCCTGGCCACATCCAGGTCGGCATGAATGACCGCGAAGCCCAGTTCCACGATCTTTACCTGATCGACTTGGACACGGGCGAGCGCGAATTGGTCCTGCAGAATGACGGCTTTGCCTTCTTTGTAACCGACGACGACTTCACCGTACGCTTCGCCGCCCGCCTGACCGCGGACGGCGGTATTGAGTTCCTGCGCCGTGGCCAGGCTGGTGAGTGGGAGCACGCCTTCACCGTTAATTCAGAGGACTCGGTAACTACGGGTCCCTTGGAGTTCGACAAGGATGGACGAGCCCTCTTCATGACCGACAGTCGGGGCAGGGATACCGCTGCCCTAACCTCGATGGACCTGGACACGGGCCACGTTACCGTGCTGGCCGAGGATGATCGGGCCGACGTGGCCGACACCCTGCTGCACCCCACCGAAAGGACGGTGCAGGCCGTCGCCTTTAACTTTGACCGCAAGTCCTGGCAGGTTATGGATGATGCCGTCGCAGCAGACCTGGAATACTTGGCCACCATATCCCCGGGGGATATTGAGATCGTCAGCCGAACCCTGGACGATTCCAGCTGGATCGTCGCCTACCTGCTGGACGACGGGCCCGTCCGTTATTACCGATATCTTCGGCTGGAAAGGGACGCCCAGTTCCTCTTCACCAACAGGACGGCCCTGGATGGCCTGTCGCTGGTCAAGTCCCATCCGGTGGTTATTCCGGCGCGGGACGGGATAAACCTGGTCTGCTACTATTCCCTGCCCCTTGAGGCCGACCCGGTACAGTCCGGCGCCGTCTCGGAACCCCTCCCGATGGTGCTGTTGGTGCATGGAGGGCCCTGGGCGCGGGATTCCTGGGGCTACAACCCGTTCTATCAACTGCTGGCAAACCGTGGTTACGCCGTCCTGAGCGTCAACTTTCGCGGTTCCACCGGCTTCGGCAAGAACTTCGTTAACGCCGGCAACATGGAATGGGGCGGCAGGATGCACGACGACCTGGTGGACGCCGTTAAGTGGGCCGTAGAACGGGGCATCGCCGATCCGGAGCGAGTGGCCATCATGGGCGGAAGCTATGGCGGTTATGCCACACTGGTGGGGATGACCTTCACCCCTGAGGTTTTCGCCTGTGGCGTGGACATCGTTGGCCCCTCGAGCCTGGTAACGCTGATGGAGACCGTCCCGCCCTACTGGCAGCCCATCATCGACCTGTTCACCAGCCGAGTGGGGGATTACCGTACTGAGGAGGGCCGCGAATTTCTGCTGCAACGCTCTCCCCTGTCCTTCGTCGACAACATCCAGAAGCCCTTACTCATCGGGCAGGGGGCCAACGATCCGAGGGTCAAGCAGTCCGAGTCGGACCAGATCGTCAAGGCCATGCAGGAAAAGGAAATCCCCGTAACCTACGTCCTTTACCCTGACGAGGGACACGGTTTCGCCCGGCCCGAGAACAACCTGTCCTTCTTCGCGGTGGCAGAAGCCTTCCTGGCCCAGTGTTTGGGCGGTCGCTGTGAGCCCATCGGCGACGCCCTGGCAGGCGCGTCCATCACCGTCCCCGAGGGCCCCGAGTACGTGCCTGGGCTAGCCGAGGCTTTGGGCTAGACCCACCAGGCGCCTGCAAAAGGAAAGGGGGCGGGTTCGTACCTGTCCCCTTTCTACTCGTAACTCTGGCGGCGCCCTGTCTCCCTGCGGCTACAGGTTAATGGCTGCCTCCACGTATTCCCTTTCCTTGGTGTACACCTGGATCCGGTGTCGCACCGTCTCAGCAACGTAGAGACGGTCGTCAGCGTCAAGCCTGACGGCAACCGGTCGGTTGAACCGCCACTCCACTTCCATGTTGGTGCGGCGGCGGGCCTTGGCCACGTCCGGATTGGCATTGATATAGTCCCGCACCCAGGGAGAGGGAGCCTCGGCATCGCCCACCAGGGTGGCGAGGAACTTTCCGTCGGGTTCGTAGATTTTGACCTGATGGTTGCCCCAGTCGGCCACGTATACGTCCCCGTCAGAGTCCACGGCTACCCCTGTTGGGCGGTTCAGGCCTCCCACGCCACCGGGAGTCTCCTTGAATTCCGTCTGGAACTGACCATCGGCGGTAAATTTCTGTACCCGATCGTTCTTCCAGTCGGCCACGTAGACGTTGCCGTCAGCGTCCAGGCATAGCCCCCAGGGCTTGTTGAACTGGCCCGGGTCGCTGCCCTGGCCACCCCAACCCGCCAGGTACTGGCCCTCCTTCGTGAACTTCTGTATCCGGTGGTTCTGGCTGTCGACGACGTAGAGGTTACCATCTGCTGCTACGGCAATACCGGCCGGGCCCCTCAGCTGGCCTTCCCCACTGCCGGCCTCGCCCCATTTGGCCAGGAACTGCCCGTCGCTGTCCATGACGGTGATCTTGTGGGTGTTTTCGTCGGTAACGTAGATGTTCTCGTCACTGTCCAGGGCAATAGCCATGGGCCAGACGAATTGACCGTCGCCCATGCCGAACCGACCAATGTCAGTGATGAACTCGTGATTCCGGGTGCACTTGCTGATGCGCAGGGTGATTTCGTCCACACCCCGGTTCAGCACGTAGACGGTGTCATCGCTTCCCAGGGCAAGATCCATGGGAACTAGGAACCCGATGCCGGAGGTGGAATACATGCCCATGCAGTGGCTGTAATCAAAAACTCGCCCGGCGGCTATGGTAGTCAGCATTTCTGCCTCCTTGAAAATTTCGACGAAATATTGCCAGGGTACGCTGGCATGCTATTTGTAGGGGCGGGTTTGTAACCCGCCCCTGCGTCAATCAACTTGGCTAGGCCGTGGAAGCCTAAAGGAAGTCCAGTTGCTCGTACTCGCCGCCTACAATAGGCTTGGCGTCCAGGCCCAGCCACCGCTCGGCGAAAGTGGAGTAGAAGCCCCGGAAGTCGTAACTGGGAACCATGTCCCCTTCAAACAGGTCTTCCGCCTTCAAGGACGGGTATTCGCCGTACATGCCCGGGTTGACCGCATCGCCCAGGGCAAACGCCACACCGCCCCTGCCGTGGTCGCAGCCGGTGCCGTTGTCATGCACGCGACGGCCGAATTCGGTGAAGACCAGCATCACCACGTTGTCCGCGGCGTCATGCTCCCGAAGGTCCGCAAAGAAGTCGTTGACGGCGCCGGAAACGTCGGTCCACAGCTTGGCGTGGGCGGGAAGCTGGTTGAAGTGGGTGTCAAAGCTGCCGTACTGGGTGTAAAAAATCTGGGTTCCCAGATCGGCCATGTGGACCTGCGCCACGCTTTTCAGGCTCTTGGCAATGGGGTTGTCAGCATACTCAATGGTGGACGAGTACTGCTCCGGGGCGACCTTGATAATGTCGGCGCCCTTGAGAGCATCCCGACCCGTCTGACCCAGGTAGTCCATCACCGCGCCCGTGCCAATGGCCGGGGAATAGACCCGGGAGAAAAGCTCCAGCATCTCCTCCCGATCTTCACCTCCGCCAATGGCAGGAATGTCCGTCAGGACGCCATACGAAGACAGGTCCGACACCGAGGTGACGGGAACGCCGCGCAAGGCCATGGCCCTGGGCAATCCCTGGCCAAAGTTCACGCCCTTGAGCACGTTTTCTCCGGCGGGGTCCAGGTCGCGAATGACGCGACCCAGCCAGCCCTCGGTCCCTACCTTGTCCGGCTCGCAGGTGTGCCAGATGTCCATGGACCGAAAGTGGGAGCGGGACGAGTTTTCGTAGCCAATCCCGTGGATGATGGCCATCTGCCCCTGGTCCCACAGTTCCTTCACCGGGCCCATGGTGGGGTGGAAGGCCAAGTCATCGGTAAACCTAATCAACTGGTTTGCGGGCAACCCCAGGTTGGGCCGGTTCTCCCAGTACAGGGGGTTGGTAAACGGGACTACCGTGTTCAGATAGTCGTTGGCGCCGGAAAGCTGCAAAACCACCAGCACCGGGTCTTTCTTGGTTGAAGCCATATACTTGTCCTCCCGACTTGGCTAGAGTGGCCGGCCCAGGTGGGTCGGCTTAAGCAAACTGAAATTCCCGGGTCGCGGCGACCAACGCCAGCATTACTCCGGTGCGGTTTTCCGATTCGGCGGCTGTCTCTTCCGTGTCCCAGCAGACGTCGCCACCCTGCTGGGCATGGCTCAACAGTTCCTGGAAAGTGCCCTCGTCCACTTCCACCGGACCCACCAGGTCCAGGCAGGCGCGGACGAATTCGGCCGGGCTCAAAGTTCCCCGTTCCTTCAATCCCGCCACTATGGCCTTGACGCCGGGCAGTGACGTGTCGGACAGTAGCTTGGCGGCGAAGTTGACCCGCCGGACCAGGGCGCCGCCGTCAATCCACTCGGAACCCGTGTGCCAGCTTTCCACGCTGGGGGGATTCATCAGTTCCTGGCCCTGCCAGCCGCACTCAAAGGCCAGCAGCGGGAACCCGGTCCTTGGCTGGCTGTAGTTGCCGGCCATGCGGGCAGTGCTGACCACCAGTTCGGCCGGGCTCTTGACATGCTGGTAGAGGGCGTTCTTGAAAAAGTCGGAATTGAACAGGGCTCGCAGGATGGTCTTGATATCGGCGTCCGACTCCATGTAGGCCTTGACCAATGTGTCGATAGCTGCCTCGTCATTGGGTGGGGTGATGCTCCAGGCCGGCACCTGCGGCTCGTCTGCAACAAAGTAGTTGTAAAGGTGGCGGGCCAGGAACCGGGCCGTATCTTCCTGTCTAACTATGATGTCGATGATGTCATCACCATCAAAATTGCCGGTGTGTCCCAGGAACTCCTTTTCACCGTAGTCGTGGTCTTCCGGTTTGAACTCGAAGTTCCAGTAGAACCGTCCTACGGGCTGACGGGGCGGCTTGGTTCCGATGGTCCAGCCGGTAAAGGCCCGCGACGCTTCCTTGATGTCGTCCTCGGAGTAGTGGCCCACTCCCATGGAGAACAGCTCCAGCAACTCGCGGCCCCAGTTCTCGTTGATGGAACCGTAGTGGTTGCCGTTGTTGTCCAGCCAGTAAATCATGGCAGGGTTCTGCGCCAGCTTCACCAGCAAGTTAGGGAAGTTGCTCAGCCCCTCCTCGCGGAACATGCCTATCTGGGCCAGCAGTTCCGGCGGATTGTCCACCTTGGAATTGCCGGTCGCGAAGAGCTGGTGCCAGAACAGGGCCATCTTTTCCTTCAGCGGCCACTTGGTGTTTACCATGCGGTACACCCACTCGGTCTGGGCGGCTACCGGCGCCAGCGAACTTTCAAACTGGGGAAAATAGCGGTAAAGCTCATCCTCGTCAATGCCCGAATCGTCTCCGGGGTTGAGCAGTTCCTCCACGGTGGATTCATACCCCCGGGCGCACCGCTCCTCCAGTTCGGCGCGGGAAGCGCCAAAACCGGCCCGACGCATCAGATGAGCCATCAAAGCAATATCTTCTTGGCTCGGCATACCTTCTCCTCCAAAAGAATCAAGAATAGCGTTGAATTTTCAAATACTCGACGGTCGCCCCTCTAGCGCGCGGCGGCCTGCTGGGTGGCCATTTCCTCGTCCCAGGGACCCGGGAACTGGCCGGTCATTCGTCCTTCACCCATGAAAATGTTCTCTTCCCGGTTCCACTGGCTGCGAGGCAACTCATAGGAAACTTCGATGCCGTTGCCGTCAGGGTCGTTGAAGTAGATGCCGATGGAAATACCATGATCGGAAATATGGCCGATTGGGACGTTCTTTTCCTTCAGCCGGTAGTACATCTCCTTGAGATCGTCCAGGCTCTCCATCATCCAGGCCATGTGGTTAAGGCCAACCTGCCGGTTCTGGATGCCAGGAGCCTCTTCTCCCACCTCAATCAGGGCGATCTCGTGGGATTGTTCAACGTCAGCCGACATGAAAGCGGCCCGCCCCGGCCTGAAATCATAGGTATGCAGCCCCAAAATGTCCTCATACCACTTCTGGGAACGCTCGGCGTTACGCACAAACATATTTACATGACCCAGAAACTTGGGCTTGTAACTCATAACATTACCTCACGGTTACAAAATTGCCTGCAAAAATCTAGGCTAAAATTACCACAAAGCAGGAAACCGTGCAAGGAATTCGTATCTGGCATCTTTCAATCCGGCCCTTGCCGGCAAGGCCGTTAGCCGACCGACGGCGCCTGGGGGACTATATCCCTCTGAAACCGTTCCATCGCTTCGAACTTCTCGGCAAAGGACTCGCCTGGAATCTCCATGATGATGTGGCTGACTCCCGCGTCCGCATAATCCCCGATGTCGCCGATAATGTCCTCGACAGTTCCTTGCAGCGCCCCTCTTTCGCCTTCCATGGGGTCGTTGCTGAACCGCAGATTGCACCGGAAAGAAAGTTGTGGCGGAGTTTCCCTTCCAATCCTCCGGCAGTACTCCCGCATATACTCCGCATTCGCCTTGACTTCGTGGGCGGGTATTTGCACGGGGTGCCAGCAATCCCCGTACTTCGCCGCCCGCCGGGCCCCGACACGGCTTCGACCCCCAATCCAAATGGGCGGATGCGGTCGCTGCACCGGCATAGGCGAGAAGGTAACGTCTCCGAATTGAAAGCGTTCCCCGTCAAACTCGGGCCGGGGATTCGTCCACAATTCCTTCAGCAGGCGCAGGTACTCGTCGCTCACCGCTCCCCGTTCCTTGAATTCGGCATTCAGGGCTGCAAATTCTCCCTCCATCCAGCCCACGGCGGCGCCGAAAATTACCCGCCCGTCAGACAGCACATCGGCGGTGGCGATGGCCTTGGCGAGTATGACCGGGTTGCGGTAAGGCAGGATAATTACGCTCGTCCCGATGTTCACCCTGCTGGTAACCGCCCCCAGGTGGGCCAGCAAAGTAACCGGTTCCAGCATATCGTGGCGGTAGACAATCTCGGGTGGCCGGTCCGGCAGCACGTCGGGCACGATGATGTGATCCGTCACCCACACCGAGTCAAACCCCATCTCTTCCGCCTTCACCGCCATTTCGGTCAGGGCATTGACTTCCAGGGGCCTGCCGTAATGGGGAATACACACGCCGAATTTCATGGCTCACTCCATCCGCTGTTTGAATTTATAGTTGGCTCTCAAAGAAGCCCCATCTGGTGCGGCGCCGGCCCAGCCCAAAATTATGCCGGGTAATTCTCCAGCCACCACCGGGCAATATCCACCCTCCTCGCAAACCACACTCCCTCAAATCCCCTGGCGTACTCGATAAAACGCTCCACCGCTTGCGAACGGGACGGCCTTCCCGTGATGCGGCAATGTAGACCCACCGACATCATCTTGGGGTGAGTTTCGCCTTCCCGGTAAAGACAGTCAAAGGAGTCCTTCAGGTACTCGTAGAAATCACCGGTGCTGACCAGACCGCCCCGCCAGAAGCGGGCATCGTTGGTCTCAAAGCTGTAGGGAATGACCAGCCAGGGTCGGTCCGCCACGGTAACGTAGTAGGGCAGGTCGTCGTTGGTGGCCAGGCTGTCGTAGATAAACCCGCCCTCGGCTACGGCCAGTTCCCGGGTGTTTACGCTGGGACCGTAGCGGGTGAACCAGCCCAGGGGCCGCTCTCCGGTGGTGGCCTCTATGGACGCCACCGTCTTTCGCATATCCTCCGCCTCTTCCTCGCGAGACATGTGGTGCACCTCGGCCCACCGGTAGCAGTGGCCGCAGGGTTCGTGGCCCTGGGCCGTAATCGCCTGCGCCAGTTCCGGGTTACGCTCCAAAGCCTGGGCGCAACAGTAGAAAGTTGACTTCACCTGGTGGCGGTCGAACATATCCAGCAGGCGCCATACCCCCACCCGGCTGCCGTACTCAAAGAATGACTCGTTATACAGGTCCCGCTGTCCCGGGGGAATCGGCGAAGGTACCTCGTTGTTACTTTCGTGGTGGTCGTCACCGTCCAGCAGGGAATACTCGGAACCCTCTTCGTAATTGACCACCAGGGACACAGCTATCCTGGCCCCATTGGGCCACCGGATCTGGGGCACATTCCGCCCGTAGCCAACAAAGTCGCGTTGCGTTGCCAATTGAATTATCTCCCACTGAATTATCTCCCACAAGATTTGTTAACAAGGGAATCAAGGCCCAAATTATAAGCCCTGGGCGACGGTTTGGGTTAATGCGGGAGCATTGCCGACAGTCTTTCGTTGACACTCTCAGTCCCCCTGTTTACACTCGCCCCAACCGAACACAAAAGAGGCAAGACTATGCCTAATCTGGAAAAACTTTTCGCCCAGGTTGACGCTTCCCTGGACGACATCATTGCCCTGGAACAGGCTATGGTACGGATTCCATCGGTCAACACGGGCTTTATGCCTACCGGCGACGAAACCCCCGTCTGCGAACTGGCCCGGGACTTCCTGGCCGAGGACGGCATCCCCTCGGAAATCCTCGAATCGGCGCCCAACCGCGGCAACCTGATTGCCCGTATGGAGGGGAGGTCGGGCAAGGCTGGGCTGATGTTCATGTCCCACACCGACGTGGTGCCCGTTGAAGACGAAACCAAGTGGCAGTTCCCGCCCTTCAGCGCCACCATCCACGACGGCCGAATTTTCGGCCGCGGCGCCTCCGACTGCAAGGGCCTGCTCACCTGCCAGCTTATGGCCGTCCGCCTCTTGAAACGCAACGGCATTGAATTGGAGGACGGATTGATCCTGGCCGCAGGCGCCGACGAGGAACACGGCGGCAGATACGGCTTCGGCTGGCTGGCTGACAACCATCCCGACAAGCTGGCCGCCCCCTTCGCCGTCAACGAGGGCGGCGGCACACCGGTCCGAGCGGCTGGCGCCCTTACCTACATCCTCGGGGTTGGCGAAAAGGGACGGCTTCAGGTGGAGATTGACGTAAAGGGCACCAGTTCCCACGCTTCCGTTCCCTGGCAGGGGACCAACGCGCTCTACCGATTGAGCCAGGCCCTGAACTCCATTGAGGGCTACGACGCGGAGCTGGACACCTCCACTGTAATTTTCGACCACCTCTCCACCTTTGCCATCGAGGACAAGCCTTCTCCGGCTAACGTGGACGCCATTATCGCGGACATTGAGTCCGACAATCCCCGTTTCGCTTCCATGCTCCGGGCACTCTCCCGCATGACTCTCACGCCCACCATGGTGAGCGGCGGAATCAAGTCCAACAGCGTCCCAGAGTCCATCCGCCTCACCTGTGACGTACGTACCCTTCCCCACCAGGACGACGAATACGTGCGCCGGCAGTTGGACGAGGTGCTGGTCGATGTCCCCGGCGTATCCTACGAGATTGACTACATGGCCCGGCCCAACTCCTCACCCTTTGAATCGCCCCTGGCATCCAGCCTGCAACGGATCACAGCCCGCGCCCTGGAGCGGGACGACATCCAGTGGGTACCTGCCATCAGCAACGGCTTCACCGATTCCCGCTTTACGCGGCCATTGGGCACCGTTACCTACGGTTTCACGGGTTCCCATCCCGACGACGATCCCATGCTGAATTTCACCCACGGCACCAACGAGTCCGTAGGCATCAAGAGCCTGGTCAGCGGCACCAAGATCATGCTGGGCCTGGCCTGCGACATGCTGGCGGTAAAGTAGGAAACGGATGCCGAGGGGAGCAGGGCGCTTCCCTTTCAGCGTAGGGTAGGTCGTTGTCCCCGCCGTCGCGGGAACAACTAACTTCGCGATCGGCGAAGCAGCTATCAGGAAATGTCCGGGAATCCGGTTGGCGGAAGCACGCGATTGCCCAGGAAACACTACGCCGCCGCATGACACCGGCAGGGCAATCGTATTTTGTTTGAATTGTCATTCTGAACGGAGTGAAGAATCTAAACTCCATCCCACAGGCCGACTGGGGGACCCGTCACCTGGCTGACATGCAGGATTTCAGCCCCTTCGGCAAGCTCAGAGCGACTTATCCTATGCCTGGCGGATGTCTGCCACCTATAGTCTGAATCTAAAACGCGATTGCCCTGATGACACCGGCCCATTGATATCAGGGAGTACATATCCTTACCATAATGTTCAGGCGGACCTGCTTTCCTTCCTTCTTTGAAATAGGAAGCAGGGACAGAGCCTGCGGCGGCTTTGCCCTTCCTGCCGGTCGTGGCCCAGCCTGGGCCATATTGGGCCACTCTTGGCCACCTTCATGACCATTCCCTATCTGGGATGTGGCGCACCGGGGTGCCATCCGGTGCCATTCCAACTATGTTGTCAGATACGAAACGGCACAAAATGGCACAAAGTGGCACAAGAAATTAAAAAATCCTTGATTGCTGGGTGTCGGCAGGCAGGAGCGATTCCCCACAGTCGGGTAGTCCGAACAATCGTCATACCGGTTTTCGCCTGTGTCTGGAAGTCCAGCCCTCCCCTGATGATGGTCAGGGCTTTCGCTTGAATGGTCTGGGGAAGGACCAGTCTTTCCCGACTTCGCAGGAACCTCGAACTCGGGGCAGACCCGTCTCAACTAGCTGGCAAAAGGCTATCCGGTCAACCATTTCCGAATGCGTTAGCCCCGCCGAGGGAAAGGAATTCTGTTGACAAAGGTATGGGGGTTGTATAGAGTCAGCTAAATCTCCGTACCATAGTCTGCCAGGTTCGTCGGAATCTGTTCTCATCTTTAACGATGGTGGCCAAATATGGCGGCAGTTGAGTCGGGAAACGAAGTAGTCCTTGAGGTAGAAGACCTCCGCACTTTTTTCAGCACCCGTTGGGGCACGGTAAAGGCCGTGGATGGTGTCAGTTTCGATCTGCGCCGCGGAGAAACCCTGGGCATCGTGGGCGAGTCGGGCTGCGGCAAATCGGTGACCATGCTCTCCCTAATGCGGCTGATTCCCACGCCGCCCGGTGAAATAGTGAGCGGTAGGATCGTCTTGCAGGGCCAGGACATTCTCCAGCTGACCGAAAACGAGATGAGCAGAGTCCGGGGCAGCCAGATAGCCCTGATCATTCAAGACCCCATGACCTCCCTGAACCCGGTGTTCACCATCGGCAACCAGGTCAACGAGGCCATCCAGATTCACCAGGACATTCCCAAGCGTAGCGTCCTGCAGCACACCCTGGATGTGTTGCGCAAGGTCAATATTCCTGCCGCCGAATCCCGGGTTAAGGACTATCCCCACCAGTTGAGCGGCGGTATGCGCCAGCGTGTGGTGGGCGCCATCGGTATTTCCTGCGAGCCGGCGGTCCTCATCGCCGATGAACCGACCACGTCCCTTGACGTTACCATCCAGGCCCAATACCTCAAGCTTCTTAAAGACCTCCAGCAGCAGCAGAACCTGGCCTTGATTTTCATCACCCACGACTTTGGCGTCGTGGCGAAGATGTGCGACCGGGTTGCGGTGATGTACGCCGGCAAGATCGTTGAAATGGGCGGCGTGAGAGAGATTTTCAACTCACCATCCCACCCTTATACCGAAGCCCTGCTGGCCTCAGTACCCAAGCTGGAGGAGGATGTCGACCGGCTGTTCGCCATCGAGGGCCAGCCGCCGGCTCTTCACGACCTGCCGCCCGGTTGCTCCTTCGCCGACCGGTGCCCCCACGTCATGGAGCGGTGCAGGGAAGAATACCCAACCGTATTCCAGGTCTCCGAGACCCACAAAGCAGCCTGCTGGAGGTTGTCATGACCACCGCGTCGCAACCCGCCGGAAATACCGAACAGGACAGTCCCCTGCTGGAAGTCTTCGACCTGAAGAAACACTTCCCGGTTACCAAGGGATTGCTCTTTTCCAAGACCACTGGTTACCTGAAGGCAGTGGACGGAATTTCCTTTCATATTGAGCGGGGCAAGACCCTGGGAATAGTGGGCGAGTCGGGCTGTGGCAAGAGCACCACGGCCAAACTCTTGCTGATGCTGGAGGAACCCACCGAGGGCAGAATCCTGTTCGAGGGTGAGGATATTCACCACACTGATTCCGATCACCGGAAGGCCTACCGCAGCAACGTGCAGGCCGTTTTCCAGGACCCGTGGAGCTCCCTGAACCCCCGCATGCGGGTACGCGACCTGATCGGCGAACCCATGATCATCAACTGGGATGTCCCCAGGCGGGATGTCGAGGAACGGGTGCAAAAGCTGCTGCAGGACGTGGGACTCAGCGCCTACCACGCCAACCTCTACCCCCACGAGTTCAGCGGCGGGCAACGCCAGCGCCTGGCCATTGCACGCGGCCTGTCCCTCAACCCCAAGATGATCGTTCTGGACGAGCCCGTGTCCGCTTTGGACGTTTCCATCCGCGCGCAAATAATGAATTTGTTGAAGGACCTGCAGAAGGAATATGAGGTCAGCTACATGCTGATCGCCCATCACCTGGCCACGGTACGTTACATGTGCGATTGGGTGGCGGTAATGTACTTGGGCCAGATTGTGGAGTACGCCGAAGTAAAGGAGTTGTACAACAACCCCCTGCATCCTTACACCAAGGCCCTGATGTCCGCTGCCCTGCCTTCCCACCCGGACATTGAGCAGGACGAGATTATTCTCACCGGTGAAGTACCCTCGCCGCTAAACCCGCCGGAGGGCTGCCGGTTCCACACCCGCTGCCCCTTCGCCATGGACCGGTGCGCGGTGGAAGTGCCGGAGACTAAGGAGGTGGCCCCGGGCCACACCACATCCTGCCACCTTTACTGACCCCGGACAGGGAATGGACTGAAGCATGGGGCCGCTGATTTCGATAGTTGCCCCATTACTTTCTGGTCACGGACCCTCGGCATAGATTCCGAAGGTAAATGCATATACGGCCAGCCCTTCCGAGTTGACGCTGAGTTCCAGCTTCTTGCGCTGGGCATACTCGCGATCTTCCACCACCCGGTACATGCGGGATGCGTCGACCAGCAAATAGCTCTCCCCGTCGGCGCCAATAACAACATCGGCTCCCCGGTTCTCTTCTGTCAGGAATTCGTCATCCAGCTTGACCCCTACTTTCACCGAACTGGCGCCTTCCGACGACATCACTACGTTGACTGTCCTGGCCGAATAGACCAGGGCAATGTGGTCTTCGAACCCGGTAGACCCGCCGGCGTAAAGGGCCCGCTGACCCTCATTGCGCCACAAGCCCTGGAAGTACAGTTGGTCCGGCTCCAGATACTCGGGCGCTTCAAGCTCCAGCGACCTGTCGGGCGCCGCGTAGTACTCGTGCTGACCGACAAACCCTGCTCCGTAGTACTCGCGCTGGAAGTCGCCCCGATCGTAGCCGGCATACAGTTCCTGGGTAACGTGCTTGTCCGGGGCTGCATCATACTTGGCGTCCGGCAAATGGTCCATTGCCAGGGTGGCCGGGTCATCGGACAGATCACTCCGTGCCTCCACGAGCAGCGAGCGCATTTCATCTTCGAAGGTCTGGTAGTTTCCCTCCCCGATAAGGCGGTATCTCAGCCTGCCCCGGTGGTCGATCAGGTACTTGGTGGGCCAGAAGATGTTCTCGAAGTTGTCCCAGGTCACGTAGTCGTTATCCAGCGCAACGGGCCAGGAAACACCCAGGTCCTGGGCGGCACTCACAACGTTTTCGGGGTCCTTCTCGAACTCAAACTCAGGGGTGTGTATCCCTACGATCCGCAGGCCATCGTCGGAGTAAAGGTCATGCCAGTCCAGCAGTTGGGGAATAGTTCGCAGGCAGTTAACGCAGGTATAAGTCCAGAAGTCCACCAACACAACATTGCCGCGAAGGTCTCCCAGGGAGACAGGTTCGCTGTTAACCCAATGGGCGATACCTTCTATTTCCGGAGCATCAGGGTACTGGGCGCCGGGCAACCCGCTGTCAATGGATGGCGCCGGTGCACCCATAATCGGGCCGCAAATCAGGACCAACGCGGTCAAGATCGAAATCGCAAGGCCGCACACAAGCGCCACCACCGGCGGACCGTCACCGGCATTGCGGACGCTCTCTGTTGAAGAAGTTGATAGAGAGTTAAAGGCCATATACAAGAAAACCGGGTTGGCCTTAACAGACCAACCCGGAATTTAGGCGGGATTCACCTGGATGCTTATCTCGGCACCAGGTTGGGGGTGGCGGGCCCATCCATCACCGCGACTTCGGCGTCCGGCTGCAACTCTCGAGCCTTGGCTTCCAGAGCGGGCATTATGGAGTCGATCAGTTCCTGGTCGATGTCGGCTGCCACGCCGGGGTAGCCGGCCCGGGCGATCATGTCCTTCAGGTCCTTGTTCTTGAACCGGTCCAGGGTCCACTCCAGGGTGTCAGGAACGAGAGTCCTGTCCCAGAAGATCCGGTGATTCTTGTTCCGGGGGCCATAGTGGTAGTGGGGAGCGTCCCGGAAGCAGTCAAAGGCCAGAAGCTCGGTTTCTTCGGTGTAGGTGCGGCCAGGAGTCCCTGCCAGGTCGGACAGGACGTGAATGGCCAGGCCACCATCGCCGCCGGCCTGCTTGCGCAGTTCCAGCCCGAAGCGGATGTTGCCAGCCTCGAAAATGTCGTGACCACGGTTATGCTTCACGGTGTTGCGCCCGGTAGCGTAGGTCTCGCGAGCACAGGACTCAACCTCGCCCAGGACCGACTCGACCTGACCCATGTTGACCTGGCTGGCTACGTCTTCATAACCGGCCTCTTTCAGCATGACGGGCAGGTTGTTGCGGATCTGCTTCACTGACCACATGATGGGGTTGCCGTCTACAACCGGGTCCATCCGGCAAAGCTTGTTCTTGCTCTCTGGTCCATAGATGTAGCTCTTCTCGAGGTCGAAGCAGTTGAACCTAAGCAAAGTGGTGTCATTGGCTTCCACCAGGATTACCACGCCCTGGTCGGAGTGGTCCTGAAGGTTGCCGTCCCAAAGCTCGTGCTGTACGACGAAGCTCACAGCCCCGGCGTCAATCTTGGTCCTTGCAGCCTGCTGCATAACTGGATTACCTCCTTATGATTTTCTTCCTTAGGAACCAAGGATGCGGAGATAGATTACAACACTGCGGCAATTCCCGGCAAGTCAGGCTTTCCTCCGACCTCAATGGCCCGATTCCGGAGTCCTAAAAGGTTGAATGCCGCGGGAAGTTGCTATCCCTTCCCAATCCTGTTCCCGTTGCGTCAGATTATATCACGCAATACAACAGGGATTGCAATATTCCCTTGCAGGCATACGATCCCATTTTGTGTCTATTGCAAATCACCGCGGTAGGCGCGGTAGGCCATGTTGGTAATCAACCCTACACGGTCCTGGCCCAAGTACTCGGTAAACTTGCCCAGGTTGACCCCGGCAGCCGTTTCATCTTCAGACTTGCCTTCATCAAACCCTTTGCGGATTTCTCCGTGGAGGTGGGCCATCAACTCTCTGGCCTCGTCGAAGTCCTTCTTGGTGCCTACAGGCCCGTGGCCGGGCACGATGGTCTCAAAGTCCATTTCTCTGGTCTTGTCCATTACGTCCAGCCATTTGGTAATGTGCCCGTCAGGGAAGGCGGGAAGCACCCGGTGGAAGGCGATGTCCCCAGCGTACAGCACCCCGTCCTGCGGCAGGTGGAGCAGAATATCCCCGGCGCTGTGGGCCCGCCCCAGGTAGATCATGTTGATTTCACGGTCTCCCAGCCGCAGGTCCATCCGGTCACTGAAAGTAACGTCAGGCAGGGTCATCCGGATCTGGGACAGTTCGGGAATCAGTTCCGGCCGGCCGCTGGTGTAGCGGTTCATGTTGGCATCAAATTTCTCGATAAGTTCCGTCCGGCAGTTTTCGTGGCCGATGATAGGCGCTGGCACAAAGTACTGATTGCCGAAAACATGATCGCCGTGGTAGTGGGTGTCCACCAGGTAACGGATGGGCGCCTTGGAAACGTTGCGAATCTCCGATATCAGACGGGTCGCCAGCGAGGGCGTCATCAGTGAATCGATAACTATGATCCCCTCTTCGCCGACGATGAATCCGGCGTTGGTGGCTCCGTTGGGCTGGATAAAGGCGTAGGCGTTGGGCGCCGTCTGGATAACACCGGTGTCGTAAGTTTGGGTGGTCATGGTTTCCCTCCTCGGGTAAGGCTGTCCAGGTAGTGTGCAGCAGTCTAGAGACGACGAGAAGGCGCGTCAAACCCCTGTGCTATACTTCGCCAAACATATCTGACACGGTCGGTGAACACAACATGGCGACGTTACTGGAAGCCACCACCAACCCCTTTGGCGGAATTCTTCCCAACCCGGCCAACCTTCCCCCAGATCCAGATGACTTCAGGGATGGCCTGGCCTCGTCCCTGATTGCGTGGCGTGAGGAAGGGTACAAGGTGGTGTGGCTGGAAGTCCCCATCGGTCTATCAGCCTTGGTGCCCGTGGCCGTGGCGGCGGGGTTCTCATTCCACCACTCCGGCGAACGGCCCAACCTCTACTCTCCGGGCATGGAAGACGACCAATACCTGATGCTGACCCTGCAATTGGAGGAAGGCGCGTTCATCCCACCCTTTGCAACTCACTACATCGGCATTGGCGGTGTGGTGCTGAACGAAGACAACGAGCTGCTGGTGGTGTGCGAACGGCACCGCAACCCGGGTCAGCCCCCCTTCTACAAGCTGCCCGGCGGCGCCGTACACCCCGGGGAACACCTGGTGGACGCGGCGATAAGGGAAGTGCTGGAGGAAACGGGCATCCACACCCAGTTCGAGGCCCTGGCCTGCTTCCGCCACTGGCACGGCTACCGTTACGGCAAGTCGGACATTTATTTCGTCGCCCGCCTCAGCCCCCTCAGCGCCAAGATCACCATGCAGGAAGAGGAAATCGAGGAGTGTCTCTGGATGCCGGTGGCGGAGTACCTGGGTTCCGAGGCCACCAGCATCTTTAACCGCCGCATCGTAAAGGCCGCGCTGGACCACCCCGGCATCAGGACGGAAAGCCTCCAGGGGTTTGACGACCGGGAGCGGGAATTCTTCATGCCGCCAATGCTCTAGGGGCTGTCGTCAAATTGGTCCTTCCTGCCGGTTGGGTATCGGGTGTAAGCAGGCGATATACCAGAGTCCTGGTATATCGTTGCGCATATCACCCTTTCTTTCGACGGCTCTGGATTCCGGCTTTCGCCGGAATGACGAATCTCGGCTTTTGACGACACCCCTTAGGCAAGGACCCAATAGAAAGGAAAGGGGGAGAACTCAGGTTCTCCCCCAAGAACTCTCGCCTGGTAGTTTCACGTCACCAAGCCGCAGCGTGGCCGTCCCCCCTTGGGTCGGAGGCCCCCTTCAGCACTCCCGTCTGAGGATCCCTGATTATCAATTGCACGATCCCGTCGGTAGTTCCCTGCTGCCGGCGCACCACCTTGTGCCCCAGCTCTTCCAGGTCCCTGCCTACCGACTCAGGCATTCCGGCCTCGATTCTCAGTTCAAAGGGCGTCTTGATGCTGGCCGGGTCGGTGCCGGGGAAGCTCCACCAGCGGGGCGCTTCCACCGCCGCCTGCGGGTCCATATCGTAATTAATCAGGTTGGCCAAAACCTGCAGGCCGCACTGGGGCTGATAATCCCCGCCCGGCGTGCCGCCGACGATGACGGGTTCTCCGTCCCTGAAGGCCATGTAGCAGTTCAGGGTGTGCATCGTACGCTTGCCCGGCTCAATGACGTTGGGGTGGCCAGGTTGCAGGCTGAACCCGCGCCCGCCCCGGTTGTTGAACAGAACGCCCGTCCCGTCCGCTACAAACCCGGAGCCGAACCCGTTGGACAGGCTGTGAATCCATGAAACGCAGTTGCCCGCCCCGTCCGCCACGCAGAAGTAGGTAGTGTTGCCATCGCCGTCTTCGGCAAAAGCCGCCGCGCCGTTGTTGGCCCGGGCAGCATCTATCTCCGGCCGGCGGCGGGCAGCGTATTCCTTGGAGATTAATTCCTGAAGCGGCCACTCCACGAAACGGGGATCGCCGGCCAAACGGTTGCGGTCGCCATAGGCAATCTTTTTCGCTTCCGTCATCAGATGTATGGACTGCGCCGAATTGTGGCCCAGATCGCTTAGGTCAAAGTCTTCCACCAGGTTCAACATTTCCAGCAGCAGGAAGCCCTGCGTTGGGGGCTGGGTCTGGTACACCGTGTAGCCATGATAACTGGTGGAAATGGGGTCATAGACGTCCAGACGGTGGTCGGCGAAGTCCGATTCGGTGAACAGGCCGCCGGCTTTGCGTAGTTCCTTGACCATGCGGCGGGCCAGATCGCCCCGGTAGAACTCGTCGGCGCCGCCTTGGGCCACCTGCTGCAGGCTGCGGGACAAGTCCGGGTTGGCCAGAATTTCGCCCTCGGCCTTCATTCCGCCGTTGGAAGAATAGATGGCGGCGCTGGCGGGAAACTGGGACAGCTTCCCAATAGAGGCGGCAAAGCTGCGCCCAATGCGGGGTGACACCGGGAATCCCTCTTCGGCGTACCCGATTGCCCTCTCCAGCAGAGTAGGGAAGGGCATGGAGCAGAACCGGCGGTGCATCTCCTCCCACGCGGCAACTTCGCCTGGTACAGAAATGGCGTGGGGGCCTTCCAGCGGCATTTCCTCGTAGCCCCGAGAGCGGTAGTAGTCTGCCGTTGCCCCGGTGGGGGCCGTACCGCTGCTGTTGATGCCGGTCAACTGCCCAGTGGCGGCCTCGTAGGCCAGGATGAAGGAATCGCCGCCCATGCCGCACAGGGGCACCAGGGTTACTGCCTCGGTAGCGGCCACCGCCAGCGCGGCGTCAAAGGCGTTCCCGCCCTCATGCATAATCTGGATTCCCGCCGACGCCGCCAGGGGCGAGTTGGAACAGACAATGCCCCGGCTGCCGTACACCAGACTCCTGGAGAGGTTTCCATTAGCCATACTGCCTCCCTTTCGCACGCCTCGACGGGGCGCCGCAGTTTCAAAATCCTGGGGACCGGGGTTACTTCTGAAGAGATGGTTGCTAGTCTTCCTTGAAGGCGTTGCAGGCAGTAGTCAGGGCCGCAGTGCCGCCCATGACGAAGGCCACACCCACCGTCTCGGCAATCTCCTCTTCCGTTGCGCCCACGGCACGGGCCCGGTTGGCGATGTTCCTGACACCGTCCGGGTGGGCCATTATGGCGTCGCACAGCATGGTCATCAGCACCTTCACCTTCAGGGGGAGGGCGCCGTCCGTAAGGACGTGGTTCCTCACGTCCATAATTTCCTTGTACAGTTCCGGCGAGTGGCTTTCCAGCTTGGCTTGCCACGCGCCAGGATTGGGTAGGGTCATAGCTCTTTCTCCGTTTAATAAATGCGCAAGTTTGTAGCCATGAGCTTAAATGGGCGGCTTGCGATTGTGCCAGGGAGTGGCCTGCTCGTAGGCGTAGGCCACGTTGAAAACGGTAGCCTCGGCAAAGGGCCTCCCGGCGATTTGCAGCGCCAGCGGCAGTGCCCCGTCTCCCCCGGACGTGTAGCCGCACGGAATGGACAGAGCCGGTGCCCCGCTCAGGCTGTAGGGCCCGCGGTAGCTCCCCTCCACCAGGGCCCGGGCCGCTTCTTCCTTGCTGGCCACGCCGGTAGTGAAGTCCAGCTTTCCCGCCGGACCTGACGACGTGGGCTGGACCAGCACGTCCACTTCATCCAGCAGGTCCAGCACCTGCCGCCGCACAATGGCCCGCAGCTTCTGGGCCTTGTAGTACACCTGGCCCGGTATCAAGTTGCCAGTCATAAAGGCGATTCGCGTGTTGACGTGGTAGTCCTCGGGCCTCTCACGCAGCCATTCCGGGCGCAGGCTGACCCGCTCGGTATGAGTTATGGTGCGGACAATAGCGCCGGTTTGATGGGCCAGGGGCAGGGAGACTTCGCGCACTTCCGCGCCCAGTTCCGCCAGCACCTGGATTGCAGCTTCAACCGCCTCCCGGGATTGCGAGTCCAGGCCCAGGGCCGGGTCCATCAACTCCTTGACCACGCCCACCTTCAGGCCCCGGATATTCCCCGTCAGGGCAGCCTGGTAGTCAGGCACCGGAACCCTGCCCGTGTACGGATCGTTGGGGTCATAGCCGGCAATCGCACCTATGGTGGCGGCGCAGTCGGTGACCGTTCGGGAAATAGGACCAATGGTGTCTACCGACCAGCAGGCGCCGTCGACGCCATAGCGGCTTACCCTGCCCCAGGTGGGACGGATTCCCACCAGGCCGCAGTTGGCGGCCGGTCCGCGAATGGACCCGCCGGTGTCCTCGCCCAGCGAAGTGGCGCACAGGAATCCCGCAGTGGCCGCCCCCGAGCCGGTGCTGGAGGTGCCGGGGTTGCGTTCCAGGTCCCAGGGATTGTGGGCCGCGCCGTAGTAGGAGCTGATAGGGTCGCCCATTGCGAATTCGCTCATGTTCAGCTTGCCCAGGATAACCGCCCCGGCCCGGCGCAAGTTGGTCACCACCGTTGCGTCGAAATCTGGCACAAAGTCATCCCGGATCTTTGAACCGTCGGAATTGCGGACTCCCTTGACATATATTTGGTCCTTCACGCCGACGGGTACCCCATGCAGCGGGCCCCGATACTCGCCCCGGGCTATCTCCTCGCCGGCTTGCCGCGCTTCTTCTCTAGCCTGGTCAGCGCGGACGGTAATGTACGCATTCAGCTTGGTATCCACTTCTCCTATGCGGGCCAAGTAAGCTTCTACCGCCTCCAGGGGACTGATTTCCCTGTTTGCAATATGCCCGCCCAACTCTGTGGCGGACAGGTAGGGAATTTCGTTAGGACTCATCCTGGGCCTCCGGGCTGGGAAGAATCAGGGGCAGGGGTTCAACGCTGTTGACGCCGGGAACGTCGATACTCGCCATGGCTTCCAGTATGGCGTTAAGCCCATAGCCGACCTGGGTCAGTTCCGGTTCCTGGATGTCCAGCCCCACTGACCTTCCCAGGGCATGTATCTCTTCGTTGGACAGGTCCGGCATGTGCACCTCCCGTCAATTCGCCAAAAGGCTGGTCTATCAAGTACGGCAATGGTAACATACGCCGGAACTTTTGGGCGTACAGGTTGTTTCTATAGAGTCTCTTGCGGCAGGCGCCGGATACGACCAAGAGAACCTTTTGGACCTAGAAGGAGTCGGCGCAATCCATAACGGAAAGGAACAGCAACGATATACTTGCCGTCGCTGCCCGAACTTTCGGAGGAATGCCTTGATTGACCAGGCCATTCGGCCAAGAAACTATCTTTCCCGCGTGCGGGGCGTGGCCCTGCTGCCGGAAGAAAGAGTAGCGAGGGTCTTTTCGCTGGAAGAGGGCCTGCTGGATGAACCTTCCGGCAACGGACAGTTGCTGATTGCAACCACCCATCGGATTCTATTTTTCAGGGACGACGGAAGGGCAAGGGAAGCCACCCTCCTCCCCGTGGAAGAACTTAAGGGGATAGTGGTCGACACCGCCCGCAAGGGCACCCTGTCTCCCATACGCGGCATATTGACCCTCGTGGCGGCCCTGGCCTTTTACCTGATGGTGGCTTATTGGATGGCTGGGCAGTTTGACGGACCGGGCCTACCCGGCATCAACATGGACTTCGTTCCCTTCATCCTGCTGGCCGGGGTGCTGGTGTGTGGCTGGCTCTACTGGAGGCACAACGTTCGGCGGGCCGGCGGGAAAGTTACCCTTCAGGGCTCCAACTGGAACCTGTCATTTGCCGTCCTGGGCGCGGAACGGATACCGGACATTGACGACGTGGTCGAATGCCTGTTCAGGTGCCGACAGGACCGCTGGGATGAACTACTGAAACCCCGGGCCCTGTAAAGCGGCCGCTCTGGGTTACGGCTTTTGTAGAATCGCGCTGAACTTGTCCAGGCGTAATTCGCTCATAGTTCGATGAACTCACCATGGACGGGTTCAAGCCCTGTTCACTTGGACCGCAACGCAGACCGCTAACCCAGTGGCAGCGCCGGGTCAATATCCAGCTCCAGCCCGAACTCTTCGCCCCGGTCGTACTGGAAATAGGCGCAGGCCGCAATCATCGCGCCGTTGTCTGTGCATAGTACCGGCGGAGGAATTATCACCGGCAGGGTGGACGCGCTGGTAATCTCTGCCCTCAGCCTGGCGTTGGCGGTCACTCCTCCGCCCAGGACTATTCCCCTGGCCTTGTAGCGGCGCGCCATTTCCAGGGTCTTGACCACCATCACTTCCACCACCGCCTCCTGGAAATTGGCGGCCATCTCCCCCACCTGCCGGTCAACCTTTTCCTGCAACTCCTTTGTTTTCTGCGCTTCCGGATCGCCCGGGTAAAGGCCCTCCGCTTGCGCCAGGTGAAGCAGTGCCGTCTTCACCCCGCTGAAGCTGAAGTCCAGTGTGTCTCGCATCCATGCGCGGGGCAGGGCAGGAAGCTCGGTTCCATCGTGGCCCTGCGATGCCTTCTGAATTTCGGGCCCGCCGGGAAAGCCCAGTCCCAATATTCGGGCCGCTTTGTCAAAGGCCTCGCCGGCCGCGTCGTCCCGCGTGCGACCCACCAGCCGGTACACGCCATGCCCCTCCATCAGTATCAGGTCGGTATGCCCGCCCGAAGCCACCAGGCAGGCGAGCGGAAAGCCCGGGTCATCTTCAGGGTGATCTTCATCTCCCCGCGACAACCACGAAGCGTAAATGTGGCCTTCCAGGTGGTTGACGCCGACCAGAGGTTTCCCCAGGGATAAGGACAGGGCTTTGGCCGTATTCAGTCCTGTAATCAGCGATCCAGCCAGCCCCGGGCCGTAGGTTGCCGCCACCACGTCAATTTCGGCAAGGTCAACGCCGCTGTCTGCCAGGGCCTTCTCCAATGCCGGCGCCATATCCCTGATATGCTGCCTGGACGCCACCTCCGGAACTACCCCTCCATAGGGAGCGTGAAGTTCCACCTGAGAAGATACAATGTTGGAAAGCAACCGCCGCCCGTCCTCCACCACTCCCACTGCGGTTTCATCGCAGGAAGTCTCAATGCCCAGAACCCTCAGTCCCATGGTCTTTCCTTCTGCAGTTTACTGGACTCATACCGGCCGGCGAAAAAACAGTCGTGTCTTCTCCAAAAGCCGGCCAAATAAAACGTCTATCAATGCGAATCCATCTCATACTAATTTCACCACTGGCAACGGTCAACTTTGCATTGAAATTGTCCCAATGCTATCATCCATTCCATTGAGGCATTATCGCCTTTATCCAGGACACCAAACATAACCATCAAAGTTTCAGGAGGCCTAAGGGTTTCAAAATGGAGTCAGAGGATTTAGGCAAGTTAGCTCTCCTCGTCGTTTGCCTCGGTTTATCCGCATTCTTCTCCTCTTCGGAGACCGCCTTCATCGCCCTGTCCAGGGCCAGACTGCTTCACCTCATCAGCATCGGCCGGCGCAACGCCAGGGTTGTGGAACGCCTGATATCCCATCCCGAAAGGCTGCTCGCCACGGTCCTGCTAAGCAATAACCTGGTAAACACCGCCGCTGCCTCCCTGGGTACCGCCATAGCCCTGAATATGATCGAAAACGAGGGTCTGGCGGTCATAGTCTCCACCGTGGGCGTAACCCTGCTTCTTCTCATTTTTAGCGAGACTTTACCCAAGACCGTGGCCTGGAACCGGGCGGAAATGCTGGCATTTGCCTACGCCAGACCTCTCACTATGGTGGAACTTGCCCTTTCCCCCGGCGTACGGGTACTCCAGGCCATCACCAACGCCTTTACCCGCATTATGGGCATCACCAACTCCACCGCAGAAGTCAGCGAGGGCGAAATTCGCACCCTGATTGAAGTAGGGGCCCAGACTGGCGCAGTGGAACAGACCGAGGCAGAACTTCTCAACAAGGTCTTCAGGTTCGGCGACCAGAAGGTCCAGGAAATAATGACTCCCAGGACCGAGATTGTATGGGTGGAACAGGGCATGTCCCTGCAGAACTTCCTGGCTCTGTACGCCCAGTACAACCACACCCGCTTCCCAGTCTATGCTGGGGACACGGAGAACGTAGTTGGCATCCTCTCCAACAAGGATGTGCTTCTCGCCCTGGGAAGAGGCCAAATGGAGCTGGAAGACAGCGTTACTGATTTGCTGCGGGATGCCTACTTCGTTCCGGAAACCAAGACGGTAGCGGACACGTTCTCCGAAATGCAAGAGGGCGGTCACGGCCTGGTGCTAACAGTGGACGAGTTTGGCGGTATTGCCGGTTTGGTAACCCTGAAGCAAAACCTGTCCGTAATTGTCGGCCAGGTTGACGAAGAACGCGATGAGGAAGCCGAGGAGTTCTCGGAGATTGACGAAAACACCTATCGCCTTAACGCCAGCATGACCATCATCAGCGCCAACGAGCGTCTCAACCTGGACCTGCCGGAAGGCGACTACCAGACGGTGGCGGGCTTCATATTGGACAGGCTGGGGTACATCCCCGAGGCCGGCGAAATTCTCGAGTACGGCAGCCTCAAGCTCACGGTCCGTTCCATGAACGGGGTGAGGATCGAGGAAGTCCTGGCGCAGCGGGTCCCAAGTCTTACCGCCGGAGAGACGCCGTGAAGTTCTACCTGGTCCGCCACGGGGAGACCGAATGGAACAAACTGGGCCGCTTCCAGGGCCAGTACGACACCCTGTTGAACGACGCGGGCCTTGAACAGGCTAGGATTATCGGCCAGGCGGCCAGGGAGTGGGACTTAACCGCCGTCTATTCCAGTCCCCTGACTCGGACTATGCAAGTAGCCAACGAAGTGGGCGGGCCCCTGGGACTGCCCGTCAATGCCCGCGAAGGGTTGATGGAACTCGGCCTGGGAGAACTGGAAGGCGTGACCGGCGCGGAGATGCGCGCCGGTTGGCCGCAGGTGTACACTACCTGGAACAGCAGTCCGGAGCGCGTTGAGATGCCCGGGGGTGAGTCGCTGGCAACCCTCGAAGAACGGTCCTGGAAGGTCATCATCGAACTCCAGGAATCTCACGGCCCAGAGGACAACCTGGCCATAATTTCCCACAACTTCACGATACGGGCCATTTGCGGCAAGGTTCTGGGAATGCCTCTGGCCAATTTCCACCGACTGCGCCTGGCCCTGGGCTCCGTCAGCGTATTCCAAATAGATGCCAGGGGCCCGTGCATGCTCACCTACAACTCTACCTGCCACCTGCAGCGGCAGAATTCCCCCAGCGATTAGCGGCCGGGAACGATGCCCGTCGTTGACCAAGTTGACCGAAAGGTGGCCGCCGCCCTCGAACGGGCCAGCCTGACCGGCCCTGGCATCACTCTGGTTGTTGGCGTATCCGGCGGCGCCGATTCTTCCACCCTTCTCTACAGCCTTCACAACTTGCGGGACTCCCTGGGTCTCTCCCTGCACGTCGCCCACCTCAATCACGATTTCCGCGGCGAAGAGGCCGACGAGGACGCCCGATTCGTCGAAGCCATGGCTCGGGAACTGGGCCTCCCTTTCAGCGTTGTAAAGCAGGACCCCATAGCCTACCAGAGCGAGAACCGCATCTCTTCCTTCGAGCAAGCGGCTCGGGAGATGAGATACCGGTTCCTGGCGGACGTGGCGGAAATAGTTGGCGCGCCGGCAGTAGCAATCGGCCACACTTCCGACGACCTGGCGGAAACGGTGCTGCTTCACATAATGCGTGGGGCCGGGCTGCACGGCCTGCGGGGAATGACGGAAACCGCGCCCTGGCCCTGGCCCACCGGACTGGATACGCCAACCATCTTCCGCCCCCTACTCGAAACTTCCAAGGCAGAGACGGTCGAGTACTGCAACGAACTGGGCCGCTCCTACCGGCAGGACAGCGGAAACCTTTTGTTCAAATTCACGCGCAATCGCGTCCGGCAGCAACTTTTGCCCCTGATGGCCAGTGAATTCAACCCACGGGTGCATGACGCCCTGGTCCGCCTCGCCAATACCGCATCCCTGGAGCTGGCCTACATGGAGTCGGAACTGGAACGAGTCTGGGAGCAATTGTTGGCGTCCGAACAGAGAGGCGACGAATTTTCTGGCCAGCCGCCTGCCGTAAGTCTGCGCCGGATAGCCTGTGACGACCTGCACCCGGCTATCAAGCGACTGGCCCTGCGCCGCGCTTACGTCACCGTTAAGGGCGACGCCAGGCGTCTGGGTGAGAGCCATCTGCGGGCCATGACCGAGTTCACATCTCCCCATCGGGCCACCGGCAGCATCGACCTTCCGGGTGGCATCCACCTGCGGTTAACCGCCGAGGTAATTTCGCTCTCGGGAGCGTCCCCGACTGTCGAGTGTCCCTTTCCCGACCTGGCAGGCCCCCACCTGCTGCCACTGGAAAACATCAGCAGCACCAATGTCATTCATTTCCTTGGTGAATGGCAAGTGATATTCGAACCTCTCAAGGCATCGGAAATTCCCGATCTTCGACAACCCGACGACTTTACAGCCTATCTCAGTCAATCAGCGCTGAATTCCAGCCTGACAGTACGAAAACGGGCAGATGGTGATCGCTTTCAGCCGTTAGGCATGGCGGAGGTGAAGAGGTTACACAATTATTTCATCGACGCAAAGGTACCCCGGGAGTGGAGAGACAGGGTACCCCTGCTGGTGGGAGATCGCGGAATCGCCTGGGTAGTGGGTTATCGCATCGCAGAGTGGGCAAAGGTGCCCGAAGAAAGGACACCGGACACGCCTGTGGTCCGGGTCCGTTTCACTCGGGATTACGAATAAAGCAATAGGATAGTTATTCGACGCTGGGGGCTATAAATCCAGCTGCTCAGCCAGCGCGGCGGCATCGGTAACGGGCAGTTGGCAGACATAATTCTGGCAGACGTAAGCGGTAGCCCTGCCGTCAACCATTCCACGGTCTGCCAGCAGGGGCATTTCATACGCCCCAGAAGCTCCGACATTTCCCCCGTCGCCACCAGCCCCAACCATCACTTTGTTGGGCAAGTACCGGCGGTGGACGGCATCCAGCAATGCGCCTGTATCCTCACTACCTGGATCGCCGACAATGGCGATTTCCTTGGGCAACGAGACGTAGAAGTCCAGCACACCCAGCCAGTAGGCAGCGCCGCCCGGGGCCTGGGTCATCAGGCGACTGAGCGCGCGCAGTGGCTGAGACGCCTTCAGGTTGTAGTCTTCGTCGCCGGTGATAAGGGCCAGCCTCAGCAGCACCTCCGAAGCGACGGAACCGCCGCACGGCTGGGCGTTGTCGAAAACATCTCGAGGCCGGGTGACCAGGGCTTCATGCTCGGAGCCGGTGTCATAGAAGCCTCCGACTCCCTCGTCCCAGAACAGGTCGATCATCCGGTTGGCCAGGACCACTGACCGGTCCAGCCACTCTTGCTGGAAGGTGGCCTCATAGAGGGCCAGGTAGCCGTCGGCTACGCAAGCGTAGTCCTCAAGGTAACCTGGAATCTTGGCCTGCCCTTCCCTGAAGGTGCGTAGCAGACTCCCATCCATCATCATTTCCTGGTGCAGGAACCTGGCGTTGGCCTCCGCCGCTGTAAGAAAGTCGGTACGCTTCAGCGCCGCTCCTGCCTCGGCAAAGGCCCGCAGCATCAGGCCGTTCCAGGACGAAATAACCTTATCGTCGCGGAATGGATGGATGCGCTTCTCCCGCTCATCAAGCAGCTTCGGCTTGTCTCGGGCAATGAGTGCAGCCAGTTCTTCCTCGCCTATGCCGTGCTCCAACGCAAAGGCTTCCGGACCCTGGGGAATGTTCAGGATGTTGGCCCCTTCAAAGTTCCCGGCGTCGGTTACGCCATAGAAACCGCCCAGCATGTTGCCGTCGCCCTCTCCCAGGACTTCCCGGATTTCGTCGGGAGACCAAACGAAGAACTTCCCCTCCACTCCCTCGCTGTCGGCGTCCTGGGCGGAGTAGAAGCCGCCCAGCGGATCGGTCATCTCCCGCAGCACGTAGTCTAGAATCTCCTCGGTAATGCGCTCGTAAAGGTCTCTGCCGGTTATCTGCCAGGCGTGGAGGTACAGCCGGGCCAGCAAGGCATTGTCGTACAGCATCTTCTCAAAGTGGGGAACCAGCCAGAAGGCGTCAGTGGAGTAACGGTGGAACCCGCCGCCCAGTTGGTCATACATGCCGCCGTAAGCCATCTTCTCCAGCGTCATTTCCACCATTTCCAGCGCTCTTGGACTGTGGCCGTGATGGTAATAACGCAGCAGGAACTCTGGTGTCATTGGTTGGGGAAACTTGGGCGCCGCGCCAAAACCGCCGTTCTGGTAGTCAAAGTTGGCCGCCAGTCGCGAGTAGGCTTCGTGCAGAATATCTACGGAAAGGAGGGAGTTTCCCTGCGAGATCTGTCCCGAGCGGCCCATCTGCTCCGTCAATTGATTCGTTACCCGCTCAACCTCGCCCCGGTTGGTCCGGTAGGCTTCGGTTACCGCCAGCAACAGTCGCGGAAAGCCCGGCATATTCATCCGGTCCGTGGGCGGGAAGTAGGTACCGCCGTAGAAGGGCTTGCCCTCGGGAGTGAGGAAGACGGTCATAGGCCAGCCGCCGCTGCCCGTAAGCATCTGGACCGCTTCCATGTACACCGCGTCCAGGTCGGGCCTTTCCTCCCGGTCCACCTTGATATTGACGAAGTTGGCGTTCATCATGCTGGCGATGGCCTCGTCCTCGAAGGACTCCCTCTCCATGACGTGGCACCAGTGGCAGGCGGAATAGCCAATGCTCAACAGGATGGGCTTGTCCTCGTCCCTGGATCGGGACAACGCCTCTTCCCCCCACGCATACCAGTCCACGGGATTGTGAGCGTGCTGAAGCAGGTAGGGGCTGGTTTCATTAATCAGCCGGTTGGGCATATTATTCCAACTCCTCTGCCAGCCTCGCCAGCAAATCGTCCAGGGTCAGTGCTCCCAGGTTGCCGCCCTCCCGGGTTCGGACGGCTACTGCGCCGTCCTCCTGTTCCCGGTCGCCCACTACCAGCATGTAGGGCACCTTTTGCAGCTGGGCGTTGCGTATCTTCAGATTCATTCGCTCGCTGCGGCCATCCACCTCGGCCCGGAAACCACGGGACTCAAGCCGAGTCTTCACCGATTCAGCGTATTCCAGGTGCCGGTCGGCAATGGGTATGACCGTGGCCTGGGTTGGCGCCAGCCACAAAGGAAAGGCGCCGGCATAGTGCTCAATCAGCACTCCCAGGAACCGTTCCAGTGAACCCAAGATGGCCCGGTGAACCATGTAGGGACGGCTGCGGCCGCCCTCCGCGTCCATGAAGGTCAGGTCGAACCGTTCCGGCAGGTTGAAGTCGAATTGCACCGTGGTGCACTGCCATTCCCGGCCCAGAGCATCCTGAATCTTGATGTCCACCTTGGGGCCGTAGAAGGCTCCGCCGCCCTCGTCAATGTCGTATGCCAGGCTACGCTGTTCCAGGGCGCGACGCAGGGACTCGGTGGCGTGATCCCACATCTCCGGTTCACCCGCGTAGCTGTCCGGCCTGGTGGACAGGAAAATGGAATATTCACTGAACCCGAAGGCGTCCAGCAGTTCAAAGGTCAAGTCGAGTACGCCACCCACCTCTTCCTCCACCTGCTCGGGCAGGCAGAAGATATGGGCGTCGTCCTGGGTGAATCCCCGCACCCGCATCAATCCATGCAGCACGCCGCTGCGTTCGTACCGGTAAACCGTCCCCAGTTCAGCGATGCGCATGGGCAGTTCCCGGTAGCTGCGCAAGGCGGACCGGTACACCATTATGTGGAAGGGACAATTCATTGGCTTCAGGAAATACTCCTGTTCGTCCACTTCCAGGGGGGCATACATGCTGTCCCGGTAGTGGGCCAGGTGACCGCTGGTCTGCCACAGCTGGGCCCTGCCTATATGCGGAGAATAAACGATACTATAATCGTGGCGGTAGTGGATGTCCCGCCAGTAGTCTTCCACCAGGCTGCGCACCACGCCGCCCTTCGGGTGCCAGACAATCAATCCCGGTCCGATTTCTTCATGTATGGAGTACAACCCCAGCTGGCGGCCCAGAGTTCGGTGGTCGCGCCTATCCGCCTCCTCCAGCCGGTTCAGGTAGTCATCCAGGGCATCCTGGCTTTCCCAGGCCGTCCCGTATATGCGCTGCAGCATGGGACGGTGCTCGTCCCCCCGCCAGTAAGCGCCGGCGATGTTCAACAGCTTAACCGCCTGAATGTCCGCGGTGCCGTCCACGTGCGGCCCCTGGCACAGGTCAATAAACTCTCCGTGCCGGTATATGCTCAGGGTCGTCTCGTCCGGCAAGTCGCTGATAATTTCCAGCTTGTAGGGCTGATCGGAAAATAGCTCTTCCGCCTCGCCCCGGCTGACCTCCTCCCGCACAAAGGGTTGCTGGGCAGAAATGGTCTCCCGCATCAGCGTTTCAATCTCCACCAGGTCTTCCGGAGTAAACGGGCGCGAAACGTCAAAGTCGTAGTAAAAACCGTCCTGGGTAGGCGGCCCAATTCCCATCTTGGCCTCAGGAAAAATCCGCAGCACCGCATCGGCCATTACGTGGGCCGCCGAGTGCCGCATCCGGTGCCGCAGGGCATCCGTGGAGTTAGAACTTGAGTGGTCAATGGCTCCGTGGTCCAGCATAGAGTTGTCCTGCACTAAATTGGGTTATGCCCGGGAACATACGAACCAGCGCGGTCGGTTCTGGTAGCGCCACGCAATTATAACCAACCTGTCTTCGGAAAGATAACGGGTCTAATTCAGCCCGCCGAGGACAGCAGGTAAGGAGCCGAAAGTAGGATCAAGACCCGTAGAACGCCCGCTTCAAGCTTTTTTGCCGGAAAGCTTCCAGCAGTTGGCCTCGAATGGAAATCCCGTAAACCACCGTCACAAACAGTGTCAACCCCAGGCACAGAACATATTGCTGCCACCCCGGCCTCAACACCAGCCATTCCAGGTTCAGCAGCCAGGCCGCCAGGTACAGACTGTTCGCGGTGGAGCAGCCAATTACCAGCGCGACTATGGCGTTCTTTGATAGGAACAGCATAATCACCCCGGGTAAAATTCCTATCATCGTCGCGGCCGGCGCCAGGACCAGGCAAATTCCAATCAGGCACGCTACGCCCTTACCGCCCCGGAACCTCAGCAGCGCCGTCCAGTTGTGTCCCGCGATTACCATGGGAGCGGTAACCAGAACCGCCCAATCCGGCAGCCCAACCCACATCGGCAGCAGCGTGGCCAGCGCCCCCTTTCCCGCGTCCACAATAAAAACCAGTATGGCCCACCAGGCCCCCAGTTGGTGATAGCTATTTAGAGCGCCGGCATTGCGACTGCCGACCTCCCTGACATCAATGCCCTTCAGGTAATGCACCAGGGTGTAGGATGGAGAAATGCAACCGATGAGATAGGCGGCCAGGCCGAGCAGAGCGATTGAGATCAGTTCCAAGGGGCTCCTCTTATTCCCTGGCAGGTAGGGTATCCTGGCCCGCCAGGTCTTCCAGGGTTGAAAATGGCGAAAACTAAGCCATTCTACCAACCCCTAAATTTGAAGGCAATTCAATCATCCCCTTACTGTAATTTCTGGCAAACTGGCAATCCCCTGTCGGTAACCGTATAATTGGGTACAAGAAATCGTAACAACAACCAGGGGCGCCGCCTCCGCGTCGATCGCCCCGGTTCAGGAGACAAACAATGGAAGACCTAAGACAGGAACTGGGCGCCCTGGTGCAGAAGATTGATTCCGTCGTGGAGCGTCTTTGACCTCCCCGATAAGGAAGCCGACATTACCCGCCTGGAGCGGGCTGCATCCCAGCCGGGCTTTTGGGACGACCCACGCCGTGCCCAGCAGGAGATGCGTACCCTTGGCCGGCTCAAGGACACGGTAACTCTTTGGCGGGATATGGCATCCCAGGCTACAACGCTCCTTGAACTGACCGAACTCGCCACGGAAGACGGCGACGAATCCCTGCTGGAGCAGATCGAAACCGACACCATCCAGCTCTCCCGTATCCTCTCCCGTGAAGAAATAGCCCTTACCCTGGCCGGCCCCTACGACGACCGACCTGCCATCGTTTCAGTTTATTCCGGCGCCGGCGGCACAGATTCCCAGGATTGGGCGGAAATGCTGCTGAAGATGTACGCGCGCTGGGGAGAAGTTCAGAAACGCCCCGTGCAGGTTATGGATATGGCCTACGGGGATGAAGCCGGCCTGCGCAGCGCCACCCTGGAAATTGGCGGGCCCTTTGCCTACGGCTATCTCAACGCGGAGCGGGGCGTCCATCGCCTGGTCCGCCTTTCCCCCTACGACCCCAACAACCTCCGCCATACCTCCTTCGCCCAGGTGGAAGTCCTGCCCACTGCCGCTGAGGAGGAGGAGGTCGTTGTCCGCCCGGACGACCTGAAGATGGACACTTTCCGGTCCAGCGGCCCGGGGGGCCAGAACGTACAAAAGGTGGCCTCTGCCGTGCGCCTGACCCACGTTCCTTCCGGCATCGTGGTTTCCTGTCAGACCGAGCGTTCCCAGCACCAGAATCGGGAATACGCTATGCGCATCCTTACCGCCCGCCTCCTGGCCCGCCAGAACGTGCAGCGGGCTGAGGAGCTGGCCAAATTGCGGGGCGAGCGCATTGCCGCTGAATGGGGCAACCAGATCCGCAGTTACGTCCTGCACCCCTACAAGTCGGTTAAAGACCACCGCACCAATTTCCAGAGCACCAACCCGGACGCTGTTCTGGACGGCGGCCTGGACGACTTCATCGAGGCCTACCTTATCTCCCAGGTCAGTTAGGGAATCTCACCGTCGCAATGCGAAGGGGGCAGACCCGTCCAGGCCTGCCCCCTTCAACTTTCTACTGCCGCCAGGGTTGCTACGAACAGGACCCCAGTATGTGACCCATCCTCAGCCGCTTGGTTTCCAGGTAGCCGCGGTTTTCTTCATTGGGCGGCACCTCAAGCTGGACCCGCTCCACCACGTCAACGTCAGAGCCGGAGAGGCCTATCAGTTTCTTGGGGTTGTTGGTCAACAGCCGCACTCGTTGGATTCCCAGGTCGGCAAGGATTTTGGCCCCTACCCCGTAATGTCGGGTGTCCGGATCAAATCCCAGCATCTTGTTGGCCTCTACGGTATCAACACCCCCATCCTGAAGGGAATATGCCTTAATCTTGTTGTGGAGGCCAATTCCCCGACCTTCCTGCCGCATGTACAGCAGGGCGCCCTTGCCTTCTTCACCCAGGCGCTTCAAAGCCAGTTCCAGCTGTTCACCGCAGTCGCATCGCATGCTCCCAAATACGTCGCCCGTCAGGCATTCGCTGTGAATGCGGGTAAGCACCGGTTCGTCAGGCTCCCACTCCCCTATGGTCAGGGCAATATGCTCACCAGGATCATAAGGACTTTCGTAGGCGTACGCCTTGAAATCGCCGTATTTGGTGGGCATCCGCGCCTCGGCCACCTGCCTTATCTCCACCTGGTAACGGCGGCGGTGGGCTATGATCTGCGCGATGCTCACGATTTTCAGGCCGTGCTCGGCAGCGAATGTTTCCAGGTCGGGAAGGCGGGACATTGACCCGTCATCGTTCATTATTTCGCACACTACCCCCGCCGGATACATGCCAGCGATGTTGCACAGGTCAACAATCGCCTCAGTATGTCCGGGGCGGACCATAACCCCACCGGGGTGATATTGCAGGGGGAACAGGTGTCCGGGGCGCGAAAATTCCTCTGGCCTGGCTTCCGGGTCAATGAGGGCCTGGACGGTGGCGGCCCGGTCGGCGGCGGAAATGCCGGTGGTGGTCCCTACCTTGAAGTCGACCGACATGGTAAAGGCGGTGGGCATGTCATGGACGGCATTTTCGCTGTCTATCAGCTTGATGCCCAGTTCATTAAGCCGGTCTTCCTTCATGGGCATGCAGAGAAGGCCCCGGCCGTAAGTAACCAGGAAGTTGACGGCATCGGGAGTTACCATTTCCGCTGCCATCACCAGGTCGCCTTCGTTTTCCCGCTTCTCATCGTCGACGACTATGAGAATCTTGCCAGCTTTGAGTTCTTCCAGGGCCTCTTCCATGCTAGATAGAGGCATAACGTCTGTCAGTCTCCTCTGGTTTTCTGGTTGTGAAACCGCCCCTTCCCTTACCCCTCTTAAGCCGTACCCACCTGCTGGGACATCAAGCTTTCCACGTACTTGGCCAGGATGTCCACTTCCAGGTTAACTCTGCTTCCCACCGACTTGTCCTTCAGGTTTGTGTGGGAGAGGGTGTATGGTATCACAGAAATAGTGAACGATGCAGCCCCCCGCTTTACCACTGTAAGGCTTATTCCGTCCACGGCAATAAACCCTTTTTCCACCACGTAGGGCATCAACCGCTTGGGTACGCGCAGCCTGAAAATGTAGCAATTTCCCTCGGGCCTGATTGACATGACCCGGCCCGTGGCGTCTACGTGTCCCTGGACGATGTGGCCTCCCAGCCGGTCGCCAGCCGCCAGGGGACGTTCCAGGTTGGCGACGCTGCCCACCGACAGTTCGCCCAGGGAAGTGCGGCGCAGGGTTTCGGGCGCCAGGTCAACCCGGAACTGCTCCCCCTCGAGTTCAACCACCGTCAGGCAAGTGCCATTTACGGAGATGCTGTCTCCCAGCTTCAGGTCTTCAAGGACCTGGGCCGCCGACATGGTAAGCCCGTACTCGCCGCAAGCCGCCACGGTCCCGACTTCTTCTACAATTCCGGTAAACATAACGCTGGCACCTTCGAGGTATCTTTCGAGCTTCCTCCACATCCGCGGGATGTGGTACATGCTATGGGTGTTGCTTTGCCTACTTCAATCTGCGGCGCCAGCCTGTACACTTCAAAACTGAAGACATAGACACTAAACGCCGCCAGCGTCCCTGCCGGGATAGCCCGTAATCAACCAGTCAGGCCCAATCTGCCGGATCTCGGCCCCTCCCACCCGCCATGCTTGGGACATTAGCTCCGGTCCGTGACCCTCAATGGGGGAAGCGGCCTGCATGCCTCCGATTATAACGGGCGCGATGAAGACCTTCACCTTGTCCACCAGCCCGTCGTCAAACAGGGAACCCAGGGTAATCCCCCCGCCTTCTACCAGCAGGCTGACCACGCCTCGGTGCCCCAGTTCCACCAGTACCTCTCCCATCTCCAACATGCCCGGCTCGTGCAGGGGACTAGTCCAGGTTTCTGCTCCTGCCTGCTGCAACCGTTCTATTTCGTTCCCGGTAGCGTCGCTGGACGTGATTATCAGCGTCTTCCCCGGCTCGCTCAGCATCTTTGCCTTGGACGGTGTCCTGCAGTGGCTGTCCAGCACTACCCTCAAAGGTTGCTGCTCCAGGGGCCGGCCGTCGGAACCTCGGGCAGTAAGCTGGGGGTCGTCCGCCAGCAATGTATTGATGCCCACCATGATGGCGTCGCATTCCCGGCGCATCTGCTGGACTTCAGCCCGGGCCAGGGGACCGGTAACCCACTTGGAGTCGCCGGCGTAAGTGGCGATCTTGCCATCCAGGCTCATGGCAAACTTGGCGGTGACAAAGGGCAGCCCGGTAATGATGTGCTTGCCGAAGGCCTCGTAGAGTTCGTGTGCACCTTCGGCTGGTTCAATGCTGGCCGCTATTCCAGCATCGCGCAGCTTTTCCATACCCTTGCCGGCTACCAGCGGGTTGGGGTCAATGATGGCTACCGCCACCTCATTGATACCGGCGGCGATAATGGCATCGGTGCAGGGGGGCGTTCTGCCGTAGTGGCAGCAAGGTTCCAGCGTGGTGTAGAGGGTGGCCCCGACAGCGAGATGGCCCGCCTGCTCCAGGGCGCCAACCTCGGCGTGGCGCTGGCCCGGCGGCAGCGTGTACCCTTCCCCCACCACCGCGCCGTCCTTGACAATCACCGCCCCCACGGCCGGATTGGGGCTGGTGCTTCCCAATGCCCCCCGCGCCAGTTCAATCGCCCGCTGCATGGGAGAAGTCTCACTCATCTTCAGTTATCTATTCCGCTACAGACAGAATTTGGAATTTCTTTCCAATCCGGGCGCTCTAGGGGGTGTCGTCAAAAGCCGAGTTTCGTCTTTCCGGCGAAAGCCGGAATCCAGATCCGTCATGTAAATGGGTGATATGCTCCGCGATATACCAGGACTCTGGTATATCGCCTGTTTATACCCGATACCTAACCGGCGGTAATGGCTAATTTGACGACACTCCCTATGCCAGGTGGGTACGGGTTTCCTGCTTACTCCACTCTCGCTATCCAGACACTCTACCGGGCGGGACAACCCGTGCCGCGACTATATGGCATGGTGGTCGCCGCTTCCCGCCGCTGCAAGTCATTCCCCCGGTAGAAAATCCCGGTGAAACCGGCTGGCGGTAGGTTCCGTCTGCCCCTGGTATTTGCTGCCAAGAGACTCGGAACCGTAAAGGCGTTCCGCCGGCGTGGTAAGGGTCAGGAAGGAAATCTGCCCGATTTTCATGCCGTAGTAGAGGGTTATGGGAAGCCTGGCAAGATTGCTCAATTCGAGGGTCAGATTGCCCTTCCAGCCCGGGTCCACGAACCCGGCTGTGGAGTGAATGACCAGGCCGATGCGCCCCAATGAACTCTTGCCCTCCAGCCGGGCCACCAAGTCCTCAGGCAGTTCTATGTGCTCCACGGTACTGCCCAGCACAAAGTCGCCAGGATGCAGGATGAAGGGTTTATCGTCCTCTATTTGCACCAGCTCACTCAGGCTTTCCAGGCTGTCCTTGACGTCTATATAGGGCTGCTGGTGGTTAGTGAAAACGAGAATCTTCCGGTCCAGGTGCAGGTCCACACTGGCCGGCTGAATATCCTCAGGATCCAACGGATCAATGACGATCCGTCCCTCCCCCAGCGCATCCTTTATTGACCGGTCACTCAGTACCATGTTGCGCCCTGTTGTTCGGAGACCATCGCAGTACCACCATTCCGGCGAACCCTGAATCCATGAGCGCCCGGAGCGGATATTGCAGCAGGCTCGATTTTGCCACAAATCAGGTCATCTGCCGATTTAGTCAGAGACATCCCTTCCTTGAGGCCCGTCCAGCCTCTCCAATCAAAAGTGTGCCCCGGCACTTTCCGGGGCACACTGATTCTAAAGCCTCTTCGGTCGCAAAAACAACCGTGCCGACCAGGAACACTCTCGGCCTATTCCATTACTCTCCACTGCCAATCAGGTATTGCCCAACAACGTTCACTGCGACGGAAACCTCGCCCGGTGATATAGGGGTCGCAACACCGCCAGCGGAGTCGGCAGCAGCCATGGCTAGAGCAAATTCAGCCCTGACTACTGGAGGTTGGAATCCACCCGTCTCTGTCAGATACACCAGGTCGCCCAGTTCAACCCCCGCCAGGGCGGCCAGTTCCCGTGCCTTGGCTTCCAGGTCTGAAACGGCTAAGCTGCGGGCCTCCGTTTCCAATTCGGTTGTGTTTTCCAGCGAGAAGGACAGACCATTAAACCGAATGTTGTCTTCCCCAGCCTCCACCGCCCCGTCAATCAAGTCATCCACCGTTTCCAGGTCCCGCACCAGCACCGTCAGGTTGTTGCTGACCTCGTAGCCCGTTATGACGGACCGGTACTCTTGAAAACACTCCTGCGCCTTGGGTTCGGCCACCATGCTCATCGAGCCGGGACCTTCCGTCGTGCCTTCCCCTTCGCTTTGAACCTCTGCCTTCTCCGCATCGTCGGCCTCGACGCAACGGGTAATCTCCCGCCCGGTGTAGCGGGGCTGAATGCTGAAATATCCGGTTTGAATGTCCTTTTCCTCTACGCCGTCCTCCTTCACGGAAGCCATAACCGCGGTCATCGCCTCAGCGGCGGCGGTGCGCGCCTCACCCACTGTGGCCTCAATTGCTTCCACTCCCAGCCTCAGGGTGGCCAGATCCGGCGCTGCGCTGGCCCTCCCCGAGCCCGATACCACAATGCCTGCGGAGCCGTCCCGCTCAGCCACCTGCGGCCGAAACTCTTCGCCACTGGGAATGCCTTCGCCCGGTGATTCGCGGGCAGCCACGTTCGCGTTGCTTTCTTCCGCTTGCGTGGACTCCACTTCCGCAACCACCGCGGCGGGTTCAGTATCCGCTTCCTCCGGGGCCTGAATTGCCGCCGGGGCCTGAATTGCCGCTGGAACCTGGCCTGCCGACCTGGCCGCGTCCGCCTCTGCCACCACTACCGCAGCTTCCTCACCCGCTTGTGCCCCGCCCACAGTAGTACTCGCCGGCACCTGCGATGAACAGGCCAGCGCCAGCAGCGTAACGACCCCCAACGCCAGAAATACGAAAAAGTGCTTGAACCTTGATTTGAACATTTCCCTTCTCCCTCCTCAATTCTCCAGTCTGGGACGATTCACTATTACAGACGTATCAGATTCCTGATTTGTTCCCTGCTTCTACCGCCAGGACGGAGACGCAGCAAGAATATTGTCGCCACCCCAAGAATCAACGCCGCTGCCGCCACAGCGATCAATGCTGTAAGGACCAGGCCGTCCGATAACGACCTGCCGGCTGTACCCCCCGGACCTTGCGGACCTTGCGGGCCCCATGCGCCTGCCGCGCCAGGGTCCCCTTGCGTACCAACTGGACCCCTCGCTCCATACCCTCCAGAAGGGCCAGCGGGACCAGCGGGACCACCCCCACCAGCAGGCCCCGCAGCGCCTTCCCGGGCACTGGGGCCGGAGGGTCCACGGGATTCAACTGCCGCGGTTGTTACCTCAGACTCTGGGTCCTCAGTTGCCACAGGCGCTGTATCAATCGTGGCCGGCCCAGGCACGGTCCCGGCCCTGGCAATGGCCGCCACCGTCGCCGTCGGCGCAGCAATAGTCGGCGCGGGGGTTGCGGCTTGGGGCGTTTCTTGAGGCATGGGGGTGGCAATAGTCTCTTCCGACACGGGAGTTGCCGCCAGCGCCAGCGGAACTAGTCCCCCTGCTTGAACCACAGGCCCAGGAGTCGGCGTCTCGTCCATCTCTCCCGCGCTCGATGACCCTTCGCCAGCCGGCGTTGCGGGAATTGCGCCGACCTCGACCTTGACGATCGGCGTTGGCGCCCCTGCTCCAGCGTGACCAGTAGTTGCCTCCGGTACTTGTGCTGCCGCCTCCACTGGAGTCTCTACTTCGGGTTCCCCCGCGCCCGCCGCCCGCGCCGCGGCAGCAACGGGCGCCGCGGTGGGTATCGGCCTCTCCCCTGCGGCAGCAACTTGAGGTTCTGCCGCCGCCGCCGGAGCAGCCGTAGGTTCCGCCTGCGCCGCAAAAAACCCGGCCGCAGGCGTGGGTTCAGTCTCTGTCTCCACAATCCTCTCCACCAGGACTTCCGTTTCCACCTCGACTTCAGCCATAACTTCGGGGGCGGCCTCCTGGCGTTCCACAGAATCTACAAGCGGAATTGGCGCCGACTCCGGCGAACCCCCTTCGGTGGCCTTTGACTGTACCACCGCGGGTTCAGCCGGTGCTGCCGGCTGCGCTGGCGGCATTGCTTGTGGGACGGCAGCGGAGGCGGGGACGCTGGCAGCCTGCTCCATTTCCATGGAAGCGGTGGATGCCACGCGGTCGAACTCCTCCTCGCTCCCCTGGGGCAGCCATGTACCTACCGTCCCGCTCAGGACAAATACAATCACCGCTACCCCGGCCACCGCCGCTGCTCCGGCGTAGGCCCACCCCGGCATCCGAAACCCCGGGGCAGCCACCGCACGATACCCTTCGGTCACAGCCGGCGCCGGGGCTTCCGCGAAAACGAAGCTTCGCGTCAGCGGTTCATGGGGCAGGGCCTGCAACAGCGCACGGGTCTGTTGCAGCGACTCCAGTTCCTTCCGGCACTGGGCGCACCCTTCTACGGCCCGTTCCAGCCGCGCCCCTTGTTCCGAAGATAGCCGGCCGCTGACGTAGTCGCTCAGCCGGTCTTCGCTCAAATGCCTATGTCCGCCAAATAACCACATATCTCTACTATTCCTGACGGAACCCGGAAGGTAGAAGTTCCCCAGATCCCCTTAGGAAGTCACGCAACTCCCGGCGTCCCCGGCTTATGCGGGATTTTATGGTCCCCACCGAGCAGTTCATGGCCGTTGCAGCTTCCTCGTAGCTGAACCCTTCAACGTCCACCAGCAAAATGGCCATCTTCCGCTCCTCTGCCAGCGACTCCAATCCGGCTTCGATGGTGCGACGAAGCTCCCCGCGCTCAGCTGACTCTTCGGGGGACTCCTGGTCTGAGGGCAGATTCGCGGCTGTCATGACGCCGTCATCCGTATCAGGGTCGGTGTCCACCGGGTCAAGAGGAATTGAAGGGCGGGAACGGCTGGCCCGCAGCATATCCCGGCAGTTGTTGGTCACTATTCGCATTAACCAGCCCCGCAGGTTATCGCCCCGAAACTGGCTGAATGATCGGTATGCGGAGGTGAGGCTTTCCTGCACCGCATCCTCCGCCAGGTGGCGGTCGTACAGAATGCGGCAGGCAACACTGTAAGCCTGAGCCTGGAAGCCTGTGACGATGCAGTTGAAGCAGTAAGAGGCGCCCTTCCGGTCCGTGATGGGGAGCGTGGGATGGTCGGAACAAGTTTGGGACAGATCATGCAGCCTGTAGTCTGTGTTCGCCATCTACCCGCTGAAGAGGCCCTTGACCTCTCCACCCCTGCCGCACAAACCTGCGAAAGGACCCATCCCCAACCGGCAATCCCCGCCCCGCGATGACCGCTTGGCCCTGGACGGTTTAGCCCTGGAAGGATACCCGTCCATCCAGCAAACCCCGCGCCATCACGAACTTGTGAATCTCCGAGGTGCCGCCGCCGATGCGGGCGTGGCGCAGCAGGTGATACCAGTGGGGAATCGGCATATCCAGGGTTTCACCCATTCCGCCGAATACTTGCATTATCTTGTCAATGCTTCGGCAGCCCCATTCCCCGGCACAGTACTTGATCATGGAAGCCTCTACCCGGACGTCTTCTCCCTGATCGGCACGGGCGGCGGTCTCGCGGGTTACGGCCCTCAAGTTCATAATGTCGATGTAAACATCGGTCAGCATCCACTGAATGGCTTGGCGGTCGCTGATCGGCCGTCCGTAGGTAACCCGCTGCTTGGCCCAATCAATAGCCATCTCCAGGGCTCGTGTAAGAATTCCCAGCGCCATGGACCCGCGCAGCAGCCGATCATGGTGGACCAGCCATTGCTGGCCCAGTGAGAACCCCATGCCCACTTCGCCCAGGACCTGGGTCTGGGGCACCCGCACTTCGTCCAAATTGACCATGTACTGCTGGGCACGGGTCGGCACAATCCACACCCGAATGGGGTCAAAGCTCAACCCGGGCGTGGGGTTATCCACGATAAACATGGTGATGCCGCCCCGCTGGCGCTTCTCCTCGTCGGTTACTGCCTGCACCAGCAGAAAGTCGGCGCTGGCCGCCCCTGAGATGAACATCTTGGATCCGGTAATCACCCAGTCGTCTCCGTCCCGCACTGCGCGGGTCTGCATCATTCCACCGGGATCCGAGCCTGCCTGGGGTTCCGTCTGGCCGAAGGCGTAATTCAGGTCTCCCTGGATAGCCGGGTACAGGTACTTTTCTTCCTGTTCGGGCGTGCAGGAGCCAATCATCATCATCGGTACGGGGGAGGTTGGAAGCTGTACGACGCTCTTATGGATCTCCTCGTCCATTACTACGTGGCCCAGGGCGCCCATGCCCCCGCCGCCGTACTCCTCTGGTACGAAGGAGGTATAGATTCCGGTGTCTTTGGAAATCCGGTTCAGCCTTCCCCACTTTTCGTGGTCCAGGGTTCCCACTATGCCCATTACCGTTTCGGCAATCCCCTTGGGGCCGCCGTCATCAACGCCTTCCTGGGGCGGGTTGGCCAGGTATTCGGATTCGAGCGGGACGCATTCGTCTCTTACGATTTGACGGATCATGTTCTTGAAGCCGTCAAGTTCAGGGGAAAGTCCTGGTTGCATGGGTAAGCTCCGACAAAAGTTGGTGGGGGAATGGCTTGGACGCCGAGTCTTGTGGTTCAGTGAAGGGTCAAATGCGCAGCCCCCTCACGGGGGGCGAAGGTCTAGTGGAAGGGTCAAACGTAAGTGAAGGCACGATATACGCCGGTTTGCTCTTCTTTGTTCGCCAACCCGGGCAGCGTCTCCATCTGCGGGACCGCCATCGAGTTAACACTTCCCGGCCCCGTTCCTGTGTAGGTCTGAGTCACGGCGCCCACCGCCGCCAGGCTCACGGCGACTGACAGCACCACGAATACCGAAACTCCGACTATCGTCCCTTTCATATCGACCTTCCAGGGGACTTCTCTTGGTGGCCCTGCCGACCTTACACACCAAGGACCTGTCTCAAGAGTCCCTTCCCTATTTATGAGGCAAGGTTGGGATAGGGGTAATGCCCATCGAATTATTGGCGCATCCGGCGCCAGCAAATATCACCGGTAGTTTTGGGATAGCCATTAAAGGTTCCAGGTGAGGATATTCTAATACTTTCCCGGCAACTTTGACAATTCAATAAAGGCGGCGGTCAGTGCCCGCCGGGTCATCCACATCCCGTTGCAGCCCGTAGTCATGCCCTACTGGACTTGTTGAACCGCCTGAACCTTCCCCCAAGAAACCTGGCTCGGCGCCCCCGAACGAGTCCGCGCATGGTTTTGGATCCTTCCAGGGGATATGTCCGGAGTCCCTCCGGCGCACATTCTACGGACCTGCATGACAGCTCGATCTCCTTCACTTCACCCCTCACGCTGCTCCGCTGACGCTTCCCCCTTGCCAGCCTGCATAACGCCCCATCATCCTTGGAAGACATAACAGAAAGTTTGCTCTCCCAACTGGTCCCGTTAAATGCAAACAGTCCACTACCCAAATAAAAGAGGCCCAATCCGTCCCACTTTGTATTTGCCTGGCGGTCTCAATAATGCCCCGGGCACCGCCTTCATCTCATCTCAGTCAGATACAAAGACTCAAGCAAATGGGTCAAAATGAGACAAAATGGCACGCAAAACAAATATTTTCTCAGCGCATCCCCGAGCGGCGACGGCAACGCCGGCAATATTGCGTTATTCAATCTGAAGTGGGCAAGAATAGCCGTTACTCGGCAAAACCTGCATTTATTCGTAAAGACAGCAAAATTCTTCGGCAGCCCAGTACAACTTGGGCTGGTGAGCGGAAATTCACCCCCATTGCCCTTAGATGAAGAGTCACAGGGCAGTCGCATTAGGTCTAAGTTGTCATACTGAACGGAGTGAAGAACCTAAACTCCATCCCACGGCCGACTGTGGGACCCGTAACCGGGCTGACATGCAGGATTTCAGGCCCTTCGTCAAGCTCAGAGCGACTTGTCTTATGCCTGGTGGATGTCTGCCAACTATAGTCTGAATCTAAAACGCGATTGCCCCGTGAAGAGTCAATAAGCAGGCGGGTATTGCATTCTTTCGTGATAGAATTGTTACCCGATTGTGGGAGCGCGGCTTCAGCCTCTCACGGGCTCTCACTTAAGATGGTCTGACTGATTGGCCCCTATATCTGAAGAGGTCTTTGCAATTGACCCAGCTTCGCAACATACCCAGCGTGGAACGGGTGCTGTCCTCCGACACCCTGGCTTGGGAATTGAAAGCCTATAGCAGGGAATGGATCTTGTCCCTCGTCCGCCAGGAACTTGACCGTGCCAGGGCCAGCGTCATGAGGGGCGCCGATGCTCCCACCGTCGAAGAAGTGGCGCAGGCAGCGCGGCAGGTCATCGAAGACATGAACCGTCCGGCTCCCCAGCCGGTCATCAATGCGACCGGGGTGGTAATCCATACCAACCTTGGTCGGGCGCCGCTGAGTCGGGCCGCTACCGAAGCGGCCATTAACGCCGCCCAGGGCTATTCCAACCTGGAGTTCGACCTGGACAACGGCCGTCGAGGTTCCCGCCAGGCTCACCTGCAGAACCTGCTCCAGGAAGTAACCGGCGCGGAGGCTGGCCTGGTGGTCAACAACAACGCCTCGGCGGTGCTGCTTGGCCTGTCTGCCCTGGCCGCCGGAAAAGAGGTGGTAGTCTCCCGGGGCGAGGCGGTGGAGATTGGTGGCGGCTTTCGCGTGCCCGATGTTCTGTCCCAGAGCGGCGCCATCCTGGTGGATGTCGGCACTACCAACCGCACCTACGTGCGAGACTATGAGACCGCCATTTCCCCGGAAACCGGCGCCTTCCTGAAAGCCCACGCCAGCAATTTCCGCGTTGAGGGCTTTACAGCCTTTGTGGAACCCGCCGAATTGGTCTCCCTGGGCGCCAGGAGCGGAATACCTGTCCTCCACGACGTCGGCAGCGGCGCCCTGCTTTCCACCGAAAATTACGGCCTGGCCCACGAACCCACACCCCAGGAAAGCGTTGCCGCTGGCGTGGGCTTGACCTTCTTCTCCGGCGACAAGCTCTTGGGCGGCCCCCAGGCCGGAATCGTCGTCGGCTCCCGCCACCTGGTCGATCGCCTGGAGCGTCATCCCTTTGCCCGTGCTTTCCGCATCGACAAGATGAGCCTGGCATCCCTCATTGCGACGCTTATGCACTATTTGCGGGGCGAAGCCGAGCGGGAAATCCCCATTTGGCGAATGATCTCGGCGCCCGTGCAAATCCTGGAGGAGCGGGCGGAAACGTGGAAGAAGGCAGTCGCCGACCAGGGCCGGGTCTCAGCCAGGGTTGACACCAGCCGGTCTGCCATTGGCGGAGGCAGCCTGCCGGGCGAAACCCTCCCCACCAGGGTCCTTTCCCTGGATTGCAGTTCCATCCCCGGGGGTCCCGAAGGTCTGATGCAAAGGCTCCGCGCCGCAGACCCGCCCGTCATCGCCCGCATCGAAGACGACCGCGTCCTGCTGGACCCTCGTACCGTGCTCCCCGACGAGGAGGGGAAATTCCTGAACGGCCTGCTGCGGGCCCTGGCTGCGGGCCCTGGCATAGAGGGCCCTCCTTCACCGGCTCTTGGCTAAGAAATTGACATATCAGGTCGCAGCCAGTCGCCCCGTGCTCCTTATCGTCGTTAACCCTTCCCTGGAGAGAATTGCACCGACATGACCGATTTTCTGATAGTACACGACGTCGGCCAGGGAGCCTGGTTCTGGAACAAAGTGTGGGGCGGCGTTACCGCCCCCTCCGAGCACCCCCCCACGCTTTACAAGCCCCACTATTCCAGCCAGTTCGTCATCCTCAACCTGCCCGGCCACGGCGACGATGAGGAGGGGGACACCGGCGACGTCCGCCTGGATGAGTGCGTTCAGGCCATCGCCCGTGTCGTGGAACGCCGTGGAATGAAGGATCTGGTGCTGGTGGGTCATGGCGTCGGAGGGATGATTGCAGCCCAGGCTGCCAGTCTGCTGCCCGATCCCCCCAAAAGGCTGGCCCTGATCGCCGGTGTGGTTCCTGAGAGAAACAGGACGCCCCTTTCCCTCCTGCCTGGCGCCGTTCGCAAGTGCTTCTCACCAGGCATTGGCTGGAGCAGCATGCTCGGCAGGGACCTCAGGCTTACCCCATCGGTCATTTCCAGGTTCCTTTGCAACGGAATGGAACCCCGCGAAATCAACCGGGCGCTAGGCTATTTTGGACCCCTTCCCACCAGGCTTATGAAGACGGGCGTTGACCTGCCCCTTTCCGACCTGCCCTGCCCGGTCACTTACGTTATCCTGGACCAGGACCGGATGCTGACGCCCCCCGTCCAGGTGGCCATGGCCAGGCTGATTCCCGACGTTGACATCCAGCACCTGGATTCCTGCCACCAGGCGCCGCTCCACGTACCCCACAAGACGGGCGAGCTTCTGTTGTCCCTCTCCCGATAAGGAAAGGCCTCCGTAGAGCAGTCCGGCGGCTCCGGCTATGCTAGACTGAGGCATGTCCTTCGTTGCAGACCTTCACCTCCACTCCTCTTACGCCTACGCCACCAGTTCTGCCCTCACCCTGGACAACCTGGCAGCCTGGGCCCGCCTCAAGGGCATCCACCTCCTCGCCACTGCCGACTTCACCCACCCCATTTGGTTCCAGCAGTTGAAGGACAGCCTCAAGGAGGGGCCCGACGGCGCCTACCATTACGGCGGCGTCAACTTCGTCATGGGCACCGAGGTAAGCTGCGTATTCAAGCAGGACGGCCGGGGTCGAAGGGTCCACCTGCTCGTCTACGCTCCCCACATGGCCACGGCTGAAGCCCTGACCGCAGAGTACGCCAGGTATGGCAACCTTCAGGCAGACGGGCGGCCCACTCTCTCCCTCTCAGCCAGGGACGCCGTCCACCTGACCCTGGACACCAACCCGGACTGCATGGTCGTACCCGCCCACGCCTGGACTCCCTGGTACGGCATCTTCGGCTCCAAGTCTGGCTTCGACAGTCTCTCCGACGCCTTCGGCGATATGGTTGACCACGTCCCCGCCATCGAGACCGGCCTCTCCAGCGACCCAGAGATGAACTGGAGAGTGCCCGACCTTGCAAACAAGGCCATCGTCTCCTTCTCCGACGCCCATTCCCTGCCCAGGCTGGGCCGCGAGATGACTGTCTTCCAGGGTGAACCCACGTTCCAGGGCCTGCACCAGGGCCTCACGCGCAATCGAGTCGAGTTCACCGTAGAGATGTACCCTGAGGAGGGAAAGTACCACTTCGACGGCCACCGCAAGTGCGGAGTAAGCTGGCACCCCGACCAGACCCTCAGGGAAGGACAGTCCTGCCCCGAATGCGGCCGCCCCCTGACCCTCGGCGTACTCCACCGCGCCCTCAACCTGCAGTCGGAAGGTGCAGAAGGACCGGCCGGCGGGCCCCAGCCTGACCTCAGCACCCGTGCCGACTCCCTCCCTGCCAACGCGGTTCTGTCCGATGCCAACCGGCCCCCTTTCGTCCGTATGGTTCCCCTCGTTGACATAATCTCGGCCGTGACGGGGCGTGGCCCCAACACCAAGGGGGTTCAGCGCATCTACGCTGACATCATCTCTACCGCAAGTTCCGAGTTGCGCGCCCTCCTGTGGGCAAACGAATCTGAACTAATTGGGGCCTGCGGCGAAGCCCTGGCCTCGGCCATTGTCAGAGTCAGAAACGGCGACATCCAGGTTGAACCAGGCTACGACGGCGTTTACGGCAAGGTGTCAATCCCTCCCTAAAGCTCACTTTATCTGACCGGCTAGGCAACCTGAGGCCAGCAAGGACGAGTCCTGACCTTACTCAGTCGCCAGCATGACCTTGGCCCACCCCGGACCTGACAGTGCCAATTGCAAACGCAAGTTCCTATGCTAAAATTCGCCAAACCTTACTCTCAGGCTTGTTACCTACTCTAGTGGCAGGGTTAGTTGCAGCGATGGATGTAGAACTCCGCAGGATGACGCCGGCGGACATCGACCAGGTAATTGAAATCGAGCGCGAAGCTTTTGCCCCCCTCTTTATGGGTGCTTCTCTCAAACGCGACGTCAACAACAAGTATGCCCGATATCTGGTGGCCTACGAACCACATGCCGCGGCCGACGACCCAGAGCAGGTTCCCCTCGGCATTACCCCAGCCGAATGCGACGCGGGGGACGATTCCCTATGGGGTCGGATGGTCAGGGGTGTCAGAGGCATGGTAGGGCGGCAGGCTGACGCCGACTCTCAGCCCCACGATATTGCCGGGTATGTCGGGCTTTGGTTCCAGGGAAATGAAACCCACATTACCGAGATCGCTGTCAGGGAGGAATTACGCGGCAACGGCATTGGCGAATTGTTGCTCATAGGTTCCGTCCGAGTCGCCTTGGAACACGGGTCAACTGTCCTCACCCTGGAAGCCAGGGTATCCAATTTCATAGCCCAGAGGCTGTACGAGAAATATGGGTTCAAGGAAGCCGGGATCAGGAAGAACTATTACTCAGATAATCGGGAAGACGCGGTCATAATGACCACCAGCCCCATCCACGCCGCAGATTACCGGGAGAAGTTCCGACAATTGCAGGAGGCCTACCTGGATCGATGGGGCGAAATGAAGATTGAAATATGACGCCGTTTCCCTGTCCATGTATGACGCCGTTTCCCTGTCCATGTAGGATGCCAGCGCCATTTGGTCAAGCATAAAAGCTCAACCCGCCTCCGCGCGGAAAGGGAATACCCCGCGGACAATTCCTGTTATGTGTACTCCACATTGTGTCAACTTCGATTAATGTCTGCTGAAAACCTGTGGGTCGCTTGTTCCATGGAGCCACCAGGCAAGGTTGACCCATAGTTACCCCCTTGTTAGAATTGCCGGAGTGTTTTCAAGAATGGGGCCTGAATGTTAGTCATTGGCCTGACCGGCGGAATCGGCACCGGTAAGACCGAAGTATCCAGGTTGCTGGCGCAACTGGGAGCAACGGTCATCAATGCGGACCAAGTGGGACACGAGGCCTACACTCCCCATTCCGAGGCCTGGCAGGAAGTAGTCAGGACTTTCGGTGAGGATATTCTCCAGGCTAGCGGTGAAATTGACCGCCGGAAGCTGGGAGGCATTGTCTTCGCAGATTCCGAGCGGTTGGCGACTTTGAACGGGATAATGCATCCTCGAATGGCCGCCATTGTCAGGGAGAAGCTGGAGGTCCTGGAAAGTCAGGGAACCGATGTTGCCGTGGTTGAGGCAGCGGTGCTGTTTGAAGCCGGTTGGGACGCACTGGTTGGCGAAGTCTGGACCACCGAGTCTTTGGCTGATACGGTGGTGGAAAGGCTGCAACAGCGAAACGGTTTCGCCCCCGCGGAGATTCGCAAGCGAATTGCCTCCCAGATGCCCTCCGAGGATCGGGCCCGCCGAGCCGATGAGGTTATCGAAAACGACGGCGAACTGGAAGACCTGGAAACTGCGGTCCGGGGAATTTGGAAACGCAGAGTAGAAGGAAGGATTGAACGAACATAATGGTAGAAGCGGTTGAGTCCGAACAGAATGAACCCCAATATAAGGAATATGCTATCGAAGAGTTCCTGGTTCGCAGTGAACCTTATTATCGTCCGGTAGGCGATGAACTGGAGCTTTTTACGGCTGCCTATAACCAGCACATCCCGGTACTGCTTAAAGGGCCCACCGGTTGCGGTAAGACCCGTTTTGTAGAATATATGGCCTGGAAGCTCGGGCGCCCGATGACGGTGGTACGTCCTATGGATGGCGGCCTCCCTGCCCAGGAACTGGGGGAAGGAGAAGTCCGCGTACCCCTGGTTACTATCGCGTGCCACGAAGACCTTACCGCCAGCGACCTGGTGGGGCGCTATCTCCTGGATTCGGATGGGACCCGCTGGATCGACGGGCCGATGACCAGGGCAGTCAAGGCCGGCGCTATCCTCTACCTGGACGAAGTGGTAGAAGCACGTAAGGACACCACGGTGCTTATCCACCCCCTTACGGACCACCGCCGTATTCTACCGGTGGAAAAAACGGGGCAGATCATTGAGGCCGACGACCGGTTTCTGCTCTGTATTTCCTACAACCCGCACTATCAGAGCGCGCTGAAAGACCTCAAGCACAGCACCCGCCAGCGGTTTATTTCCGTGGAGTTTGACTATCCTCCCGCCGACATCGAGGCGGAGATTGTCCAGAAGGAAAGTGGCTGCAGCGAAGAACAAGCTAATGCTCTTGCCAAGCTGGGTGAAAAGGTCCGGAATTTGCGGGACCACGGGCTCGCCGAGGGCGCCAGCACCCGTCTCTTGATCTACGCTGGGCGCCTGATGAGGGAAGGCATTCCCGCCCGCCGCGCCTGCCAGGTGGCCATCGTCTGGACCCTTACCGATGAGGCCGAACTGCAGCGCAGCGTGGAAGAGGTGGTTTCCTCCATCTTCGAATAGAGGTTTCGATGGGTTTATCCATCCCCGACCTGGTTAAGCAGGCACTGGCGCGTCGGTCCAAGTGGAGTTTGACCGACGAAAGCCTGATGCCTGCTGCCGTTTTGATCACCTTGTACCCCAAGGATGGAGAATATTGCGTCCTGCTCAACAAACGGTCGGAACTGGTTGAGCATCACAAAGGTGAAATTTCCTTCCCCGGCGGAGCCAGGGACCCGGAAGATGATGACTTTTTGGCAACCGCCCTGAGGGAAGCTCACGAAGAAATGGGCATTAGGCCTGCGGATGTATCCGTCCTCGGGGAACTGGACGATGCCGTAACCCGCAGCGGGTTCGGGGTCCGGGTGTTTGTGGGCGAAATACCCCATCCATATCCCTTTGAGCCCAGCGACTTGGAAATCGCAGAAGTCCTGGAAGTCCCCATTCTGAACCTTTACGACCCGGCTAATGTCCGCTGGGAAACCCGTTGGAACGGGGAAGGACTAACTACGGTCTATTCCTATGTCCACGAGGAGCACGTGGTCTTCGGCGCCACTGCCAAGATTCTCCAGCAGTTCCTGGACATAATGGAAGAGCCTTTGAAAAAGGAGGGGCTGACGTCTTGAGCAACGCTCCCTTTGATGAACTGGAAACCGAACTGGCTAAATTCCCCCCTGCGGTTCTGGATGCCTACCGTGAAGCCCTTGAGGCAATGGAATCGTCTTTTTCCTCCGAAGAACTTATCCTGTGGGCCAAGGAAGGCGCATCCATCGCCGGCCAGACTGTGCGTTCCTGGGAATCTGCGGTCGAGTATTACCGGGTCTGCCCCATGGTAGCCCGTTCCCTGGCCTTTCCTTCGTTTATGCAATGGGCCAGGTGCGGTACCTACCTGTCCCAGGACTCTCCGGCCCTGGCCGTTTCCTTCTTCAAGGCCAGCCCGTCCATAGTTTCCAACCTGCGCCCCCAGTACATTCCCCGCTGGGCGGGCTTGGGCCGCAGCCTTTACAAGGGCACCTGGAAGTCCAGCACTCTGTCCAGCCGATTCTTCGAGGTCAGCCCCGACCTGATTCGCAGCCTGCCCTTCTGGGACGTGGAGGTGTTCGCCTCGCTGGTTGAGGCTCTGTCCTACAAGTCCTACGACATTGCAGTGGAATGCCTGACCCTGGGAAAGGACGTCCTGCCGGCAATGGGCCGCGAGCGGGAAGCATTTCTCGCCATGTGCCGCGCCCTGTCCGACGGTAACTGGCGCGAGGTAAAGAGCTGTTTCGAAGTCGCCCCCAAGGCGCTTCAGCAGGTTGACGAGGGACAGACCAGCCGCTTCCTGAAGCTGGGTGAGCGATTGACCAAGGTAGGGATTCGCGATACTTCCCGGTTCCTTACCGACGGCAGCCAGGCCTTGAGTCAGATTCCCACGGGGTCGCAGGCCCACATCCTGGACCTTTGCGAGGGCCTTCTGGCCGTGACGCCTGAAGCGGTACCCTGCTTCCTCAAGAGCCTGGATAGCGTGACGCACCGCGTCACCCTTAACCAGTTGGATACCTGGTTCCACCATGGCGTCCAATTGCTTAAGGACAACCCGGAAAGTGGCATCGCCTTCTTCAAGGTGGAATCCAACACTTCCGAATCACTGCTGGAAACTCTTTCCTCCAGCCTGGAGCTTGACCGGGTCAAGGGTGTTGTGCGCCTGTACTGCCGGGCCCTGTCCGGTTCTCCCATCGAAGTGATGAATACCCAGGAACTGGTGAGGCGGAATATCGGCTGGGTGGACGAGGACACCGCGTCCACCGACGGTACAAAGGTCTTTCTTCCCCCAGTGGTTGACCACTACCAGGACAAGAGCCAGAACTTCTCCTGGTTCAAGGTCGTGGCCACCCACCAGGTGGGCCACCTGGAATTCGGCAGCTTTTCTTACGACTTCAGCAAGCCTGCCGAGATGTTCGAAGAGGAGCGCCGCTACGAAATGGAGCGGGAGCGGGGAGCGCAGCAGATCAACGACGACGTTCTTTTGGGCGACCTGGATCCGGATGGCCAGATGCGCTCCTATACCGACATCGGCCGCTTTCTGAGCCTGTTCGACAACCGCCGGCTGGCCTTTGACATCTTTACGGTCCTTGAAGACTGCCGGCTGGACTACCGCATTAAGGCGGAATACCCGGGCATCCGGCGAACCTCCATGGACGTCCAGTCGGATACCCTTGCCCGCCGCCCTGAAGTAGAAGACCTGCCCCTACAGGAGGCGCTGGTTGAGCTGCTGATCAGGATGAGCCTGGACCAGTTCAACAACCTGCCTGTACCGGTTGATTTCCGAGATGAGGCCACCATGCTGGCCCAGATTCTCTTCGTGCTGCGCAGCGTTGCAGCCAACGTGGAGGACACGGCCGAGGCCACCTTGCGCGCCTACGAGATTATTTCCAGGCTCGAAAACGAGACCCAGCCCGAAGACCAGTGGGAACCTGAGGACATGGAAGAGCCCGGCGACTTCTCGGAGGAGGAGTTCCAGTCTCTGCTGGACAAGCTCCAGGCTTCCCAGGACTCTTCTGGCGATGCTGGCGAAGGTGACCCTTACGAGTCCCCGGAACCGGTGGACTACCGCGGTGATTTCAAGCCGGAGATGGTCCAGCTCCTGACCAAGCTCCAAATGGACCAGAACCAGCAGGGCGAGGGTGAACCCTTGTCCCAGGAAATGCTGGAACAGCTTTTGCAGGATAGCGCCGAACTGGAGCTGGATGCGGAACAAGGTGACATAAACAACAGCAGCACCACTTTTGCCCAGAACATCATGAAGGAGGCCGGCGTTCCGCCCCCAAACTCCCAGCCGGGTCAGGGTTACGGCCCGCTGCTCCACGACGATGACCAAGGCGGCGAATTGGAAGCCCGAGAGCCCAAGACTTACGTTTACGACGAGTGGGATTTCCGGGCCAATGACTACAAGCCCCGCTGGTGCGTAGTCAAGGAGAAGTCCCTGGACGAGGGCGACTCAAACTTCTATAACGACTCTCTGAAGAATTACTCGACCCTGCTCAACCACATAAAGCGGCAGTTCGAGTTGATCATGCCCGAAACGTTCCGAAAGATCTACCGGATGATTGACGGTGAGGATATTGACCTTAACGCAGCGCTGGAGGCAGCCGCCGATATCCGGATGAAGGTGCCGCCCGACGAAAAGATCTACTGGCGCCGCAACAAGATCGAGCGCAACGTGTCGGTGGTATTCCTGCTGGACATGAGCGCCTCCACCGCCGAGGCCATCGATGAAGGCCGCCATACGGTGGACGACCGGGATGCTCCTGACGACCCCGTGGAATACATGGTCTGGCTGCGCCGCCGCCGTGAAGGCCTGGTGCGCCGCCACTACAAGCGCATCATTGACCTGGAAAAGGAAAGCACCGCGTTGCTGATCCATGCCCTCGAATCAATCGGGGATAACTACGGCATCTACGGGTTCTCGGGCTACGGTCGCGAAAACGTGGAGTTCTACGTAATCAAGGACATCGAAGAGGGCTTCAACGAGCGCATCAAGCGGCGCATAGACAAGATCACGCCGCTCCATGCTACTCGCATGGGCAGCGCCATCCGCCATGCCATCACCAAGCTGGAAAACCAGGACTCGCCGACCAAGATTATGTTCCTGATCAGCGACGGCCGTCCCCAGGACCGGGGATACAGTCGGGAAGGTGTGGAGAAGGAGTACGCGGTCCACGACACCCACATGGCCCTGCTGGAGGCCAAGCGGAAGGACATCACACCCTTCTGCCTGACGGTAGACAAGGCAGGCCACGACTACCTGCAGGAAATGTGCGGCGACATGGGTTACGAGGTGCTTGGTGACATCTGGGCGCTACCGGAGCGGTTGCCCATGCTCTACCGGCAGTTGACCGCTTAACCTGCTACGGCAACGGTACAGTGAAAAACGGTGGGGCAGGCTTCGTGCCTGCCCCACTCTTGTTACTTCGGCCGGAAAGAAACAGGCCTTCGCCCCAGGTTCAGCCGGCATTCTCCAAGACGACCAGCTTTCTCAATTCAGTAAGGGCAGTGTTTGCCACTCTACGTTTAATGACTATGCGGCGCGTGGGAGTGCGGAATTGCAACTCGCGAGTGTCCTTCCTGCCCGCTATGGCAACGAACACTTGTCCCACCGGTTGATCTTCCACCGCCTCCGGTCCAATGACGCCGGTGATGGCGATGCCGTAGTCGGCCGTCATTCCTTCCCGTGCGGCGAGGGCCATGGCCATAGCCGTTTCAGGGCTTACCAGGCCGTGTTCCTCCAGAACATGGGGGGGAACGCCGCCGGCCAGCAGCATCTCCGAATTGAGTGCAATGACGCCTCCCTTGTAATACCTGGAACTGTCAGCTATGTCCGTAATGCTGTTCGCGAGGAATCCACCGCTGCAGGACTCCATTGTTGCCAGGGTTAAGCCGTACTCACCAAGAACCTGCCCTGCAGCCTGCTCCGGTGTCTCTGAATCATACCCCCAAATATACTGGCCCAACCGCTCGGTTATCGCCGTTTCTACCGGGGTAATCATCTCACGGGCTACTTGCTCATCCCTGGCGCGGGCGATGATCCTGAGGTGAATCCCGTCTGCCTTGGAGTAAATGCCCAGGTAAGGATTTTCGTGGCCGAAGAACTCGGAGATTTCCTCGTCAATGGCCGCCTCGGACATTCCCAGGGTCTTGATATTCCTCGTTATAGTAACCTCGTCTTCCACCAACTCCCTGAGTCTTGGCGCCACTTCCTCGTGCCATATCGGCTGCATTTCCCCCGGTGGCCCCGGCATACAGATGATAACCTTGCCCTTGTTCTCCACCCACCAACCGGGCGCGGTGCCATTGCGGTTCCGCACAAACTGTGCCGAGGGAATAAGGTGGGCTTGCTTAATGTTATGGGCTGGCATGGTCATGCCCCTGCCGGCAAAGTACCGCTCCAGGTTCTCCACGACCTCCCGCTGGACGGTAGGGGTCTCGCCAAGGGCAACCGCCACCGCTTCCCGGGTCAGGTCGTCCTGGGTTGGACCCAGCCCACCGGTAGTGAAAATGAAATCCGAACGCTGCATCCCCCTCGAAAAGGCCTCCGCCAGCGCCGGCAGGTCATCGCCAACAATGGAAATGCCCTGTAGCTGAATGCCCAGAGGCGGCAGTTGGGTGGCAATCCAGGAACCGTTTGTGTCCGTCAGTTCACCCATCAGCAGTTCGGTGCCTATGGAAAGGATTTCAGCCTTCAAGAGTGGTCTCCTTATCCGGATTGACCTCAGCCCATTTAATCTGACGGGCAAGTAGATGCGGGAGAATTATGCTGCAGTGTACTCAGGGACCGCAATCAGCTTCCCTCGCCCGAAGGCACGGGAGGATCTGTGGCCAGCTTCTCAACGGCTTCGGCCCATTCCGCCGTTACGGTGAAGAGTTCGGATTGGCCCGATGTTTGAGCATAACGGTGCCGTCCATCCGACGTCAGGTCGCCGAGAAAGAACTCATGGGCTTTATTGGGGTTGAAACCAACCCAGACACTGACAGCAGGCGGATCAAGCCCATACTCCTCCGGGTCCTTAAGATTTTCGGAAACCGTATCGACTACATGTGGGTTTTCCAGGAGCACATCACGGTCATTCCATAAATCGTCCGGAATCCTGATATCGTCCTCTTCGGTCGCGTCCGCGGCCTGGTCGAATAAGTACCAGGCCTCCGTAAAGCCGTCCCATACATAATGCTGGGTTTCCTCGTCAACGGTGACCTCAATACGACTGACCTCCTGCTGGCCAACGTTCAGCAACTCCCGGTCCTCAATGTCCGTGTCATAGAGACGGGGGTAAGGAGGCTGAAAGACCAGCCTGTTGACCACCCGTGCCCAGATCTGCGGGACGCTGAACAGCTTGGGGGACCCCACCAGCCGCGCGTACTGATTCTGACCGTCGGGGGTTTGCAGTCCCAAATGCGCCTCATATTGCCGTCCCGTTCGCTCAGTAAGACGTACGACGGTTACGGGCGGGGCCAGACCGTACTGGGCGGGATTTTCCATCTCGTCGGCAAGTGTGCGATTTACCCGGGGGCCACTCAGCAACAGGGGGGTGCCGCTCCATTTGTCCTGGTAAACCTGGCGCTCTTGGTCTTCTTCCACTATAAACCAGCGGACGCCTCCCTCCTTTTTGCGGTATTCGATGGTCTCTCCCTCGTATGTAACCAGGATATTAACCAGGGAATTGTCGTCCACCCTCCATAGCCAGGCCTGTTCCTGCCTCGGTTCGGGACTCCGGGTCAAAATTACGCCGGCAAAGGTGCCTCCAAAGAGGAGAAGGACTATTATCAATAGAATAGTAAGCCGTATGTTCATTGAAAGTTAACCCACTGCCAAAACCGGAAGAATTTCACCAGGAATTTACGAAGTCGGAATACGCCACGAATTGACGGTCTTGCGGCTTTGGGGGCTCTCCCGGAGTACCCCACCAACCATCGCCACACTTGGAAGCGCACGCAGACAATTAACGCCGCACCCACCACACCATTGCTGCCATCAAACCCATCAACCCGGGCAGGAGCAGCCATGATGTGAACTTCACAAAGTTCTCCTGGTTCCGGTCAACGTTGAACTCCCTCACGGTCAGCGCCTTGGGCCGCAGGGAGACGAGAGAATGGTCACCCACCAGGTAATTTACTGAATTCAGGAACAAGTCGGCGCCGCCGCCGCGCCCATAGAAACTGTTGGTCAGAAAGTCCGAGTCCCCAATTACGAACATCTGGGCAATCTGGTTCTCCTCCAATGAGGCAGGCGCAGACGAGGCGTCACCACTGAGAGAGCCAGGACTGCGGTGGAATACCATCAGGGGGAAGGGACCCAGGGGATCAGCGTTCTCCACCTCTCCTTTCCTGACTTCCTGGCGGTCCAGGTCATCAATCAGGTAGCTCGCATCGGAGCTGATTGCCAGCGGAACCAGTTGTCGCTGGGGATTGCCGTCGTGCCGAATATCCAGGGCGGTAGTGCCAGGCATGGTAACCTGGTCCAGTGACCTGCCCTTGGGCGCTGTAATGCCCAGCAAGGCTGTCCACAGTTCCTGGTAGCTGCGTGCGTCGGAGATCTGCTGGCTGATGAAAAATGCAAGCTGGCGCGGCATGTTGGTATCGTCAAAAACCGAAAACTGGAGATTCTCTGGGTTATCCGGTAGGGAAGCTGTTTCGTCATATATGTAGCCGTTCCGGAGTATCACTCCCCAGAGAGCCAATAGTTCACGGAATGTGTCGGGAGTCTCAGGTTCTCCGAGGAAGATAAGCCTGCCAGCCTGCTGACGGTCACTACCGTCTGGATTCTTGCCCTGCAGGTAAAGGTGCAATGCCTCCGTGTGGGCATCGGGCAAATCATTGGTAGGACGGGCAATCACCAGGATTGCCGCATCGTCGGGCACACTGACGTCTTGCTCGTTGCTGGCCCATCGCAGGGTTTCCACTCGGTAGTTGTCCTGCTCAAGACCAACCCGCACTTCGCCATAACCGTCGGAGCTCGTGTTGTTGACACTCCTCTCGCCATGTCCCGCCAGGAAATAGATGGCTTTCTGTTCTTGCCCTGTTAGCAACAGAATGCTGGTTACCAGGTCCTGCTCCAGGTGGCTGTAGCTGGCATCCCGGGGCTGAATCACATTCTGGGCACTCCCATCTTTCAGCTTCACCACAATGGACTCGTTAACAAAGGCGATGGGCGTTGTACCGAAGTACTGGTTCACCCGCTGGGGGTTGACGTCGGGGTCAACAAATGAGGTCTCGACTTTGGTGGGTCGTGCCGCTTCAAACTCCCGAAATGTTTCAACAACCTTGCTCTCTCTGTTCAGCAGCTGGTAAGCGACGTCCGGGTTTCCCTGGGGCCCCAAAGAAACTTCAGCCTTATAGAAGGCGATTATCTCGACATCATGGTCCAGGTTGTCCAGAAGCTGTTCGGTGCGGTCGGCAAGGCTATACTGATTGGTAGCAGTTTGATCCCAGCGGACATTGTTGGTAAAAGAAACGGCATTGGCTATGATTACAATGCCGAGGAAGGCGGCTAACATAATCAGCGAGTTGACGCCGTATCGTCCGGTTCGGCTGATAAAGGCGGTCACCACTGAACTCAGGGAGATAAGGCCAACCAGCAGAAGCAGGGCCACGCCAAATCCCAGGCTGATGAAGCCGTAGAGGCGCATGGAACTGACGAATGCGACCAGAATGGCTCCCGCAACGATGGCCACAATGCCGGCTATCACCAGCGGAGCGCCAAAAGAACCGATAGCGTTCAGGGAGGGTTCGAAGAAGCTGAAAAGCGTACGGGACCGGAGTTCACCATCGGTCGATTCCCCGTCTTCACCCCCTTCCAGTTCCGGAGCTTCATTTTCCTCCGACCGGGATGCACGGTCGCGCCGACTTCGCCTCCGCCAGTCCCCACCGGCATCTGTAGGTTGCTCGCTCATTCTATCTCCATCGCCGGAATTCCAGCGCCCTGATCGCCAGGAAAAGAAATACTGCGGTTACGCTCAGGAAGTACAAGACGTGCTTCGTATCAATCACGCCTCTGCCAAAATCTTCGTAGTGGGCCTGGAAGCCAATTTCGCTAATCAGAACAGCGGCTATTCCCCCCACAATGTCGGTGCTGAAATGCACAACGTAGAGGGCGCCGATTACGCCAATTCCTACTATTAGGGCAACAATCTGGTTGCTGGTAATGGTAGACGTGAGCATCCCGATGGCCAGCGCCGCGGCACCGTACAGCACGAGTCCCAGGTAACCCGCGTACAAGGGCCCGGGGTCGGGTTCGGCAAAGATATAAAGCAAGAGGGGATAGTAAAGGGTCAGGGAGAGCATGGCCAGCAGGAAAGCGAAGCTTGCCAGATATTTGCCTAGTATGATTTCCCAGTCCCTAACGGGAGAAGTCAACAGCAACTCAATGGTACCCAGCTTCTGCTCTTCCGCCAATAGACGCATGGTCAGGGCCGGCGGGAGAAAGATCAGGAAGAGGGAAGTCCAGGAAAAAAACGTATCCAAGGTGGCTTCGGGGAAGGGATTGTTCTCGCTGGGCACCACGCCAATGGCAAAAACAATCCCGGTAAGGGCCAGGAAGATCATGCCAACTATATACGCCGTGGGTGTGCCGAAATAGACTTGAATCTCCTTCCAGGCCACCGCCTGGATTGTCCGCATTTTATAGCTCCTCTTGGGTGGTAAGCCGCAGGAATATATCCTCCAGGCTCATGCTCACCAACTGCATGCTCAGCAGGCTCCAACCATTGCTGACTATAACTCGGGAGATTTCGTCCCGCAGGTCCCGGCCCTGCTGTACCTGGACAACGAAGACATTGCGCCCCTGGTTGTAGCGCTGGGTTACTTCGGTCACACCCGGAACCCTGCGCAGCGCCGACAATACTTCCTGCACCGGGCCGCCGACTTCCACTTGCAACTGGTCGACGCCCTGTAGCCTTTGGGCCAGGTTGCTGGGGGTATCCTCGGCAACTATATGGCCCTCGTGGATTATAAGCACCCGTTCGCAGATCATGTTTACTTCCGGAAGAATGTGGCTGCTCAACACCACCGTCTGCTCCCTGCCCAACTCCTGGATCAACCGCCTGGTTTCCACCACCTGGATCGGGTCAATGCCGATTGTCGGCTCATCCAGCACCAGCACTTCCGGTTCGTGAAGAATGGCCTGGGCTATGCCCACACGCTGCCGAAACCCTTTGGACAGCTTGCCGATAATGGTCTTGTGGTAGTCCTCCAGGCGGCACACATCAATAACTTCGCCAACGCGGCGCTTTATCTGCCGGCTTGGCATGCCCCTTAAGGTTCCCATGTATTTCAAGTAATTGGTAACCTGCATCTCGGTGTGCAGCGGCACCGTTTCCGGCAGGTATCCGATCCGCTTGCGCACCTCCAGGGATTGTTCCACCACATCATAGTCGGCCAGTGTTACCTTGCCTTCCGTCGGCGGCATAAACCCCGTCAAAATCCGCATAGTGGTAGTCTTGCCGGCGCCGTTAGGGCCAAGGAAACCCAGGATTTCGCCCCGCTTGACGCCAAAGTTTACATCTTCAATGGCTGGTTGAGGACCATAGAAGTGGGTCAGGTCACTCGCCTGAATCATTATGTCGTTGTCGTTTTGGTCTTCCATATTGCCAGGGGCTTAGGGTTATCTTTGCCTTAACTCACCGTCTATATTGATCAGACTCCCCGAATTACCCCTATCCGCTCCCATTTTACAGCGTTGAAGAAAAGCATTAGTGATGATATTCTATAGTTCGCTGTTTGCCAAGACATAGGGTCGGGGGACGTAACTGTCCCCCGCTTGATTTTTCACTATCGGAGGCGAAAGACAGGAAAAATGCACCTGGTTATTGACGGATATGCCGGCGACACCGGAAAAATGTGGGACGCGGAACTGGTCAGGAACTTTTTGACAAACTACCCCGACAATTTGGGGATGACGAGAATCACGGAACCGAACGTACTGGAATACAACGGCCCTAAAATTGAGGACGCCGGCGTTTCGGGGTTTGTTATCATAGCCGAGAGCCATATCAGCATTCATACTTTTCCCTACCGGAATTACGTCAATATCGACATCTTTTCCTGCAAGTCTTTTGACAACGACAAGGCAACGCGGGATGCCAAAGATCTTTTTGACCTGACGGACACAAAAACCTGGCTGCTCGATAGGGGCCTGGAATGGCTGAACAGAGATCAGGGCTTTAGCGAAACCCAGGAACAGCGTTCGGCCCTTCTTTCATAAGGCGGAGCTTGAAGCTATGGCCGGGATAAAGGACAGTCCATTGCCCTGGATCCCGGCTAACTTTTTGGCTTTACCACCCCACCAAAGCGATCTTTCCACCGCCGGCGCTGTCCTTATACCGGTGCCGTGCGACAGCACCACTTCCGTTCGTAGCGGTTCCCGCCTGGGCCCTGCGGCCATCCTCGAAGCCTCCTATGCACTGGAAGATTACGACTGGGAACTGGATCAGGATGTATCCCGGGTGGGGATTCATACGACCCCAGCCCTGGAACCGCATACTGGCGACCCCGCTCAAATGGTGGAGAGGGTACGCCAGGCCGTTGAACAGTACATTTCGCCCCGCCGCCTGGTGGGCGTGATCGGTGGAGACCACTCAGTCTGCATCGGCTCAGCCCTGGCCCACCTGGAAGAATACCCCCAAATGTCGGTCTTGTACTTGGATGCTCACGCCGACCTGAAGGACGAGTACCTGGGAACTTCCTGGGGCCATTCGTCAGGCGCCCGCCGTATACACGAACGCTGCCCCGTTACATTGGCGGGGGTTCGCGTGATGGCTCCCGACGAGCACAACTTCTTGAAGGAACGGTCCATACCCGCCTTTGGCTGGCCGCCACCCGCCGGCGGGACGGCGGAAGCATTTGCGGAACGAGTTGTAGCCCAGCTGAACCGGGAAGTTTACATAAGCCTGGACCTGGACGTTCTGGACCCATCGCTGATGGCAGCCGTAGGCACACCGGAGCCGGGCGGCATGTTCTGGAGCGACATTATGGCCGTACTTGTTCGCTTGGCTGCCGATCACCGGATAGTCGGTTTCGATGTGAACGAATTGGCACCCCGTGAGGGTCCTCCTGCCTGTTCCTACACTGCTGCCAAGCTCATCTACAAAATAATTGGCCTGACCGCGGCATCCAGCCTCTCACCCGTTTCCGCAAGCCTGCCTTAAGCCCATCGGCCACCGGGCTTTTCAAGCAACAGGTTGCCGGGCGGACTTTCCTCCGGTCGGGCCCCTTGCCATACTGGATTGCGGCCTGCAATCATAGACTAACAAGCTAATGAATTCTGGGCAGTGTCCAAAAGTCGACGGCGGAAAAAACCGCCACTTTCCGCCACCATGAGCGCAGTACCAGCTTCAATGTGATTAGAAATGAGCGGGAATGGAAGGAAAAAAGACTTTTCCTGTCAGCAATAGATTGTTGTTCTTGGGATAAAGTTCTCGCCACTCATAGGAGGACCTGATCTGGTCACAACTGTCGCCATTGGTGGGAGAATGGGAGAAGGGGTTCCCCTTTAATATTGACCGTGTCAGTATGATCCAGGGACGTCCGAAGACGTCATCGCCCAAACTGAATCTATGGTCAGTTTAGGCTTCGTATGATTATATGAGAGCAGGAACCGGTCTGCCTGTATTCCAGACGAGGTTTCCTTCGAAGCTCAAACCGATTCCTCCCGAAGTATGCAACCCCCTTCAAAGGAGGGTTCCCGGAACAATATGGACTCATCGATCCGCTTGGGCAGGATTTTCGGCATTCCACTGGGCATAAACTATAGCTGGCTCGTAGTTTTCGTCCTGGTGGTTTTCCTCATGTCCTCCAACTTCCAGGATTTGTACCCCCGGTGGACCACCGAATCGCGTTGGGCCGTGGCAGTGCTTACCGCGGTCCTTTTCTTCCTGTCAGTGCTGCTCCACGAATTGTCCCACAGCCTGGTTGCCCTGGCCTGGGGTATTCCCGTAAAGGGAATTACTTTGTTCATCTTTGGGGGAGTTTCTCAGTTGGGTCATGAAGCCCAGCGGCCACTGACTGAGTTCCTGGTGTCCGTGGTCGGTCCCGTGACCAGCCTGGCCCTGGCGGTGTTGCTCTGGGTGGCCTGGGAACTGGTTGGGGGATACAACTCCCACCTGAATGCCGTCCTTTTTACCCTGTTTGCCATCAATCTTTCCCTCGGAGTATTCAACATGCTGCCGGGCTTTCCCCTGGATGGCGGACGCGTCCTGCGGGCTGGCATTTGGGGCGCGACGGGCAATTACTGGCTGGCCACCAGGCTGGCGCTCCACGCTGGGCAGGGCATAGGCATCATAATGGTGGCGGCAGGATTGTTCTGGGCCATGAACGGGAATATCCAGGCCGTATGGCTTGCCCTGGTGGGGGGCTTTTTGCTTTACGTTGCAACCTCCAACTACCGGCAGGAATCAGTGCGGCGGTCCCTCCGGTCTCACCGAGTGGAGGAAGCCCTCTCCGGGGTCTGGCAGCCCCTGCCCGGCCACCTGCCTGCTCTTTCTCCCGAAGCATTGATGGCGCTGTTCGTGACCGGGTACACCGGCCTCCTGGTCGATGGCCCCCCCTACGGCGTGGTCACGGGCAGGCAACTCACCTATGTCAATCAGGAGAGTCTTAAATCCGCCACCCTGGCCGAGTTAATGACGCCGCTGTCTGCTTTCCCCGCCACTAAAGCCGAAACCCCCGTTATCGATGCTTTGGAACGAATGGACGAATCGGGAGATCAGGTAATTGCCGTCATAAGAAACGGCCTGCCCATTGGGCTATTGAGCCGTATCGAGATTGTTGAGTTGATCAAGGCCAGTCGCCGGCGTAAGTGAATTGGAAATACTCGGCAAGAGCAGCAGGAGTTGCGGGCCTGGGAGATCTCCCACGTATAACCTCAAAGTCAGGCCGCAACGTTATCCATCTTCCAAAGCTCCCTGTGCTAAAATGTTGGGCAGGCCAAATTTGAGGTTGCTATGTCTTCTCCAGGCTTGATTTACCTGGACCACGCCGGCACCACGCCAACCGACCCTCGCGTACTAGAGGCCATGCTCCCCTACTTCACCCAGTTGTACGGGAACCCCTCCAGTGTTCACACCGTAGGGCAGGAAGCGCGTCACGCCCTGGATACTTCTCGTGAGAGAGTGGCCAGGGTGATGGGCTGCCGTACCAGCGAAGTGGTATTCACCAGCGGAGGTACCGAGTCAGACAACGCAGCCATCATTGGAGCGGCCACTGCCTTGCGCGAAACCGGAAACCACATCATCACCTCCAGCGTAGAACACCATGCCGTCCTGCACACCTGCCAGTACCTGGAGAACCTGGGGTACGAGGTAACCTACTTGCCCGTGGACCGGTTCGGGGCCGTCAGCCCGGAGCAGGTGTACAATGCCACGGGAGCCGGTACCACAGTGGTTTCCCTGATGTACGCCAACAATGAGATTGGCACCATCAACCCGGTAGCGGAAATATCGCAGGCGGTGCAGCGGCGGGCCCGGGAACTGGACCGGACTATTGTGATGCACACGGACGCGGTACAGGCAGCGGGATTCCTTGACCTGAATGTCCGCAGCCTGGGCGTGGACATGATGAGCCTGTCCGGGCACAAGTTCTATGGCCCCAAGGGCACAGGGGTCCTCTTTGTGCGGCGTGGCACCCCTTTCCTGCCCCTACTGTTGGGTGGCGGTCAAGAACGGGAAAGAAGGTCCGGCACCGAGAATATCGCCGGAATCGTGGGTCTGGCCACTGCTCTGGAACTGGCCCATGCGGGCAGGGATGCAGCCGGCGAGCACTGCGCCGTGCTGCGAAACAAAATTATCGGCGATGTCATCGCGACTGTTCCGGATGCCAGCCTGAACGGGCACCCAACTAACCGGCTGCCCAACAACATAAACTTTTCCTTCGATGGAGTAGAAGGCGAATCAATACTCCTTGGGCTGGACATGGCCGGTGTAGCGGCCTCCAGCGGAAGCGCTTGCAGTTCCGGGTCTCTGGAACCTTCTCACGTGCTTCTGGCGTTGGGACAGACCGCGGAACAGGCCCGCAGCAGCCTGCGAATAACATTAGGCAAAGAAAATACAGAAGAAGAAGTGGACTATTTGCTGGGAGTTCTGCAAGACCTGGTAGCGCGCCTGCGGCAGCTTCCCACGTTGACAACCACCGGTTCCTAGAGAAGATATGAAAAGGTTTTCCAAGCTCATCACAAGACTGTTCCGACCCTTGCTCCTGGTTGCCCTGGCTGTACCATTATTGGCGCTGGTTGGGTGCGACGATGTTTCACCCGCCCTCGGCAAGTACTACACAGGCCGTACGCTGCACCTCAGCGTAGTGGCGATGGAAAGGGAGCCCGAGTTAATCTACACCCTTCCACGATCGGGCGAGGCGCCCAAGTACTACCGGATTGCTCCCGCAGAGGAAGATCAGGAACTGTTGATGCTGCGGGTTAAGGTGGAGAACCACAAGGCAACCAGCGCCATCGTGGACATTGACCAGAGCTCTGCCGAGGTGCGCGATTTCTTCCACGACAAGTACTTTCCAATCGACGTGAAGGAACGCCCCGAGGAAATTGACGCGCCTGAGAATATCTCCGGGCAAAGGGTCGCCAGGTGTCCTTTCCAGCATCCCGCAGACCTGTGCTTCCTTTGGAATGCCACCTACACCGATGGTTCGACCAAAGCTTTCGAACTGCAGCAGGGATTCGGGGTGGATGGCTGGCTGATTTTTGAAGTTCCAAAGGACGCGGAAATTCGAGAGTTGCGTTGGCGGGCCGGCGATGGCCTAACAATTGAATTCTAGAGTTTACTCTGCTTCTCAAACCTCAAGCTGCCCCGTCAGGATTAGCGCTGCGGGGCGGTACTCTTTGTATGAGCCGCGTATGCGGCCAGGCGGGGCCCATTGTTGACGGTGGATGTAGGCAAGGGGCCACCCTGGCCCCGCAGACTGTTTCACGCTGCGGTGGGGACGGCAATTCCCGTAATCGCCTATTTCCTTCCAGACCCGCTGCCTGTTCTCCTGATCGGGATCCTGGCGGCAGGAAGCCTGACCCTGGACCTCGTTCGCCTCCGAATTGCCTGGCTAAACCGCTTGTTTCTTTATTGGTTGAGCCTGCTGCTCAAAAAGGAGGAAGAAGCGCGCATTACCGGGGCCACCTACCTGCTAATCGCCGCCTGCCTCTCCTTCTTGATCTTTGACAAGGAGATTGCGATTGCAGTCCTGCTTTTCCTTTCGTTGGGAGACCCCGCTGCCGCCCTGATAGGCAGGCCGATACCCGGGCCCAGGATATTAGGCAAGTCACCGGTGGGAACAGTAGCGTTCGTGGGTGCTTCGCTCCTGGTGATAGCCGTGCTGACAACAACGGGTGTACTGCAATTTCACTGGGTTCTGGTAGCCGCGGCCGTAGTTGCGGGCCTGGTAGAACTGGCGCCCATCCCTCTGGACGACAACCTGACAGTTCCACTTATCGCCGGCGCATGCGCCCAATACCTACCACTATTGTGAAAATTACCGGGATTCCCATAGAGCCGTAGTCGACAAGGAAAAAGGGCGCCCCCTTCGAGGACGCCCAGACAAGATCATCGCAAGCTGCTGCTACTACAGGGCGCCGTCAAACTCTACTACTTCGGCCCGTTGGCGCTGAAAACGCAGGTAAGCGTCTTTCTTCATTGCGGGCCGGTGCGAGCTTATTACCTCCCTGGCCCTCTTGGCGTCCTCCGCCATAAGGTCTATCACGACCATTGCCATGATCTTGGCAGGGCTGATTACCGCGGTTTCGTAATCAGTAACCAGGTATTCCTTGCTGTGGCCCGAACCAACCGCGCCTGCCGCATAGGGGTGGCACACGGGAATTAGATGGCTCAAGTCTCCCATGTCAGTGGAGCCGCCCCGGTTTCGGCGGCCGGGAATTACCAGGGTTCGCGACTCACCCAGCAGGGAAGCGGCATTCTGCCGGAACAATTCCTGCAAGTGGGTGTCGTGTTTCATGGGCAGGTAGCCAGGGATGTTGGTTATCTTCACCTGGGCCCCTACCGCCAGTGCGCCGGCCTTGAAGCACCGGTCCACAATGGCTGAGTTCTTGACCACCGCCTTGGGCGTTGCGGAACGAACCCGCCACTCCAGGCGTACGTCGGCAGGTACGGCATTGACCGCCTCTCCACCCTTGGTCATTATCCCATGGACGCGCACGGTGTCTTCTCCCCGAAACACTTCCCTGTTGTTGTGGATGGCCTGAAGTGCAAAGGATGCGGCGTTGAGAGCATTGATGCCCATGTGAGGGGCGCTGCCGGCGTGGGAGCCCCGGCCCAGAAACTGGACGTATTTAACCACGTGACCGTTGCTGGTGCCGCCGACCGCAAACTTGTGCTCGCCCATATCGCTGGCGGTATGGCACATCATCGCCATATCCACGTCGTCAAATTCGCCGAGGCGGATAAGCTCCTGTTTGCCGCCCATGAACTCAAGCTTTCCTTCCTCCCGCAGTTGCAAGCGCCTGGCTACTTCGATAAATTCTTCGGCCGGCACAGCAAAGGGAACCAGTTCACCGGAAAGTTCGGCCAGCACATCTGGCTGAGTCAGGCCTCGGATCGCGCCCAGCATCATCCCGATCTGGCAGTGGTGACCACAGGCATGGGCGGCGCCGGTCTCCCCGTCGGCATGGGGGTGTTCGTTGACTATGAGCGAATCCAACTCTCCAATAACCGCGACCCTGGGCCCCGATCCTCCACCGGCCGATACATGCCCCTTGACGCCCGTCATGGCCAGGCCACGCCGGTAATCGATGCCCATTTCGTCAAACTTGTCGGCAACAAGCTGGGAAGTCTTGTGCTCACTGAAGCCGGGCTCCGGATTATTCAGAATCTGGCGGGAAACACCGATGAGTTCGTCCCGATACCGATCTATGGCGGCGCAAGCCCGTTTTTTCAGTTCTTCTCTAGTTGACATTGTTTTCCGCCTCGAAGGTCTGTTCACTGGCCAGCGACCGCATGAACGTCAAATATTCGGGTCGAGTCATTTCCGGGCGATGTTCCGCCACAACTTTGTTACCTGAATTGGCTCCATCGGACAGCAGGTCAACCACCGTGGCAGCCATGGCCTTGGCCGCCGTAATCACCGCTAATTGGTAGTCCTGGACTACGTAATCGGCGCCGTGCCCAAGACCGGTGGCGCCACCTACGTATGGGTGGATAGCCGGCATAATCTGGCTGATGTCTCCCATGTCCGTAGACCCGGTCCGGTGGGCGACGTGCCCTACACCCTCGGCGCCCACCAGTTGGGCCGCGACGGATCTGAAAAGGTCGTTCATCTGGCTGTTTTGGGCGAGGGGCATATAGCCGGGGATGGTCTGGATTCTTACGCCAGCCCCAACCGCCATTGCGCCGGCTCTTAGGGCACGGTCCACCTTCTTGTTGGCATCCATAATGGCGTCCAGGGTCTTTCCCCGTACGAAGGTCTCCATCCGTACCTCGGCGGGAACAGCGCTGACGGCCTCACCGCCCTTGGTGATAATGGGATGGACCCTTACCGTATCAGCATCGCGGAAAGTCTCCCGGTTATAGTGAATGGCGGTCAGCGCCAACGTCGCAGCGTTTAGGGCGTTGATACCGAGGTGGGGAGACCCGCCGGCGTGGGAACCCTTTCCCAGGAACTGTATCTTCTTGGCCACAGTTCCGTTGTTGGTGCCGCTGATGCACAGTTTGCCTTCTTCAACGGTACTGGTAGTATGGATCATCATTGCCAGGTCCACGTCGTCGAATTCACCCAGCTTGATCAACTCCGGTTTACCGCCAAGGAATTCGATCTTCCCGTCCCGGCGAAGTGAGTCCCTATACTCAATTTCGATGTATTCTTCAGCCGGTACGGCAATCAGTGAAATGCGGCCGCTCAATTCGGAAAGAACTGAGGGTTGGTTCAACCCTACCGCCGCGCCCAACAGCATTCCGATCTGGCAGTGGTGGCCACAGGCATGGGCTGCCCCGGAGGAAGAGTCCGCAAAGGGGTGTTCGTTGACTATGAGTGAATCCAACTCCCCCATCAGGGCCATCGTCGGCCCAGGACTGCCACCCAGAAGGTCGGCGCGCACGCCTGTCAAACCCAGACCGCTTCTGAAAGGAATTCCCATTTCCGCCAGGGCGTTACAAACCAACTGGGAGGTCTTCACTTCCCTGAATCCGGGCTCAGGATTGTTAAGTATGGTCTGGGCCAGGTTTATCAACTCATCGGCACGGGAGTCGATGGCTTCGAATACCTGGAGTTTGAGCTCTTCCCTGGATGGCAACGAGCTACCTCCCAATTCGGCAATGTGAACCGATTTTAGCAGAGAGAGGATAAAATAGACATAGTACTCAAATGCAGGTGGAGAGCAGCAATGAGGATAGTTATAGCCCCCCAGAGCTTCAAGTCCAGCGTTTCAGCCCTTACCGCCGCTCAGGCCATTGAACGGGGTGTCAAGAAGGCTTTGCCTGACTGCGAGACCTTCCTGGTGCCCGTGGCGGACGGGGGAGACGGCACCCTTGAGGTGCTGGTGAACAGCACCGGCGGGCAGATATTCCGAACAATTGTTACGGGCCCTTTGGGTCATGCCGTGGAAGCGGATTGGGGTGTTATGGGAGACGGCCAAACGGCAGTGATTGAGATGGCCCGCGCCTCAGGACTGGCTATGGTGCCACACCGCCGCCGCAACCCGAGAACAACAACAACCTTCGGGACGGGGGAGTTAATCAGGCATGCCCTGGACCGTGGCTTCGACCGAATCGTGGTGGGAATGGGCGGCAGCGCTACCAACGATGCCGGAATGGGCATGGCCTCCGCCCTGGGGGCGAAGTTTCTCGACGAGAAGGGCAACACTCTGCCTAAGGGCGGCGCCGCCCTGTCTCACCTGGAACGAATTGACATAAGGGCTTTAGACACCCGCCTGCGTGAAGCGAACATTATTGGCGCCACCGACGTTACCAATCCCCTTTGCGGGTCCACGGGGGCATCCGCCATCTACGGGCCGCAGAAGGGAGCAACACCGGAAATGGTGGCGGAACTGGATGGAGCCCTGGCCAACTTTGCCAGGGTAGCCCACAGGGACTTGGGAATAGATTTTCTGAACGAGGAGCATCCCGGGGCTGGCGCAGCGGGTGGTTTGGGCGCCGGCCTAATGGCCTTCACCAACAGTCGGTTGCAGTCCGGTATCGACCTGGTGTGTGAAGTGCTGAATTTCGAGGAACATATCGGGGGAGCGGACCTGGTGCTTACTGGGGAAGGGCGGGCGGATCTTTCTTCAATCTATGACAAAGCCCCCGTCGGGGTGGCAAGGAAGGCGGCGCCTCACGGGGTTCCCACGGTAATACTGGCGGGAAGCCTGGGGGACGGCTATGAAGAACTGTACCAGCACGGCATAGCCGGGGTAGTGTGCATTGCGGACAGACCCATGAGTTTTGAGCGAAGCCTGGCCCGTACCGAAGAGTTGCTGGAGGATACTGCCGACCGTACTGTGCGTCTCTTACAAAATGGAAGAATTCCTTATCTTCCCGTCACGAAAGCCGCTCCTTAACGAAGTCAACCACGGTGGCCCCCAGGAAGAGAGCCCGCTCCGCGTCCGCATCCTCAAAAGCCTCGGAGCATATGCCGCCTGGAAGGAAGCCCGGGTAACGGGTGATCTCGTAATACTTATCCAGCTGCCTGGCTTCGCTTTTGACGGTGTCAAAGAACATTTCAAAGATTTTCGCATCTTCGCAGAGATCAATCAGAGAATGGCCCCAGACATCTTCGGCGCCCCGGTGGTACAGGTAGGCCTTGACCGCCTTTTCCGCAGCCTGCTGGCACAGGAAGCAGGCAAGATTATACCGATGACCTTCCCGGTTAAATTGGGCGTCCAGCAGGTCTTGCTCAGCCTGCCTGAGCCACCTTGACCCTTCGGCCAGATTATTCGGCACTGTAAATCACCCTTCCGTGCTTGATCGCCGTTACCAGCGCAGGCAGCGTATCCTGGAGTTCTTCAAATTCCTGTGGGGTGTATACCTGGCAGTCCACCGCTACCATGCTGCTTAAGTGGTATGAAAAGAAGTCGGCCCGACGCCCAAAATTTCCGTCATTGTCGTGTACTACGATCAGGTCTATGCGGCTGTCGGGTGAGATATCCCCCGTTACCATATCTCCCGTGACGTACACTTTCTCCACTCCCAGTTGCGGCAGCAGGCTCATGATGTTCTCCATTTCCTTTTCAAGCATTTGCCTGCGGAACTGGGTAAAGCCAATCCTTACGGGCATTCACGCCTCCGAAACCGTTTCAGAATCAACAGCCGCTACGCCAGCAACACCAGGTGGACTTCCCTGGGGCCGTGAACCCCAACCACGAGCTTCATTTCGATGTCTGCAGTGCGGCTTGGGCCCGTTATGAAGTTCAGGTAGCTTCCCATGTCTCCCCCATTCCGAAGATATTCCAGCCTTCGAAACAGGAACACATCGTCAATACTCTCTACCAAATCTTCGGAACGCACAATTGCCAGGTGCACCGGCGGCACCAGGGAAACCAGCCTGCTCAGCCCCTTCCTGGGCATTACAACCACTGAACCCGTTTCAGCCACCGCATAGTCAGCGCCCGTAATTCCCAACCCCGATTCAATTATCTGTGCCCTGACTCGCGGCCGATCGGCCTCCTCGTCATGAGCCGCTACAAATAAATCGACTTCAGCGTTCTGTAGAGCTGAATCGACCGCCAGTTCGGCAAACACGGGTTGGTCCGCCCTGGCAGCCTTGGGAATACCCAGCCTGCCCGCCAAGTCCGTAATGTAACCGACTGCCTCTTCCAAATTAGTGGTCCTGAAAACGTTCCAATTACGAAGCCTGGCCGTTGTCTCAAAGCGATCCGCCAGTTCGGGCCGGCTTTCATCCAGGCGATGCCTTGCAGACGCCGCTCTTGCTTCAATTTCGGCCCGATTTTCTGTCAAGGGAGGGTGGGAAGGGGCCGGTTTCTGGGGCTGGAGGCGACCGAGACTTCTGCGCACATGGTCGAGGAAGTCATCCTTGGGTACTCCCAGCGGCGTCAAATAATGTTTTTCGACCATATGCCTACCTGTTTCCGTAATTAAGCTTCGTTTTCCAGGTCTTGCGCCCAAATTTCGTGGAACGTTCGGCGGGGTATGGCCGGCAGGTCACGACCCTCAGTCCACTTGGAAATCAGAGGGAGGGGTACCTTTTTGTTGATTTTTCCGCTTGACGTGAAGGGTTTCTGCGCCAGCCTCGCCACTTTTGTGGCGGCCGTAAGTGCAGCCGGGTTGCTCATCAACCAGGAATACGCCTGGGCCGCCTGTCTTTCAACCGTAGTTGTCGAATTCTCGGTCTCCACGGGGCTCTCAGCCAGCCGATGGCGCAGGTGCAGCAGCATTCGTGGGATGTTGATCTTGATGGGACACACCTCCCGACACGCGCCGCAGAGGCTGGAGGCTTGAGGAAGGTCTTTGGCTTCTTTCAGACCCACCAATGTCGGGGAAACAATCGCACCTATCGGACCGGGGTAGACCCAACCGTAGGCGTGGCCGCCAATCTTGCTGTAGACCGGGCAGATGTTCAGGCAGGCGCCACAGCGGATGCAATAGAGGGCTTCCCGCAGGTCCGGATCCGCCAGCAGCCGGGACCGACCATTGTCCACCAGGACCAGGTGAAACTCTTCCGGGCCATCCTCATCATCACTTCGGCGGGGGCCGGATACCATGCTGACGTAGCTGGTAAGCCGCTGGCCGGTGGCTGAGCGGGGAAGTAGCCGCAGGAACACGGCCAAGTCCTGCAGGGATGGTATGACTTTTTCCATTCCTGTGATGCCGACGTGGATTCGGGGCGCTGAAGTGCACAGGCGTCCGTTTCCCTCGTTGGTGATGATCACCAGCGTTCCCGTTTCGGCTATCAGGAAGTTTGCGCCACTGATCCCCAAATCGGCGGTGAGGAATTTATCGCGAAGTACCTGTCTCGCCACCCGGGCCATTTCCTCAATATCATCGGTCAGGGGGACTCCAAGCTTCTGGTGGAAGAGTTCCGATACCTGCTCCTTGGTCTTGTGCAGGGCGGGCGCCACAAGGTGAGAAGGAGTTTCCCCGGCAAGCTGAATAATGTACTCGCCCAAGTCAGTCTCGAAGACATCAACCCCGCTGGCCTCCAGGCTATGGTTCAGGTCTAGTTCCTCGGACACCATGGATTTGCTCTTGGTGGCAATCTTCACGCCACGAGACCGGGCAATTTCCGCCACAATGGCATTGGCCTGGGCAGAATCCCGGGCAAAGTGAACACGTCCTCCTGCCTCAGTTACCCGCTTGTCCAGCAAATCCAGGTAGTAGTCCAGGTTTTCCAGGGCGTGAATCTTGATGCGCCTTGCCTCTTCCCGCCATTCTTCCCAGGCTTCCCAGCTGACTTCTTCGATTGCATCCAGCCTGGCATCATTGAACCCGCCACCCACCTGGCGCAGGGCGCGCCTCAAATTAGCGTCCTGCATGGCAGCATCTGAAGCAGAAACAAAGTCGCGGGTCTTGACTTCAGCCAATAGATTGACCTCCTTCGTCGGGGACGCCTTCCAGTACCTCGGCGATGTGACGAATGTCAACTTGATGCCCTTGACGGCTCAGGCCACCGCCTATGTGCATTAGGCAGCTCATATCGCAGGACACCAGCACGTCCGCCCCGGTTGAAAGAACATTGCTCACCTTGTCTTCCATCATTCCCTGGGATATGTGGGGGTACTTGACGGAAAAGGTGCCTCCGAACCCGCAGCAGGTATCTGACTGGGGCAGCGGGACAAGCTCAAGCCCTTCGACCTGTTCCAGGAGATTCAGTGGTTCCTGACGCACTTCCATTTCCCGAAGGAGATGGCAGCCGGAATGGTAGGTGGCCCTGGCGGGAAAATGGGAACCTACGTCGTCAACATGCAGGACCTTTACCAGGAACTCTGAAAACTCGTAGACCTTGACTGCCAGCTGGTTAGCCCGTTCTTCTAGCTCAGGATCTCCCGCAAAAAGCTCGAGATAGAACACCTTGAGCATTGCAGCGCATGAACCGGATGGAACGACCACGTAATCGCTGAGAGAAAAGCTGTCGAGAACTCTCCTCGCCAACTGGCGAGCCTTCTGCGTGAAACCGGAATTATAGAGGGGCTGACCGCAGCAAGTCTGGTCTCCGGGAAAATCTACGACCACACCGTGTTTACGCAACACCCTTACTGCGCTCACTCCCACCTGGGGGTAAAGCTGGTCAACGATGCAGGTTACGAAAAGAGATGCGTGAACTTCGTCGCGTTGGGCCAATGCAATCCTCGAAGAAGACCGGGAATTGGTTGTTTATTTGGAGGAGGGTTCCGCACCGAATCTGGAACCCCATGACGAGTGCATAGGTAGGGTAACAGACGCGTTAACCCCGGACAAGCTAAATGACAAGGGAGGAACAGACCTGCCGGTCAATCCAGATTCTGAAAGAATTGGGCAAGGTTCCAAGTGAAAAGCCCGGCCATGCATCGACCGGGCTCATTCGACAAACAATACTTGCGAGGAAAGGTGGCGGGAGTGCGAGGGAGTCGAACCCACCTACCCCGCTCTTCACGAGGCACAACGGATTTGAAGTCCGCAAGAGCCACCGGGCCCCTTCCACTCCCCTGATACCCTTCCCCAGTGGGTAAGGAGACGGTCGCTAACTTTCCAATACGGAATCAATCTTCCGCTTCAGTGCGCCCTTGGGGACTGCTCCGACTATCTGGTCAACAGGCTGCCCATCCTTGAAAAAGATGAGCGCCGGAATGCTGCGGATGCCGTACTTCATCGCGATGCTCGGGTTGTTATCCACATCCACCTTCACCACGTTGAGCTTGCCGTCATAGTCCAGGGCAAGGTCGTGGACTGCGGGAGCAATCATCTTGCAGGGGCCGCACCATTCGGCCCAAAAATCTACCAATACGGGCAGATCGGATCCCTCAACTTGATCCACCCACGTGTTTTCATTAACGTCCATTGGTTCCGGCATTTGTTCCTCCGGGGAACCTTTATTCCCCCACTAAATTGCTTCTATCCTTCCGTTTGCCTGAACAATGGCAAAGCTATCAATTCACCACGGATGGACTTCATCCAGTTTAGCTTTTGCATTCCATTCCGGTCAACCTGAATCATCCAGTCTGAATTCAGGCTTTCCATCGCCCTTTAAGCCTGTCCAACCAGATTGCGAGAAACTCTTCCAGTGCAACCTTTCTTGGATAAAGGCAGTCCCTTGGTTTATAGTGTGAACAGGTGATCAATTGGTTCAGCAGAATTTAAGCATAGGCCAAGAGATAGAACTGTACCTGGCGTCTTGGGGGCGCCTTGGCGAAGCTATGGCCTGCCACGAAGGGCAGGACATTTTCGTGTTGGGTGGAATCCCGGGCGAGTCAGTGCTGGCCGAGGTAGTCAGGATACGGCGAAAGTACGTGGCTGCTCGAGTCGTCAAGGTGTTGTCCCCTTCTCCCGACCGGGTTGAACCGCCTTGCCAGTATTACGGACAATGCACCGGCTGCCAATGGCAACATCTGAACTACCACGCACAATTGACAAACAAGCGCGAAAAAGTGGTAGATGCGCTGAAACGGGTAGGCAGCCTCCAATGCATCAAAGTCTTGGACACGTTGCCATCTCCCGCCGAATATGGATACCGGAACCACGCCAGGTTTACGGTGGGCAGGGGCGGCGATCTGGGTTTTGTGAACCGGGAGACGCGCAGGTTCGTACGCATTGACCGTTGCATGTTGATGCACGAGGGGATTAACCACATTTTGGATAAACTGCAGGACCGGTGCGGCGAGACCACCCAGCTTGCCGTCCGCGCCGGCCGTGATACCGGAGATTTCCTGGTTCAGCCACCACTGAAAAATACAGAGGTTGCCGTCCCCACTGGGCAGAAGCACTACCAAGAGTCGGTAGATAATCGGGAGTTCCGAGTGGCCTCACCCTCCTTCTTTCAGGTCAACATCGACCAAACCTCCCGTTTGATTAAAGTCGTGCGCGAAGCTGTCAGCCTGTCGGGCAAAGAGGTCTTGCTGGACGCTTACACCGGCGTAGGGACCTTCGCCGTGCTGTTGGCCCCCTTTGTCAAGCAGGTTTACGCCATAGAGGAGTCATCCGCCGCGGTAGCAGACGCGAGGGAAAATGCGACGGGCATCGACAATGTGCAGTTCCTGCTGGGCAAGACCGAGGAAATCCTGGCCGACCTGCCTCAGGCCCCCGACGTTGTAATCCTTGATCCTCCCAGGGCAGGATGCCAGACCTCTGCCCTCGAAAAGCTGCTTTCCCTGCGGCCGCCCCGCCTGGTCTATGTTTCCTGCGACCCGGAGACCTTGGCTAGAGATCTCAAGGTCCTTTGCGCAGAGGACTATTCTGTAGACCACATTCAGCCCCTGGATATGTTTCCTCAGACCCACCATGTGGAATGTGTGGCAGTACTGCAGTTGAAACAAACACTGCCGACCCTGATTCTCGCTTCCGGTTCGCCCCGACGTCGGGAACTGCTGACTGAATTGGGTCTGGACTTCGTAGTGGAACCATCCAACGCTCCGGAGGAACCACTGGATGGCGAAAGTGCCGAGGATATGGTCAGGCGCCTTTCGCGGGATAAGGCAATGACGGTTGCAACAAATTTGACCGAAGGGCATGTCATCGGCGCCGACAGTACAGTGGTATTGGATGGGCGATCCATTGGTAAGCCCGAGGATGAAGACGACGCGCGCCGGATGCTGCTGGAATTGCGGGGAACCGAACACCAGGTTACTACCGGCCTCACCGTGGTAAACGCTTCCACCGGGCAGCAACTGACGGACCATATGACGGCCGAAATCGTTATGCGCGATTTCACCGACGAAGAAATGGAGACTTCGATCGCTTCGGGCACGCCCATGGACAAGGCCGGCGCCTATGCGGTTCAGGACACCGTTTTTCGGCCTGCAACTCTGCAGGGAGGGTGCTACACCAATGTGGTTGGCCTTCCCCTTTGCCGGATGATGGAAATGCTGCGGGAGTTGGGATACCTACCGCCGGCCGAGCTTCCCGCGACGGTGGGCTCAAGATGTTTGGGATTCTGCCCGTTCCGAGACGGCAGCGAGGTATATCCATGAACGTCTTTGGCGTGGGAATGCTGGAACTCGCCGTCATCTTCCTGATCGCGTTCCTGGTGATGGGGCCGGCCAAGGCCATAGAAATGGCCCGTACGGCAGGAAAGTTGGTCGGGGACGTAAAACGCAGTGTCAATGAGTTGACAGCTGCCACAGACTTGAGTGATCAGAGGCGTCCGGACTCGCCACAAGCCAAAGAACAGGCGTCCAAGTCCCCTGCTCCGCCCCCCACGGGAGCAGTCCCAACCTCCGGAACTGGAGACGGAAATGAGCAGCAGTCGTGAACTGACGCTCATTGAACATCTCGGGGAATTGCGGCGGCGCATCTTCATCTGCCTGGTGGCCCTGGTAATCGGCGCCATGGTAGCGTTCTTCTTCTGGACGGACGTAGTGGAGTTGTTGAAACGTCCGGCCCAGGAAGTCAACGACGGCCAAGGCGTCAATCTCATCGCTACCCAGGTCGCCGAACTACTTTCCACCAGCGTCAAGGTCTCCCTTGTGGGCGGATTCATGCTGGCGCTGCCCGTAATTCTCTACCAGGTCATCCGGTTCGTTGCTCCGGGTTTAACCGTATCGGAGCGCCGGTACCTGCTGCTTTTCATGCCCGGCGCCCTGCTGGCCTTTTTCTGTGGGCTGGCCTTTGCCTACTATGTGCTAACGCCACGGGCCCTGCCCTTCCTGCTAACCTTTGGCGGTGGGGTGGCAGATCCCCTGATCAGAATAAGCAACTACGTGGACGTGATGCTCCGGCTGCACTTCTGGATGGGCCTGTCCTTCGAAACGCCGGTGATAATGTACCTGCTGGGACAGCTGGGCATAGTAACCGCCAGGATGTTCTCAAGATTCAGGAAATACTGGGTGGTAATCGCCTTCATCCTAGGCGCCATCATCACGCCAACTTTTGACCCTCTTAACCAGACGCTGGTCGCGGCCCCCTTACTGGCCCTGTACGAAGTGGGGATATTGCTGGCCTGGCTGGCTGGAAGGGGGCGACAACGGTCCCGGAGGGAAATGACGTCCCTGCCGGAGGGGCAATGAAAAAGGACGGCTTGGCGCGCCGTCCTTGAATTGAGAAGCCGGTGAGCAATGGGATCACTTCTTGTCATCCACTGAGTCTGGAGACTCGCTATTAACCGTTGTAGGCTTGGCCTCTTCCTCCCCAGTCACTGAACTCTTGAAACTCCTGATACCTTTACCCAGCGACGAGCCAATCTCGGGCAACCGCTTTGCTCCGAAGATCAACAGTACAATTAACAGAATTATTAGAACCTGGGGCAATCCGATAGGCCCGAATCCCATTTTTCCCCCTGAATACTGAATTACTCCAGCAATGTTAGCACGTTTGAGAGTGATTTTATAGTTTTGGGGGACAACTAAAGGGTAACCCGATATCGGTAACCCCTGGTTGTCGAACTTGTTAGGCAGTTTATCGGTGGTTATAATCGGGCCATTCTTGTACCTGCGCAGGTGGTAATGGACGGGGAATACGATCTGGTCGTAATTGGGGCAGGCCCGGGCGGTTATGTTGCTGCCATCAGGGCTGCCCAGCTGGGCCTGAAGTGTGCCGTGGTGGAAAGGGAAGCTTTGGGCGGAGTCTGCCTCAACTGGGGCTGTATTCCCAGCAAGGCCCTGCTCAGAAATGCAGAGGTTGTTTCCTACTTTAGGCGGGCTGAAGAGTTCGGGCTCAGATTCGATAACTTCTCCGCCGATTATTCAATAGCCATCGACCGCAGCCGTAAGGTCGTGGAACGCAATGTACGGGGCGTGTCCTACCTGCTGCGCAAGAACGAGGTGGATCACATTACCGGCGAGGCCACTCTACGAGGCAACGGCGTCGTAGAGGTCTCTCCCAATAGTCAAAGGCTTCAGGCAAAGAACATTGTCATCGCCACGGGAGCCAGGCCCCGTTCCGTCCCCTCGCTGCCGGTCGACGGAGACAAGGTGATCACCAGCAAGGAGGCCATCGTCCTGGCCAACCTGCCCGATTCCATCGTAATAGTAGGCGGTGGGGCAATTGGCCTGGAGTTCGCCTACCTGTACCGGATGTACGGCGTTGATGTCACCATAGTCGAGTTACTGCCCAGGCTGGCCCCAAGCGAAGACCAGGAGATAAGTCGCCAGATAGAACGGTCCTTCGGCAGGCATGGGATTAATATCTTCACTGGAGCTGGCGTCACAGGAGTTTCCTACGGTAGTGGCGGCAAGCTTCAAGTCACCGTGTCCAGAGGCGGAAACGAACAAGCTCTGGCCTGCGACAAGGTCCTGGTGGCCATCGGTGTCCAGGCCAACAGTGAAAACCTGGGTTTGGAGTCTTTGGGCGTGGCGGCGGAGAGCGGATACATCCAGGTGGACGACACTATGGCTACCAATGTTTCGGGTATCTACGCCATTGGCGACGTCACGGGAAAGCTGGCCCTGGCTCATGTAGCTTCGGCGCAGGGAACCGTGGCCGCGGAGGCCATTGCAGGGCAGGAGCCCCAGCCCCTGGACTACATAATGATGCCTCGGGCCACCTACTGCCAGCCCCAGATTGCCAGCTTTGGTTTGACCGAAGCGCAGGCCGTGGAAGCAGGCCACGACGTGAAGATTGGAAAATTCAACCTTCAGGCCAACGGCAAGGCCATGGGCATGGGGGAGACCGACGGGATGATCAAGCTGGTAGTGGATTCCCGGTACGGCGAAATTCTGGGCGCACACCTTGTGGGTCCGGAAGTAACCGAGTTGCTGGGGGAGCTTGCCATTACTCGCTTGCTGGAAGGCACCACCCTGGAATTGGGATGGCTGGTTCACGCACACCCCACGATTTCTGAGATAATCAAAGAGGCTGCGATGGCAGCGGAAGGTCGCCCAGTCCACATGTAGCAGCCCTTTCCGGTGAATGAAACACCCAGGAGGCAGAGTTGGCAACCACCATTGTTATGCCCAAGATGGGCTACGATATGCGGGAAGGCACCGTAGTACGCTGGTACAAGCAGGAAGGCGAAGATGTGGCCAGGGGCGAGGTTATTGCCGACATAGAGACCGATAAGGCCACAGTCGAATTCGAGGCCTATACTGGCGGCATCCTCCACCGCAAGGTAGCCCAGGAGGGCATTCCGGTGGCAGTGGGCGACGCTATTGCGATTATCGCCGAGCCGGGAGAGGACGTTCGTGAGGAACCTGCCGAAACGCCTGAAGCGCTCCAGGAAGCTTCCGCACCTGAAGTAGACTCCGATACCGTTCAGGCTGTTGCAGCCACCGCCGCCAGGCAGGATGGGGAGGTCCGCGCCTCTCCTATTGCTCGCCGGCTGGCCAGGGAAAGGGGAATAGATCTTTCTCATGTTGCTGGCACGGGTCCGGGTGGCAGAATCGTAGAGAAGGATGTGCTGGAGTACGTGCCATCGGGTGATGGCGCCCAGTCTGATGGCTGGGTCAAGGCATCCCCTCTGGCTCGCAGGCTGGCCCGAGAACGTGGAATCGAGTTAGGCCGGGTCAGTGGCACTGGCCCGGACGGCCGGATAGTCGAGCAGGATGTTCTGCAATTCACAGCGGCTGATGAAGAGGTTGTAACGCCTGAGAGCCCGGTAACTGTCAGCTCCGTTGCGGAGACTGCGCCTGAAGCCGCCGCCTTGCCGATGGCGGGAGAGGTGGCAGGTTCAGACACAGTGCGGGTAGAACTTTCCCGAATGCGCCAGGCAATTGCCAGGGTAACGGTGGACAGCAAGCGGCAGGCCCCACACTTTTACGTCACCGCAGACATCGACATGGATAAGGCAATGGCGCTGCGCCAGGAGATTAACGAAGCCCTCCCCTCAGAGGCCCGTGTCAGCGTCAATGACCTGGTTGTGCGCGCCAGTGCAATTGCGCTGGGCCGGTACCCCAAGTTTAATGCCTTTTTCCGGGAAGACCATCTACAGTTCCATAACTCCATCAACATTGGCATCGCCATTTCTCTGGAATCGGGCCTGATAGTCCCAGGCATCAGCGACTGCGGCAACAAGTCGCTGACTGAGATTGCCGTAGCAAGCAAGGACTTGGTAGCGCGGGCTAACAGCGGGTCGCTGAGCAATGAGGAATACAGCAGCACCACTTTCAGCATCAGCAATTTGGGTATGTTCGACGTGGACAGTTTTGCGGCCATTATCTTCCCGCCCCACGCCGCGGTGCTGGCCGTGGGCACCGTCAAGGAGCAGCCCGTGGTCCGCGATGGCCAGCTGGCAGTAGGCCGGGTGATGAAGGCCACCCTGTCCACCGACCACCGGGTAGCCGACGGAGCCGAGGCAGCCCGCTTCCTGGTTGAAGTGAAGGGTCTGCTGGAGAAGCCGATTAACTTGTTGCTTTAGTCTCGAATCGTTTATCTGAGGCAAATGAAAAACCCCTCATGACCTCCAACAAAATGGGTAAAACTTCACGGATAGGGTAAACTGTCCGGCAGGAGTTGACCCCATGCAGAAATTTCAGTCCACACTTCATGCTCCGCGCATTTACCCATTGGACGCGCATGAGCTGACCGAGGAGCAGATCGCGGTTACTTTCGCGATGACCTCTCGGCGAGAAGAACCATTCGACGAAATCGCTGAGGAGGTCAGCAGGGAAAAGGCCGCCGACTTTCATGAACGCTGGGTGCTGGGCTATGGTCACGCTTCAGTAGCGGAGCACGCGGTCGTACACCTGGCGGTGGAGAATATCTCCCGGCTGGCGTGCGATTCCCTGGAAGATAACCGCCTGGCATCCTACACGGAGAAATCCTCCCGCTATCAGGTCATGCCCTCGGACTACTTTCATGTCCCACAAGAGCTCGAAGCGAATCCACACGTGAAAGCTGCTTATCAGTCCACTTGCCAAGGCCTGTTCGCCAGCTACCACCGAATGCTGGACGGTTGCATGAAATACTTGCAGAAAGTCCGTCAACAACGGGATGGAGAGCGGACCAGCGCCTACAACCTCCGGCTTAGACGTCTGGCGACCGACGCCTGCCGGTCGGCCCTTCCGGCTGCAACGCTGACTAACGTTGGAGTGACAGCCAATGCCCGGGTGCTGGAGCACGCAATTTCCAAGCTAATGTCGTCGGGTCTAGCCGAAGAACGACTCTTGGGAGAGCAAATTCGGGAACAGGGACGTCTCATAACGCCAACGCTCATAAAATATGCGGACCGCAGCGCATTTCTGGAGAGTGACCTGCAACGGGACTGGCAGCTTGGGCTTAACGTTCCTGCAGTTCAATCAGCGGCGCCAGTTTCGGTACGGCTGGTGGGCTTCGACCCGCAGGCCGAAGAAAAACTGACCGCTGCCATCCTCTTTCGCCAATTCTTGGACAGCTACGACAGCGCCCTTCAGCGGGCACAGGAGATGCGCCAGGAAGAAAAGTACCAGCTTACGGACACGCTGATGGAGAACCTGGGAGACCACGACTCGGCCATCAGGGAGTTTGAACTGGTGGACTACACCTTTGAGTTCGTCATGGACTACGGCGCATACCGGGAATTCAAGCGCCACCGGATGCAGTCCTACTTTCCCCAGAACCTCAACGTTCACCTGGGTTACAAAGTGCCCGACCTGCTGACTGAGGCAGGTCTAGAGGACGAGTTCCGCTCAGCCATGCAACTGTCGGCATGGGGTTTTGACGAGATCGTCCAGGTCTCTCCGCCGGTGGCCCAATACCTGGTGACCCACGGACATTATCGGCGTGTCCTGTCGAAAATGAACCTGAGAGAATGCTACCACCTCTTCAAGCTGCGTTCATCCCGCCAGGCCCATGAGTCCATCCGCGAACCCGTCCTCGAAGCCATGAGACTGGCCGTTGAGGCACAACCTCAGCTATTCCGGTGGTTGCGGTTAAGGGATTATCCGGAATGGTGGCCATCCAGTAGCTAGAATCGCTGGGATCACCATAAAAAACGGGCCCCTCAATCGAGGGGCCCGTTCTTCCGACGATGTGCTTAAAAGGATTGACTAGACTTCAACGCCCCGCTGGGTACGCATGAAGTCTTCCAAATCCTCCAGGTAATCAAGGCTTGGGAAGCGCTCACCGTTCCTGACCTTCATACCGTCCGTAAAGATTTCCAGGCGGTTGCCGTCGGGATCGCAGAAGTAAAAGGAGCGACTGCCGCTGCCGTAGATGTTATTGTCGCTTTCGATGCCGTGGGTGGTGGGGCCGTTTACGATCTTGACGCCGTTCCGGTGCAGGTGAGCTAGAGCGCGCATGAATTCGTCCCGGTCTTCCACCTGGAATGCAATCTGCTGCACCAGGCGGGCGTTGGCGGGGACGGCCTCAGAAACATCCACACCTTCCGGGGCGCTGGCAATTACGACGTCGTGATGGGTCTCGTCAAAACGCAGGAAAGCAGTTTCGGCGCCGTTGGGACGCTTGCGGTGGTTGGTTACCTTCAACCCCAGGACTTCGGTGTAAAACTTGAAAGACCGCTCAAAGTCGGAAACCAGGATACCAACATGGCCGATTCCCTTGATGTTGATTCCCATAGCATCACACTCCATTCAAAAGAGTTTTTTGCACCGACTCGCCAGATTGGTAGCAACCAGATGCCCGCCAACATGCTCAGCCGGTACTTTGTGCCAAGTATAGCAGAAGTGGCAACTGGAACAATACTGAAGATACAGGGGAGGGGTAACCGAACTCCGGCTACGGATCAGAGCAATCCCGCGTGAATCCGCAGTTTGGGCAGCTAATTTTGCACTGCCGCTGCACCATTTGCGAGCCGCAGATTTCGCAAGTCAGATCGTCCGCGCCAACGACCAAAGGGTTCGGCCTGGAAGACCCCGGTGGGAAATAATCTTGTGACTTCACTTTCGTGTGCCCCTTCGAGCGGAACTATTGGGCTGCTGGCGAAATAATTCTGGTCTGGAGGACCATCTCGCCACCGGCACCCACTTCCGCATCTGGCTTGTCCACTGTCAAGTTCATCCAGTCATAACCGTAGAGCGGTTCAGGCGGGTTTACTGCCATCGTTCCCCATCCCGTGGAATCTACCATTATACGGCCCACTGGAAGGTGTTGCCCGTTGCGCGACAACCACACCTGGTAAGACTGAGAGGGCTGGGGCTGCTCCATATTGGCAAGCATCAAAATTGCCTTTTTACCATCGTTGGTGACCAGCAGCACTCCCTCCGAATCACTGCCGCCGTTGGTTGGCAGCAGCAGCAAAGGCTGGGTGAACGGCCTGGCCATCAGATAGCTGGTTTCCATGACTTGCTTTAACGCTGAATCGGTCTGGTGATTTTCGACGGCCAGCTGGGCGATACCCGCACTTGCTGAAGCATGACCCATTTCCAGGCCTTCCAGCCTAGCGTTGGTTTCCAGACGTTCCTGTTCCAGGGAATTCAGTCGACTTGTGGTAACGACATTCATTATCAACGATGCGGTCAGCAAGCCGATAACCAGGGTGGCGGCCAAAGGCAAAGCAAAACTGCTGAAGGTGAAGCGGGATGCCGAGTCTGTCGGAGCCGGAGAAGAGGCATCACCCTCAGCACGAGGAACGAAAACCGGTGGCAAGGCGTCAACTGCTGTCATCACCCTGGTGCGCAAACCAGCGGGGACCGTTAACTGTGCCACGGCGCCCGCCAACAAGACCGAAGCTTCCTCGAATTCGGCGAGCAGGCTGGAGCAATGAGGACAGGCATCCAAGTGTGCCTCTACCTCGTCTCGTTCCCCTTCCTCCAGGGTCCCGAGGGCAAAGGCTTCCAAAATGTCTTCCGGATGCTCCAGAGGAAATGACCTTGGCTGCTCATTCATCGTCATCTTGCCGCAATTCTTCCCGAAGTTTCTGCAAGGCCAACCTGGCCCTGGTCTTGACCGTGCCGAGGGGTTGCCCAAGCCTGGCAGCGATTTCCGATTGAGACAGACCGCTGAAATAAGCAAGAGTGACAACCTCCTGCTGGGCCGCGGGCAGCCGTTCAAGGGCTCGGCGGACCCGCTCGGCTTCAAGGTTCCTTACGACGGTTTCGTCCGTGCCGATTTGTGCGGAGGGCAGCAGGTCCAGGGTCTCGTACTCCTTGGGATCGGAAATGGCTTCAGCCCTTCGCCGGGACCTGATGACGTCGATAATCTTGTGGTGAGCAACGCTCATTATCCATGTCTTGGGTTGTCCCCGGGACGAGTTGTAGCTGGATGCCTTAAGCCAGATGTTAAGAAACACATCCTGTGTTGCTTCTTCAGCCACAGCTTCAGAGCGAAGCATGTACCTGGCCAGAGAGTAAACCGCCGACGAATACCGCTCGTATATGGCCTCAAGGGCATCCTTCTCTCCGGAAGCGATTCGAACTAGCAGTTCCTGGTCTTCCAGGATCTGGTAGTCAGTCACCGTTACTCTCCCGATGCCTGGAGTAGACGGGCCATACTCTCAGAACTACGAAACCCAAGCCCAATTGGATTGCAGGGCGGACGGACTCCCAAACTACCCGCCACGAAGAATGTTCTCGATAAAGTCACGAGCAGTTGCCACATCCCTCTCACTGGTGGAAATGCTGATCAATTCTTCCAGCGACCGCACTGCGGCTGCGTTGTCGCCCTGCTGAACGTGGCAGATCGCCAAATCTCGGCACAGCGCCACGTTAGATGGTTCGATGAGCAGCATTCGCTCCAGTACGCCTACCAGCCTGACGAGGTCTCTTCGTTGTGTATATATTATTCTCAGGTTGTTGAGCATTCGCGCAAGGATCGAGATGGCCGGAGTAGGAGACAGGAACCGCTCATTCCATTCCAGGTTCGACCCAAAAAGTTGCTCGGCGAGTCGCCGGCAGTCCCCAGACGAAAGAAGTTGTCCACCGTGAAAAGAATCTACGTACAGGTCCAGTTCTTCTATCTTTACCAGGAAATGCCCGGGCATCCCAACTCCTTGGCAGTTTAGTCCCAGCCGCGAAGCCATCCCCAGGTAAATGACTGACAAGGTTATAGGAATACCAATGCCCGTTTCCATTACCCGGTTCAGGAAACTGTTGTCGGGATCGTAATAGTCCCCGGTGTTGCCGGAAAACCCCTTAGAATCGAAGAAATAGTGGTTTAAGATCCTGGCCAACGTATCCTTCTCGGCGCCATCGCCGGCCAGTGACCTTACTTCAGAGGCCATATCGTCCATGCGGGCCAGGAAATGATCTGCGTCCAGGTCGGGGTACTCTTCGCCTGCCAAAAAGAGGGCCGTCCGCTGCAGGTCTATTTCCCCCGCGGGGAGGCACACCTGGCTCGCAAACAGGGCGCGAAAGTCGTATCCGGAGTTTAATGCCATGCTAAAGCCAAATGCACCGCGTTCCCTAGACTTCCACGGCTTCCAATAGCAGACTCAGATCTGGTGCATCTTCCATGCACCAGAGCAGTTGCAACGCCTCGGAACACTGCTGCTCCGACAAGACGGCAGAGGCCAGGTTGGTGAACTTCTGGTCCACTTCCCGGTCGCTCAGAGGATCGTTTTTATGGCCCTTGGGATAGGATGTGCTGGCTTCGCACTTTTCTCCCCCCGAAGTGGTCACCACAATCCGGCAGTTATATTGCTGCGGATACTTCTCAGTGAAACCGGGCCCTTCGGTCATAGTCATCCGGGACATAAGCGTACGGAGGGAAGGATCGGCGATTCGCTGTGGAGTAAAGCTGCCAGGCGTGACAGCTCCGTCCTGAAGGGCCATTGCCACCAGAAACGGTATGCTGTGGTCGGCAGTTTCCCTGGTCTTGGGATCCCATTTCTCGGGTTCGGTATCAGGACTACTGACTCCTGAGCGGTAGGACTCGATGGTTATGGACTCGATATCCTGGACCTTGACCCTGCCATGAAGGTCCACGGCCAAGCCGATTGGGGCCTGAGTGTGTATCTGGGAGGGATAGAATTTGAAAGCAGTATCATTTACCAGAAATTGATTGCCGTTACCGCCAAATTCTTCCAGGGTAACCTCTTGGGTAACCCCTGCTTGTTCCCACAGACCCCGCTGGCCCTCAAAGGGTTCGCCGGGCCCGGACATGCCTTCGGCTGCCAGTTGGGCGGCAAAAATTCCGGCACGGGTGGCGCTGGCGGTGGCGCAGCCCTTCCACATGGACAGTTCGCCAGTCCGAGTAACTCCCAGCGGCAGATTCGGCGCCAGGGCCAGGGAAATGGCATGGGCAATCCGCTCCTGATCCAGCCGCATCAGAGCCCCGGCTGCGCAGGTGGCCCCCAAGATGCTGAACATGCCCTGGTCCCACCCGTAGTCGCCGGTAACCACCTGGTCCGAAAGGCGGCAAAACACTTCATAGGCCAAGGCGGTAGCCGTGATCACGTCGCGGCCGCCACGGCCATATGCGTCCGCCACAGCCAGGACGGCGGCAATCATATCGCTGGGGTGGCCTCCGCCCGGCGAGAAATAGGAGTCGTTGCAGTCGAGGTACCGGATCATACATCCGTTGGCGAAGGCGGACATATCCAGTGAACTGTAGCTTCGGGTCCCAAGAACCCGGGCCGAAGGACTGCCGGTAACTGAACCCGCCAGGGAACGAGCAATCTTGGCAGGTTCCGACAGGTAGCCGCCCATAGCGCACCCCAGGGTATCGATCAGCGTGCGCTTCACCTGGTGAACGGTGTCCGTGTCCAGGTCCTCAAAGGCCAGGCTGCACGAATACTTGCTTAGCAAGCTGGTGGTCTTGTCCATAGGTCTCTCCCGGGTATGGGCCCTCGTTTAAGGAGGATTAGTTATCCGCTGCCTGGGCTTCCGGAACCCGGCTGGTCAACTCCACATAATGTTCAGACGCCTGGGATACCAACAATTCTACGTCTTCGGCAAGGACGTAGCCCTTGCTGACCAGGTCCTCGGCAGCCGCCCGTATCTTCTCCAGATAATCTTCCCTGGAAGAATACCTTTCTTCGATGGAAAGCCGGGGGTCTCCGGTAGCCTCCCGGTCGGCGCGGGTGGCGGGGAAAGGAATCGTGGAGCCAGCCAGCGTCCCGCCGGTGGCGCCGCCCGATGACAGGATTTGGCCTTCACCCCCTATTTCAGCGTGCCGCAGGTTCCAACCGGTGTGGGTCGCCAGGGGAACGGTGGTCAAGGGTAGCCGGATTCCCGACTGTTCATTGCCGTCCTCGTCCACTGAGGGAACCAGAAGGGGATAGGGCTCACCCATGACGGCCGGTACGTTGGTGGCAACCCCGGCCTCGGGCCCGAAATCCATGCGGCGGAACAAACGATAGGGATCAGGAGTGTTTACACCCGGAATGCTGCGCAATGACGTAGATACCGCGTCCGGGTCTGCCGCAGTACCATTATCCAGGCGAGGGTGCTGGCTGGCCGGCGCCGGCGTTCCGTTGGTAACCCAGCGGTCCAGGTTCACCAGGGCCGCCCGGAGCAAGGGCCGGTAATCGAGACAATTAAAGGGCTGCTGGCCCTTGCTGCCATTGGCGGGGTCGCTGTCTCGCAGGTGAGGAGTGCCCAGGGGATGCTGGGCGCCGCCAAAGTGATAGATCCGCACCTCTTCAGGCACTTCCAGGTCGCGGGAGCCTGTAATGTCGATATGGACCATAGCGCCGCCGCCGCCCCAGTACTCGGAGGAGGTATAGGTGTTCATAACCTTGGGTAAGGGACCCTGGGCAGCAGAGCGAGTCAAAACCCCGTCGGTCTTGCCCGTCACCGGGTCGGTCTGTTCAAGGTCACTAAAGGGAAACATATTGTTAGGACTGCGGCTGGCCTGGCTGGAAGGCTGGGCAAAGCGTTGGTTAAACTCCCCGTGCTTGGCGCCGGCGACGTGGGGAATCAACCCGTCAAAAACCCGGCGACCCTGCTCATCATAATTCAGGCCGTAATAAAGCAGGTCGCGCAGGAAGCGGCCGCTCTGCGAAGAGCCGAAGCTGTAAGCAAACTCAAGGGAACCGGCACAGGGGTTTCCCTCATCTGCCGTACCGTGGCGGAGGAATGAGGCCAGTTCACGGGTTGCCAGCAACCCGGCGCCCACAATGGGCGCGCCCGTCGTGGAATAGATTACCTGGTAAACCTTGCCAGGCTCGAACCCGGATTCCTTGTATACATAATTGGCGTCGGGAACCACCTGCCCGTCGTTCATCCGGGCAAACCGCCATTGTTCCCTGGGAATCACCGTCTCCGGCCCATCTTCGTGTTCCTGAACGGTCATAAAAGAGTCCCAGTCTTCCAGGTTGTTGGAAGGATAGGGCCTGTGATTGCGGTCGGAAACGAATACCTCGTTTATTGGTTCGTTGGGCACGAAGGTGACCACCAGATTTCCCGTGATTCGGGTGCCATCGGTGTTCCGGGCTTCAGGCGGATACAGCCGGAGGACACCCGGCACGTCTGGGGCGTCATGCTGCCACCCGCACCAAGCAACAGTGTAGCCCTGGCGCATCAGGAAGCCATTGCCTGCCTCCAGCGGAACATCCGGCGCCAGGTCAGGGGCGTTATTGAAATTGCGCAGGCACGGCCCCCTGCCGCGGTTGAGAATGTCAAAGAACAGCCTGCCGTTTCCCTTGTCCTGGTCCACGGGCTTCAAAATCCTGAAGTCGGAGTAGAAGTGGATCTCTCCGGTGTTGCTGCGAGGCGCCAGGCGCAGGTCCGTGACCGTTTCATTGAAGGCGTTCACCGGATCTACGGCGAAATAAACCGTGCCGTCCAACTGTTCATACGGACCTATGTCACCAAAGGACTCGCCATTGGCGAAGGGTTGACGGGAGGTAATTTCGATCCTGCCTACTGCCATTTCATGCCTCCTAATCTAACCTGATGTAGGGGAAGCCCATTCTTGGGTTATTGTTCCGGTTGGCTACCTCAGAAACTGGAAAACCTTGCAGTCTTGCTATATGAATTTCTTTCCGAAATACGGACTAGAGAATACCACTGGTATCGACATCCAAATCCGCGGGGGCTTCGTCGCCGGTAAAGTTTAGCCACCAACTGGCAAAGTTCTCCTCGCCGTATTTGTCTCGCAGGCGGGCCAAGTGGGCCTTTACCTGCACCATCACCGGAAGATCGTACTCCGTGACCAGTTGGTAGGTGCGGGCTGTCCACTCCAGGGCGCCGGGGATATCGTCCGTCTCTTCAGCGACCATGCCCAACTGCCCGTAGGTCCGGGCTACCCGTTGGACGTCGCCTGTGTCCTCAAATATTTCCCGGGCTTGATGGTACCAGTTCGCTGCCTGATCATAGAGCTTCTGCTCATGGAACAGAACTCCAAGCTGGCGGCACTCGTCGCCTGCGCCCCGGCGGTCACCCAACTCCTCTTTTCGTTCCAGGGCGGCCAGGAACCACTCCTCGGCTTCTTCGTAAACTATGCCCCGGTCCTGCTCGAGTAAACCCAGGTAGTGAAGCTCGGTCGCCATTTGCGCCTGGTTGCCCAAGCGGTCACTGAGGCCCAGGGCCTGCTGATACCAACTCTTGGCCTCATCGAAGTTGTACTGGGCATGGCACACAGTTCCCAACTCGTGGTAGACCAGCACGGCAGTTTCCTCGTCACGGTGCTCTTCTACCATATCCCGCGCCCGGTGATACCAGCTTTCGGCTTCTTTGTGCTCGAACTTCAGCTGGGTAACCATGCCCAGGGCCCGATAATCCTTGACCATTTCCTCCTCATCGGGAAGGCGCTGGTGAATATCAAGGGCCTTACTGTACAACTCCTTGGCCTCGGTATAGAGACGCTGGTACTGACGCACCTGACCAAGAGCGAAATAGTCGTCGGCCACCGCCGACCGGTCTTCACCGCTCTCTATGATGTCGAGTGAACGCTGGAACCATCCTGCAGCCTCATCGAGCCTGCGGTACAGCAGGGCAATGGCGCCGAACTGGTGATACACGGAAGCGACCCTCGGGTCGGTGTCAGCGTCCTGTTGGGCGGTCAAATAATCGGAAAGCTGCTGGTTCAATTCCAGAGCGCGGCCAACTTCCCGCTGTTCCACGGACTCGCTGACATCGGTTCCCAGCAGGTACAACCAGAGATCAATGGCGCCCACTTCCACCGCAGCATCGGCCGTACCGCCAATCCCCTCCAGGAGTTGACCACGCAGCCTTCGCAATTCGGGGATACGCCGCTGCATCCGGTACACCTGTGCCAGCGGCTGAAGGATCAGCTGGGCGTCGTCCCATTGCCTGGCTTCCAGGGCCAGCCCCAGGCTCTGGTTCAGGTTCCCTTCTTCCGCCAGGACGGCAGTGGCGCCGGAGTCCTGGTTTTCGTATAGAGACTCCATAAAGTAGTCGGCAGTGTCGGCATAGACGCGAATAAACTCAGACTCGAGACTGCTGACGGCGCCGGCCCGTAGCTGGCGTCCCAGCTTGGAGCCCAAAAACCGGGGAAGGGCGGGGTGAATCTGGTAGACGCTGGGGGAAATAGGTTCCAGGAAACCCGCCGCCAAACCGGACCTAAGCAACGTGCGGCAGGCGCCCCAGCCCAGTTCTTCGCCCATAACCCCCCGGTAGGCCGTTTCCTGGGTTATGTGGGTGAGGATGTCCATCATAACGCGCCGCTGGAAAAGAGAGAGGAAGGGCAGGTGGGTACGGGTGCGGTGGGACATCTTGGTCCAGGAATACTCCATCAAGGCAGTCAGGAAATCGTCCCGACCTTCTTCCCTGGCAGATTCGGGCAACTGCGCCAGACCATTTTGCAGTTCGCTCCGGACCACAGACGCGGGTACTTCCTTTAGAAGGGGGAGCGCTATCTGGCACGCAAGCGGATGGCCCTGGATATCATCCAGCAACGCGGGAACTTCCTCGTTAACCCGGTCCTGGGCGACACCGCTCTTGGCCAGGATTGCGCCTGCCAGATCATTCCGGTCAAAGCGGTCCAGGCCCTCCAGTGACAGCTGGCCATAGGGAAGACTCAGCCATTCTTCGCCGGCGTTTCTGCTGGTCAGCAGGACCCTGCCGGGACCAGAAATGGCGATTTCTTCAATGAATCTCGCCAGTTCCGTCTGTTCGCGTTCTTCCAGCAAACCCGGTGAACCCGCCGGAAAGCCGGCAATGTTCTCCGCACCGTCAAGGATGATCAAGGATGGCTGCTCTTTCAAGTATTCCACTATCCAGCCGCGCTGCCTCTCGGCATTGAGGTCGGCGAATCTCAGTCCCAGCACTGCAGTGCCAATTTCGTGGATGACCCGTTCCAGGCTGGCGGAATGGGCTGCGTCAAAGGGCGTGTAGAAAATGCCTCCGGGATACACTCCGCGCCCGGTCTTGTTGAGCCATCGCGCCAGGCCAAGGGCAAGCTCAGTTTTGCCAACGCCCGTATTACCAGACATAACAACCACGGAATCTCGTTGCAGTTGCCTTTCCAACCGGGCCATTTCGGCCTGGCGGCCCACAAATCCGTACTGGCCCGCGACTGGAAACTGGCCTTCTGTCTCCTGTTCGGGCTGGGTCTGTATCACCGGCGCCGCCAGGGGGTTGGGCCGTTCCTCTTCAATAGCCGGGCAAATGTACGTTGAAGCCTGATAGACGGTAGGTGTAATCCAATCCCAGGAAATTTGGGGTCCTGCCACGGTTGGCCTAAGGGGTTCTTCCATCATCCATGCCCGCGCCGTCGAAAGCGCGGCGCCTGCTTCTGAACCACTGGCCAATGTCTGGTAAAGGTGGCGCAAGAATCCTTCGGCGGCGGCAGATCCACGTACGAAATGCGGCATGATAATTGCCACAGGTACTTCGGCACCGATCAGCGCCTGCCCAAGCTGCTCCCAGCCCTGCCTTTGGGCTTCGCTCCGGGAACCTCGGTCGCCTGCAGAGATGACAACCATTGGAATACCTGACTGTGCCGCTGCCCCAGCCACACGTTCGGGCGTCTCCGCCTGGGCGGAAGAGTTGGTAGCCTCCGTCAGAACATTCCCTTCCGCGTCAAGCAACAGGCCGTCCAAATGCAGAAGGTGATAATGGGATGGGTTGTCTTCTACAGCCTGCGCCAGAGCATCCAGGGAAGGCGGACGCACAAAGTCCAGTTCTACCTGAACGTCCAGTGATTCCAGTGCCGGCACCAGCGAAGAAGCAAGGCCACCGGAGTAATACGCTCCATTTCCTTCGGCATATGGCGCCAACGCCAGGACGTTCAGCTGCTGACTGCTTAGGGAAGATTCGACAATTTCCGGGATCAAGTCGACACTCTGCCGTACTAAAGAACCCAGGGATGTGGACAGGTAGCCCGTTTCCGGGCTGTTCAGCAATTCCCATGGAAGAGAATGGAACTGACCCTGACCGGATACTATAGTCAGTTGATAGTCGGCCAGGTTGTCATGTGTTGCCGAATTCAGCAGTTCCCTGGCCGGGTCGGGGCCGAACACAGTTTCAAACAGAAGCCGGCCCAGGTTGCGGAATCCGTTCTCCACGGCTTCCGAGCGGTCCCTGGCGGCGCCAAATGGGTATTCGGAGTATTCCTGGAAATACCAGGAAATTTCTGAACGGTCGGCTGCCTCCAAAGGAATACGAAACGGTACTGGTGGGGCAGTCCTCAGACTTTCTTCCGTCCTGAGGGCAAGTTGCAATTGACCGGATTCGTGCAGATCGCGGATTTCCAGGCTCTTAACCAAGGACTGACTCCAGAAAAACCGATTTTGGTGGGCGCGCCTGCGGTAGACCAGCGCAGGCGACTCTCTTCGTGAAGGAGAAACCGCAGATTGAACCCTTTGGCGGTTGGCCCGCATTATACTATATTTGTACCTTATTCAGACTGACATTTTGAAGTAAGGGCGCCGGCCACCGGGGACGCCCCAAGCTTGCAGGGTGGTGAAGCAATGATTTGCCTGGATGACCAGATGCGGGAGCTCTTGTACAGCGCAATGGATGACCGCAGCACTTGTCTGTTGGGCACTGCTACGGCAGACGGACGACCCCAGATCAGTATGAAAGGCAGTGTGATGGTTTTTGATCGGGAAACCCTGGCCTATTGGGAAAGGGCCAAGAGATCTGCCCTGGAAAACGTGGGCGAGAACCCCAACGTGGTGATCTTTTATCGAAACTCGCCACTTCGCATTACCTGGCGTTTCCACGGCAAAGCTGTAGTTTACGAATCCGGGGCGATAAGAAACAACGTGATGTATCGTACGGTTCAGGCAGAACTGGACCGGGACCCTGACCGCCTCGGAGCCGCCGTACTGGTCAAGATCGATCACATTACCGACTTGGCAGGAAACATACTGCAGCAGCGGGACTGACCGGGCCAGGCCATACGAGATAAGGCCCGAAGGAAAGGCAATTCCCTCGGGCCCTCTTATTCGCCGAATGCCGTAGAGGCCATTACACCGCGCCAGGTCTATTCCCTGAACAGGGCCAGCGCATCCGCAGCCTTAACCCCCTGTCCCTCGGGCAAGACCATCAGAGGATTAATGTCTAGTTCCGAAAGCGTTCCTTCCAGCTGGGCCGCCATCTGCGAGACGCGAACCAGTACGTCAGCCAGGGCATTCACGTCGGACGGAGGGGAGCCCCGGTATCCTTTCAGAAGGCGGGAACCCTTGACCTGATTAATCATGCCCATAGCCTCGGACCGAGTGATGGGGCAGTGGCGCAGAGCCACATCGTTATATACCTCCACCATCACGCCACCGGTCCCAAACAAGAGCACCGGGCCTAGTTGATCATCGTAGGACGCGCCGACTATAACCTCCACTCCCCCGGACACCATTTCCTGCACCAGCGTCCCGTTTATTCGTGCCCCGGGAGCAGCCTGGGCCGCACTGGACATAAGCTCGTCGTAGGCGGCTGTCACCTGCCCGGCATCAACCAGCCCCAGGCGAATTACCCCCGCCTCCGTCTTATGCAAGATGTCCGGCGAGTCCACTTTCAGGGCCACCGGATAGCCGATTTCAGCCGCCGCTCGCACCGCATCCGCCACATTTTCGGCGAGCGCTTCACGCGTAATGGGTACCCCCCAGCCAGAAATCAAGAGTTTACTTGTGGATTCCGACAATACAGAAAGCCCTTTACTCGTTAAATCATTCATTAAGTCTGATTGTTCGTCAGAAACCCTCCCATATTCTCCAAAACCCTCCGAAAGCTTCCCATCTAACCACCCATGGTAGCCAAGTAGGGTTTT
>DAOUHR010000157.1:0-63495 GCA_034428635.1 Dehalococcoidia bacterium
CCGGGAAAGCCGGTTGTGCAAAGCCCCCAGGGCCGCCCGGTTGACGCCCAGTTCGTCGGCCAACTCGCCCAGGTCGGCGCCGCCCCGCTGCAGGAACTCGCCCAGCCAGTTGCCGCCAAACCGTTGCTTCAGGTTGAAAGTTGCGGAGGCGGCCACGTCGGAAAGACTCAGGTTGTCCTTGAGGAGTTCAATGTCTTCCGGTTCTATTTCTCCATAGCCAATCTTGACCACTTCGTCGGGGGATGAGCCGCGCCGTCTGGAACTTTCCTCGTCCAGGGTGAAGGTGGAGACCCGCGACGGGAACAATTGCTTCAGGCCCTTGACCTGCCGGTCCCTATCCGAGTCCTGTCCGCTCCAGCCGTATTCGCTGTGCATGTCGAAGATCAGGGACGACGCGTCGCCTCCCTGCAGTATGCCCACCAGCAGAAGGCGCGTCAGGAAAGTCTTGCCGGTGCCGCTCTTGCCGAACACGCCGAAGGAGCGCCGTACCAAGTTGTCCAGGTCCAGACACACCCTGGTGTCCATGTCCAGGGGACTGCCAATCCAAAAATGATGGTCGTCTTCCTCGCCGAAAACGGCGGCCACGTCGGCGCCGGTGGCGGAGAAAGCCGGCGAAAAGTGGGAAGGGACCGTCTTGGCTGCCACCGGCCTTTCGTCGTTGTCGCTGCTGAGCGGCAGCGCCATATTGGGCAGTACCGATACCACCCCGTAAGCCATGGTGCCGGACACCGCCTCCAAGAGCACCGGGTCGTCGGAATCGGGAGGAGAGTGGCGGAGGCGGGCGTCGGAACTATTCAGTTCCAGGTCGGTAACAACGCCAAAGAACCGGTACCGCTGGCCTCGAATGGTCACGAAGGTGCCAACCTTAACGTCTTCTATGAGGACATTCCCGGTCGGGTTCAGCCGGATGTCCACGCCCTCGGTCAGAGACCCCCCCACGACTATGCCCATAGGGATAGAAGAGGTCAACCCTCCATCACCGTTTGACCCGTTAGAAAAAAATCCATTGGTCATATTTTTGCCCTCCGAAGGATCGCGGCCACCCGGACGGAATCTCCCACCGCCTCGCTGGCAATGGCCTGTCCGGCTCTCTTTATAAAGTCTTCCCAGTCGGGGCGGCAGCTGGCAGCGTGCCGCAAACAGGCCACGACCACCTCATCGGCCATAGGGGGCCCCGAATCCAGCAGGAACCGGTAGAAGTCCAGGTTGTCCGTAAAGCGGACGACTTCATCTTGAGAGCAAGGACTGACAAAGGAATGTATGGACGGGGGAAACGGGGGCAGCAACTGGACCAGGATGCCATCCATCTCGTGACCCACAATTAAAGCGTCAAAACGGGTAGTCAGCAGCCGCTCGATCTGGGGGTTGCTGCGGTAGATTTCCTCCAGGCTGCCCGAATCACGGCCCCGGGCCAGCACGGGCCTGCTCGGGTCCAGCGGTTCCGTGCGAATGCCCTGGACAACGGCAAACACCTTGGGTTCCCCCACGCTTACCAGCGCGCCAAGCTGTGGGGAACAGTATAAGTCGTAGCATTGGGCTGTTAGTGATCGGGAGTCCGAGCCGATCACTTCTGCTACCGGTTGCCTCATGTTCTGGAGTTGCTTCCTTTAAACGTTGGTAAAGGGAATATTTCGGAACCAATTATAACTGCACCGGCGCGCCGTCGGTGAGGGACAAATGTCATTATGATTACATAATAAATCCCGTGATATAATTTTCCGGTTGCAATATTAACAACGGAGAAGTCGTACATGGAATTCAGTACCGTAGCTATTTTGAGTCCCGGCGACATGGGCCACGCGGTGGGTCAGCGCCTGCGGGAAAATGAACTAGACGTGATTACTTGCCTGAATGGCAGGAGTGAACGGACCCGGGCTCTGTCCGAGAGGGCCGGTATCCGCGATGTGCCGACCATGGAAGAACTGGTCGTGCAGTCGGACCTGATAATGTCGATGACCGTATCTGCGGCAGTGCCAGCCCTGTGTCGCGAAGTTGCTGGCGCCATCAAGGCTACGGGGTCGGATACCCTGTTTGCCGAATGCAATGCCATCGCCCCCCAGCTTACGTGCGAAATGGAACCGATCATCACCGAAGCCGGTGGCCGCTTCGTCGACGTCTCCATAATCGGCGGCCCGCCCCGCCCGGGCTACAGTCCCAATTTCTATACTTCCGGTGATCAGGCTGCCGAATTTGAGCAGCTGAACGACTTTGGGCTGACGGTTATTAAACTGGACGGCGAAGTGGGTCAGGCTTCGGGCATAAAGATGTGCTATGCCGCCATGACCAAGGGGACCTCGGCGCTTCACGCGGAGTTGCTTATTGCCGCGGAACTGATGGGACTTACGGAACCCCTCCTGGCAGAATTTCAGTCGGGCCAGTCGGCAGTCCTGCAGAGGATGGAACGTAACCTTCCCACTGTCCCGCCCCGGTCCCGTCGCTGGGTAAGCGAAATGGAGGAAATACGCGACACCTTTGCCCACCTGGGCATGACTCCTCACCTGTTCGAGGGTGTCTCTGAGATGTACCGCTTCATAGGCAGCACTCCCCTGGGAGAAGAGTTCCCCGAGTCCCGCGACCGGGAGAGGACCTTTACCGAGACCATCAGCCAGTTGGCCCAGCATTTGCGGGAGCGACAGTCAGACGAGGATTAGATTGGCTGAGAAGGTTCGCCTGAACGGCTAAAGCGAAGAAGGGCCCCGGCACTCACTGGCGCCGGGGCCTCACTGCTGCAAGTAGCTTTGTAGTCGAGCGGGATTACGGTTCCGTCTGCTCGGTCTGGCTGCCCTTGACGGTGACGGTGATGTGGGCCATGGCAGTGTCGCCGGGGGCGCCGTGCCAGTGGTTCTCCCCGGCCGGGACAATGACCACGTCTCCCACGGTGATCTCAATTTCCTCGTCGTCGGTGGCCACGGTGCCGGTGCCCTCGGTGACGATGAGAATCTGGTCGCCGCTGTGCTTGTGGAACTTGTTGCGGGAACCGGCGCTGAAGCTGACGACGCCGAAGTTGAAATTGTTGCTGTCGCCGGCCTCAAAGGGGGCCTGGCGAGTGACTATGTTGCCGGTAAACAGCGCGCTTGTTGCCTCTTCGGTGGGAACGGAACTAAGCCTGACGACCTTCATTGGTTTCCTCCTGAATGACTTACGATTTTCGTTTGATTCGCGGCTTCTTCTGTAGCTGAGAGCAATCGCTCCGCCCGTTTTCGAGCCACCCATAATATACCTGCTGAATGGTGGCAAGTCCATACTGAAGGAGACCTCCCCCGTAGACGGTTCAGCCAACAGAGCTAGGTTAAGCAACGCCAGCCAGGAATCCACATTCCGCACCAGGGATGCAAATGGTAAAATTAGGGAAGACAGACCAAAAAACCACGGAGATGTCCAATGGCCTTGAATCAGACCATCCAGGAAGCCCTGAATCGGCACATAAACGAGGAATTTTTCGCTTCGTATCTCTATCTCTCCATGTCGGCCCATTGCGATTCACTGGACTTGCCCGGCTTCGCCCACTGGATGCGCATCCAGAGCCAGGAAGAGTATGCCCATGCAATGAATCTCTTTGACTTTGTCCAGGATCGGCAGGGCAAGGTAACATTGCTTCCCATAGAACAGCCTTCAGTCGAATTCGGGTCCGTCCTGGACGTAATGGAGGCAACCCTGGGCCACGAGCGACAGGTCAGCCTTCTGATCAATGAACTCTATGAATTGGCATCCAAAGAAAGCGATTATCCCACGCAGGTTCATTTGCAGGCCTTCCTTACTGAGCAAATCGAAGAGGAGAAGACGGCGGCGGATATTATCGCCAAGCTGAAGCTCATCGGCGAAAACGGCAGCAACCTGCTGTTGCTGGACAACGAAATGGCTTCAAGGCAGATATCCCCCGGCCTGTAGGAAAGTTCTCATCCAATGACGGCGCCGTGGCTAATCGCAATTCTGTCAATCTACGCCGAACAGGCTTTTCCTGCCCTGTCGAATAGCGTTCACTCTCTCTAGGCAGGGTGGGTCAATTGCCGGTATTGTTTCCCAAGTTAGCATTCCATACGGCAATTCCATCTGTTATAATCGGGTATGGAATGCGTTAAGGTTCTTTCCCGTGGGTAGTTGCCTCAGATGCGCTGACGCCGGATGACCTCGACCAGGCCAAATTTTCATTTATGGAGGTCGGCAGGTGGCGCTGTCAGATAAGACCTTGGTCTGCGTGGAATGCGCAGCCGAATTTACATTTACCGTGGGGGAGCAGGAATTCTTTGCTTCCCGAGGATTCACCAACGAACCCAGGCGCTGTCCTGAGTGTCGTCAGACCCGCAAGTCCCAGCGTTCCTTCGAGGGAGGACCGAGGGAAATGCACCCGGCAGTTTGCGCCCAGTGCGGAATGGATACCATGGTCCCCTTCCGGCCGCGCGGTGACCGCCCGGTGTATTGCAGCGATTGCTTCAGTTCCATGCGTGAGAGCAACTACCGCTAGACGTTGACGGCGCATTAGAAGGTTTGCGGATACTCTGTTCAACCCCCGGTCCGAAGCCGGGGGTTGTTGTATTCTGGGAGAGAAGCATCCCATGTCCGGTCAGCCCTCGAGGCTCTGACCCATATCAAGTGAATACAGGCAAACGGAGATGAGGCGATGATGCGAAACACGGCCGATGCCGTGATAATCGGCGGCGGCGTCATGGGATGCAGCCTGCTTTACCACCTCGCGCGGCGGGGCGCCGGTCGGCCGTTGCTCCTCGAGCGGAGCGTCCTGGGCGCCGGTTCCACGGGCCGCTCCCAGGCTATTTGCCGCATGCACTATTCAAACCCGATCACCGCTTCCATGGCATGGAACAGCCTCCAGGTCTATGCGGATTTTGGAGAACAGGTAGGCGGTGACAGCGGTTTCGTCAAGACCGGTTACCTGGTAGTAGTTGAGGACGTTGACCGACCCAGCCTGGAACTCAACATCTCGATGCAGCAGGAACTTGGCATCAATGTGGGACTGGTTACCGCAGCCGATATCAGGGAACTTGCTCCCATGATTGAGACCTTTCAAGGGGAAGGCCTGGCCTGGGAACCCAATTCCGGGTACGCCAATCCCTACCTGGTTACCACTTCTTTCGCCGCCAGGGCTCAGGACCTGGGGGCCGAAATAGTTACCCGGGCCTCTGGTACCGGCATAGAAGTCAGCGGCGGCAGGGTGCGGGCGGTGTTGACTGACCAGGGCAGGGTGGAAACTCCCCTGGCAGTGGTGGCCGCGGGACCGTGGGCCAACAGCCTGATGGCCGGCACCGGCGTCGAATTTCCCCTGGCCCCCGTGCGGCACCAGGTTGCCCTGGCTACCAGGCCGCCGGGAACCCTGCCCGAGCATCCCATAGTTGGCGATATCGCCCAGTCCTTCTCTTTCCGCCCGGAAAGTACCACGCTGACTATGGTCGGGTTCGGAGAGGACGAAGCGGAGCTGGACAACTACGATGAGGGCATTGACCAGGCCGCCGCCGCCGATGCCATGACTCGCCTGATTCGCCGGATGCCGGCCATGGACCAGTCCTACTACCGGGGCGGTTGGTCGGGCTTGTTCACTACCACGCCCGACTGGCATCCCATCCTTGACCGGGTGCCGGGAATTGATGGCCTGTTCTGTATGGTGGGCTTCAGCGGTCACGGGTTCAAACTGGCGCCGGCAATTGGCCTGGCCATGTCCGAACTGGTCATGGACGGGCAGGCGACGTCTATCGATCTCTCTCCCCTGCGGTTCTCCCGGTTTGAGGAAGACGACCTGATCCTGTCCCGCTATCGTTACCGGGTTCTGGCATGACGTGAAGGAACCTCTGAACAAGTCGCTTTCCCCTCATTGGGAAAGTATTCATCCACAATTCTAGAATACGGTTTCACGCCACGGGAGCCCACCCCAATTACAGTGCACTACAATTCCCATAGCGAGGGTTATGCAGTCTCAGCGAGGGTCTACACCGTGTTAGGCAGAGAGTGGGGCGAAAGGATTAACCGTAATATGTTCTGGGGCGCAACTGCCGCCCTAACCTGCTGGGCTATCGCTCTGTCCTTGATTATCTTGGCGTTGGCCTTTTCGGGAGACCATAATGACAGGGATTCAGCGTTCATATTGGATTATGCCGGTATCTTGTTGCTTATCTTTTGGTTCCTCATGGCCGCTTTCTGGACCATAAGTATCGTCGTCCCTAGGCTCCATGACTTTGGATCTCCGGGATGGCCTGCTGCCTTGGTGCTTCTCCCCATTGTTGGCTGGTTCATTCTTGCTCCCCTCTACTGCATCTACTGCGGTGTTGCCCCTGGAGACCAATCGGGGAATAAATTCGGGCCGGCCTCCACCTACGGCGGTTTGGCGCTATGGTGGTGGGCACTTGCCGGACTCCTTGCTGGCGCGGTGATCTTGGGCATTGTTTTCGTCATTTCATGACCCTTGCGGACTAATGGTCAGATTTAGAACTACGGATAACTAGCGGTGGGGAAAGGTCAGAATGGGGGTGAAGATCGTAATTTCGTATTTGGCATCCCGCGAAATTGTCTCTTTTCTCAGGCAGACACCTCACATGGCCAGATTTTCCCTAATTGTAAGGATCTGGGCTTTGCCGAGACCCTGTTGCATCACGATTCTTCACTCTCAGTTTTCCCGAAGTTGTCCCAATAGCTTTCGTCATAGTGTTATCATATAAGAGAGGTGGCCATCCGATGGCCAGGTACCAAATACAATTTGCGCAGGAGAAGTGTTAATGTTCATCAGGATGGTTTGGGGCAAACTGCGCCCCGGTAGCTGGGAAGAGTACGAAAGGCACTACCACGAGCGTCTGGCCGGTTCCACTGGCAACATCCAGGGCTTGAAGGAGCGGCAGTTGCTCCGCAGCACTGAAGACCCGGACGAGGGCATCAGCGTAAGCATCTGGGAAAACCTGGACGACCTGCGCAACTACGAGACGGGCGAATTCCGGCAGGGCGTAGCCCGGGAAGTTGAGCACCTTTACCGTGGCGAATACTGGGTCAAGCACTTCGAGATCAGCTCCTCCGACACCTGACCCACCGGCGGCCGCTGAACCCCTGCTCCGGTTTGAAAAACAGCCCGGCCGAACTGGCCGGGCTTCTCTTGTTGTTTCACCTCTACATTACCGCTGGGTTTCATTGGACACCCTTTCAATGGCGGATTATAGTTAGCCCAACGCTACATCCGGAGGCCAGCATGCGATTCGGCTTTTACCTGCCCAATAGCGGACCAACGGCCAGACCTGGACCTTTGGCAGCCATCGCCAGGAAAGGCGACGAACTGGGTTTCCATTGCATGGTGGCCGGCGACCATATCCTTGTGCCTAAGGAAGTCAACTCGCCCTACCCATATACCGCCGACGGGCGGTTTCACGGGGGCGACGCGGTCGAGTACCTGGAACAACTGACTCTCTTGACTTATCTCGCCGGCATTACCAGCAGCATTCGCCTGGTTCCCAGCGTGATGATTGTTCCCTATCGCAATCCCCTGCTGGCGGCCAAGATACTGGCCACGCTGGACGTTCTCTCCGGCGGTCGCCTGACCCTTGGCGTGGGCGTTGGCTGGATGGAAGAGGAGTTTGAGGCCCTGGATACTCCGCCCTTCGCGCAACGAGGTGCGGTGACTAACGAATACCTTCAGGCCTTCAAGGAACTGTGGACCAGCGACGAACCCTCATTCGACGGCCAGTATTGCCACTTTTCCAACATTCACTTCCTGCCCAAGCCTGTTCAGAAGCCCCACCCTCCCATCTGGGTTGGAGGCCAGAGCAGGCCTGCCATGCGCCGCGCCGCCGCTCTGGGTGACGGCTGGCACCCGGTCGGCGCCATTCCCGCAGCCCCCCTGGAACCCGAGGAACTGGCCCAGAACATTGCCCTGCTTCATCGCTATGCCGAAGGCAACGGCCGTGACCCTGCCGAGCTGGAAGTGTCTGTGAAGGCGCCCCTGTACGACGCAAATACAACGCCCCCCGGGGCGTCCCGTCGCCGGTTCGCCGGGGAACCCGAAGAAATGCTGCAGGATATACAAACCTATGAGGACGTGGGAGTCGGCTGCATTATTTTCGATATTCGGGGCAACGACTTGAACCATTCCCTTGAGCGGCTGGAATGGTTTGCTGAGGAAATAATGTCCCACTCGTAAGCCTTCTGTAATGCAAGGTAATGTGAAATAGACTGGAAGGCGCTTTGGCGGCCCGGCCATAACAGGTCGGCCGTGTTTCTTGCGAATCAACCAGAAGCCAAGGCCACCGTGGTTCTCTGATGTAGGATAGGTGCTGTCGGCGAGCCAGGGAAAATCGCCTTTATGCCAGGAGTCGGTAGTTTTCCTCACCGTTGTTCCTCACGGATTGAGGGTCAAATGCTACCCACATCATCACAATACGCTATAATACGGGTGCGATGTTATGGCAGTTCCTGCTGTCGCCGCCACTCAATTGAATTCAAGGAGCTTGTATGTCCTCTCTGGAAGAACGGTATAACCGGGGCCTGGAAATGCGCCAGACTATGGCTGCCGGGGATTTTCGCCACTTTACTCTTCCCGGAATTGACCAGCTTGCGCCAGACCTCAAGCGCATTGTAGATGAGGCCCTCTTCGGTTCCATCTGGACCAGGGACGGCCTAAATATTCAACAGCGTTGCATGTGCACCCTGTCGGCCCTGCTCACCCTGGGCCACCTGCAACTGCTGCGCCGGCACATTGAGCGGGCGTTGAACGTGGGAATGGCCCCTGAAGTGGTAGTGGAAATATTCATCCAGATGACCTTTTACGCCGGCGTTCCCGCCGTCGAATCTGCCATGTCCATCGCAAAGGAAATTTTTGAAGAAAGAGGCCTCCAGTTTAGTCCCACCCGCGTTTATGACAATGACCTTGATCCTGATGAACTTCACCAGAAGGGCATTGCAGTCCACGAAGAACACATGGGCGATATTACGATTTACTATACCGAAGACCCAGACACTCAGGAAATGCAGCTGGAGCGGCTGATTAACGAATACAACTGGGGAGCAATATTCAGTCGTCCCCATATGGACGCCAGGGAGCGGTCCATGTGCGCCCTGGTGGCGATGACGGTTATGGGCCACTATGACCGGCAACTTCGCCGCAGGATTTCCGGTTGCCTTCGGGTTGGTATGACGCCGGTCGAAATTATGGAAGTATTTATCCAGTTGACCCTGTATGGCGGTTACTTCAACACCCGCACAGCCATGCGCATAGCCCGTTCCGTTTTCAACGAGGAGGGCATAGCTGCCCAGGACGGTTAGTTTTCGCTTGAGGGTCTAACGGGACAAGAGGGTCTTATGTACATAACGCTGGACGACGGTTGCCAACTCTTTTATAAAGTTGATGACTTTACCGACCCCTGGGTGGAACCCGAAACCGTGGTTCTTCACCACGGAATGGCGAAGAACCACAAGCTCTGGTATGCCTGGATTCCCATAATCGCCCGCCACTTTCGGGTGGTGCGGTTTGACATGCGAGGCATGGGGCAGTCTTCCGTTCCCGACCCGGGGTACCCTTGGTCCGTGGATAACTTCGCCGCAGACTTGAAGCAGTTCCTGGACAAGCTCGAGCTGGACAGGGTGCATCTCGTTGGCGAAACGGTGGGTGGGTCTATATCCATGAGATTTGCCACCTTGCACCAGGAAAGGCTGAACACCCTGACCGCCTGCACATCTCCCACCAGCTTCAACGATCCCCATCACGCGGAAAGCGCCGACCTGATTGAGCGGGAAGGCGTATCAGCCTGGGTCGAGAACACCATAGGACGGCGACTGGATCCCCAGATTGTTCCCCCTGAATATACCCGTTGGTACGCTGCCCAGATGTCGGCGACCCCGGCCCACGTGGTCGGAGGCTTCCAGCGCAACGCCGCCGGCGATCTTCGCCCGTTGTTGCCAGAGGTGAAGACGCCGACGCTGATTCTGGCCGCTGCCAGCCTGCGGGAAGAGGTTCTGGGAGACTTCCGGGACGCGGCTGATATCCTCCCCAACGGGAGAAGAGTAGTGTTTCCCGGTGTTTATGGCTTTGTCCAGCACGTACTGCCGGTTCCTTGCGCACGGGTCTGGCTGGACTTTGCCCAACAACAATGAATGAGCTTAAGTAGAGGGCGCTAAACCATGGCAGACTCATTGAGCCGCATCCTGGCTCGCTTCGTGGACAACCTGCAGTTCGAAAACCTTCCCCCGGAAGTTCCTGACAAGATCAAGACTTCCTTGCTCCACGGCTTGCTCGGCGCCTTCCTGGGCGCGGAGACCGAGCACGCCAAGTCATCCATTGAACTGGTCAAGCTGGAGGAAGGGCGAGCCGATGGCGCCACTATCCTGGTAGACGGAGCCAAGGCAACCCGCTGCGGCGCCGCCTTTGCCAACAGCAAAATGATGCATGCCACCAACCAGTCCGACTCGTACCGGATGCTGATTCATCCCGGCCCGTGCATCATCCCCGCGGCCCTGGCCACCGCCCAGATCGAGCGCCGGGCGGGCCGGGAACTGGTAACCGCACTGGCCGCCGGGTATGAAGTGGAAGCCAGGATCGCCGGCGATTTCATACCCTCAACCCAGGCACGCGGATTCCGCTCCAGCCCCGTGTACGGTACGTTGGGAGCGGCCGTGACCACGGCCAAGCTGCTGCGCCTGAACGTTGACCAGCTTGTCACCACCATGGCGCTGGCGTGTACCTTTACCGGTGGCACCACCGAGGGACCCCGTTCCGGCGGCCGGGAAATGTTGTTCCACGAACCCAACGCCACCCGCAACGGCATAATGGCGGCCCTGCTGGCCCGGGAGCACGTCCGTGGCTCGGAAACGGCGCTGGAAGGAGCAGCAGGTTTCTACAATGCCTTCACCGGCAACAACCGGGGCGATCTGTCCTACGTGTTCAGCGGCCCCGAGCATGTGTCTCTTGAATCGGTGGTGGCCGATCTGGGCGAGCGATGGGAGTTGCTTCACGTTACACCCAAACTATACCCCACGGCCGGTTATAACTGCCCCGTGATTGAGCTGATGTCCGAAATCAGGGCGACCCACAACCTGCCGATTGACGAAATCGAAAAAATCACAGTGGACATGAGCTGGCTGGAGACCACCTATCCATCGCCGGCGTTCCCCAACCCTGAGCGCAGCGCTGACGCCCCTGCCGTGGGCAGCACCCACTATTTCACCGCCTATACGTGCGTCCACGGCAGTTATCCGCCCCTGCGCCACCGGATAGACCCGGGTGATGGCGCTAACGACGATGATTCAGCCGTAATGGGGCTCATGAAAAAGGTCGAAGTTGTCGGTCACCAAAACCGGCAGGCCTTTGCTCCCCGGATTACCGTGGCCCTGGAGGGCGGGACCGAGTATATGGGCGAATACCAGGGCAACGAGCTGGAATGGAACCTTTCCATGGAACTGCGGCGGGTAAGGCCTCTATTTGACGACATGCCCTGGCCGAAAGAAAAGCTGGAGAACGTTGCCCAGATAGTTTCCGGGCTCGAAATTGAACAGAGAATGGATCACTTAATAGCGCAGTGTGTCAAAATAGACATCATGTAAATGGATGCTGCCCTGCCGGTACCACTACTGGCAGGCAATTCCCACCGAACCCTCGACAGCCTCTCTTGTGGCTCTAAGAGTCTTACTCCCATCATAAGTTTGTGCGCTCTGAACAACCTGACATAAACCACTGTTTCAGATGCCATCTTTCCGGTTTTCTGCCGTTAACGGTGGTTTTGCTGGTCTGTCTGGCGGCTCTTGGGTGCTTTGCTCCCAGGTCCGGCGATCAGGCGGCCCAACTGGGCGGGCCGGAATTTAGCGCGCTGATGGTGAGTTCAGACCTGGCGCAGGGAATTAACCGGGTGGCTTTCGCCCTGGTGGACCGGAACAATGTTCCGGTGGGCGCCAGCGAAGCCAGCGTCATTCCCAGGTACACCCCACAGGGAGCGCAGGAGCCTCAGCAAAGGGAGGCGTTGACGGCAACCTTCCTGCTCTGGCCTCCGGAAGGAAGTGGCCGGGGCGTATTCATAACAACTGTGAATTTCGATGTGCCCGGAGAAGCAACCGCGGAAAACCCCGGCCTGTGGGAATTGCAAATATCGGCTGATACCCCCGATGGCCGGCTGGTCGAGGCTGTTACTGCCGTTCGCGTTGCCGCTCAGCAGTCAACACCGGCCATCGGCGCCGCCGCTCCGCGCAGCGTGACGCCCACGGCGGACCAGGCGCCCGACCTGGCCCACATCACCAGCGCCTTCGAACCCGATCCGGAGTTCTACCAGCTTTCAGTTCATGAGGCATTGGACCAACCCAAGCCCCTGTTGGTCCTGTTTTCCACACCGGCGTTCTGCGTCAGCGCCACCTGCGGGCCCCAGCTGGATATCCTGGGCCAAATGAAGGAACGGTACCGCGGCCGCGTAAACTTCATCCACGTGGAGGTATTCGAAGACCCCCACCTGATAGAAGGGAACCGCTTTAATGCCAGCCAGGTACCCGCAGTGGATGAGTGGGGCCTGCCGACGGAGCCCTGGACCTTTCTCGTGGACGGCGACGGACTGGTCCGGGCCAAGTTTGAGCAGTTCACGCCCCGGGAAGCTCTGGAGGCGGCTCTGGAGGAAGTGCTGAAGGGATAAGGTCTGGTCAGTCTTCCAGACTTATCGCCACCAGAAGATCCCCTCGCTTTTCGTAAGTTACCAGCAGTGTCTGTCCGAGGAACTGGTGTTCGCGGACGTGGGAAGGGGTGAATCCCACAAACCCCTCCGTCTCGAAGGTATACAGACGCCCCTCTTCATCCCGTATCTTTAGCAACTCCAGTTCTGAAAAGTTCCTCGGTACGACCTCAACCACCTGGCCTCTGACCTGCAGGGCGCCATCGGTACCGCAGCCCGCCGCCATGACCAGCATCGTCGCCAGGGTCGCTAAGAAGACCGCCATCATTGAATGATTCATGCCGTTCCGGGGATGGGGCAATTGGGGACAGGTCGAAAAGCCACAATTGAGATAGGTGTCTGCTAGCTGAACCGGAAGACTCGGACTGCAACCACTGCGGTTGCGGCCACCCAGCCGGCCAGCCAGGCCAGTTGCGGCCACACTTCCCAGGCAGTGGCGCCTTGCAGACCGATGTCCCGCATTGCGGTGATCATTGGCGCCAGAGGGAGGGCATCGGCTGCATAGGGTAGCAGCCAGGGCAGGGCCGACGTCGAAAAGAAAGTGCCCGCGAAGAACATCATGGGCAGTGTCACCACGTTGCCCATGCCCGAAGCCGCCGCCGGCGTATTTGCCCAGGCGGAGATAATGAACCCAAAGTTCAGGAAAACCGCGCTGCCCAGGAGTATCGCCGGCAGCATGTGGAGAACGTTTCCTTCTATCTGCGCCCCGAACAGGAAGACGCCCACCGCCAGAATGACCGCAGCCTGGACTACCGCCAGCAGCAGTTGCGCCGTTACCTCGGCAGCGAAGAATTTCCATATGGGCAGCGGGGTTACCAGCATCCGCTTCAGGATGGAAAGATTGCGGTAATTGCTGATTCGCACTGCGATGGAGATAGTTCCATGGGTCATAATTCCCATTGCCACTAGTCCCAGCAATACCATCTCAAAATATGTGGCCGACTGGGTCGCCAGCCTCTCCGTCTGTACCATCTCCGCCATGGCCCCGACCGGCGCAGCCGCTGGTCGCTGGTTCTCCTCGTCCAGACCTGCAGCTTGTATAGTTGAGGAGATTTGTGCGCTCTGCCGCACCATGCCAATTACCAGCTGATTCCTCTCTTCGCTTTCGCCCCCCAATAGCAAGGTTACTGGAACAACCCGGTCGGCCGATGAGCTCGGGAGGCCCTCCTGCCCGGAGGATTGGACCTCAAAGTCGGCTGAACTTGTGCCGAAGTCCGGCGGGATTGACAGCAGAAAGTCGAGGTCCCCGTCGGCGACCAGGCGTCGTCCCTCGTCAAGGCTTGAAGGCTGTTCCTGTCGGTCCAGTAGTCCCTTCGCTTCCAGTTCGGCAAACGACTCGACCAACAGGAGGGAGGCCGGAGTTCTTGCAGAATCAATAACGGCGATATTTGACGAAGCTGTCGCGGTAAAGTCAAAAAGTCCAAAAACGACTACCAGAACCAGCGGAAAGAACAAGGCCCAAAAAGTAGTCTGCCGGTTCCTGACCATCATCTTCAGGTTGGCAATGGTAAGGGCAAGCACTGCTAGTCCCTCAGTTCGTTTCCGGTCAATTCCAGGAAGACGTCTTCCAGCGTGGCCGGCCTGATCTCCAGGTGTTTCAGGGAAATACCGCTGTTAACAATGCCGTCCATAGCCCGGTTCAGAGCCTCCGGGTTCCGGTCAAGTCGGAGAATGTAGGAGTTGGACATCTGGGCTTGCTCCCGCTCCCCGGAGTTTAGCCGTTCCACGTAGCCACCCTTCTGCAGGGCGTGGAGTTGGTCGTCGTCCAGGGGACTCGCCGACTCCAATTTGACCGTATAGGTAGTTTCAATGCGGCTGATCAGTTCTCCGGGGGTATCGATTGCGACGATTTTGCCCCGGTCCATTATAGCCAGGCGCTGGCAGAGCAGTTCCGCTTCTTCCATGTAGTGGGTGGTCAACACTACTGTTACGTTGCGGGCGTGGATTGCCTGGATCAATTCCCAGAGGTTGTGGCGTGCTTGAGGATCCAGGCCGGTGGTTGGTTCATCCAGGATTACCAGATCCGGATCGTTGACCAGGCTGGCGGCCACGGTGAAGCGCTGAGATTGGCCGATGGAAAGCTGGTTAATGCGGCTGTTGGCTCGGTCGGTCAGGCTTACCATCTCCAGCAGTTCCCGGGGGGGAATCCGCCTGGGGTAGAAGCTGCCCAGAAGGGTCAGAATTTCGTGGAGGGTCAGGAAGCCAAAATATGCAGAGGACTGGAGTTGGACGCCGGTGCGGGCTTTTATCCAGTTGGCGTCCTTCCGGATGTCCTTGCCCAGGACGTTAACCTGGCCTGCATCCGGTGTCTGCAGGCCCTCGATGATCTCCAGGGTAGTCGTCTTTCCTGCCCCGTTGGGGCCCAGGATGCCGAAAATCTCCCCGGCCTTCACATCAAAGGAAACGTCATCTACCGCGGTGAAACCGCCGTACCGTTTTGCCAGGCCTTCTACCCGAATCGCCTTTGACATGATAGTATGGTGAATTATATCACAAACTTTTTGGGAGGCAGAAATAATGCCCCCGTCGGGTTCCGGGGACTCGCCCGAAAGCGGTGACAGTTCCGGCGATAGTATCATCTACACCAACGATTACGTTATCCTGACCAATGGTGAAAGGAGGCCCGGGCGGTGGCTGCGGCGGTTTGCCCTGGCTTCGGTGTTTGCTACCTTTGCCCTCATAGTTTTGGGCGGCATAGTTCGGGTAACCGGGTCGGGCCTGGGTTGCGGCGGCGAGTGGCCGCTGTGCGATGGCAGCCTCATTCCACCGCTGACCAAGGAAGACATTATTGAATACAGCCACCGGCTTATGGCATCGGGCATAGTTGGTCCCCTGGTTGCTGGCACTTTTCTTATTGCCCTGTTCCGGTACCGGCGCGTCCGTGCCGTACTCATTCCCTCGGGCATATCGCTTGTTCTGCTGCTGGCCCAGGCCGGTCTGGGCGGCGTGACGGTATTGACCGAACTGCCCGGCCACGTGGTCGCGGCCCACATGGCGCTGGCTCAGGCCCTGCTGGCGTGCCTCATACTGGTGGCCGTGGCATCCTTCAACCTCAAGCCGTCCGAATTGCAGCAGACTCCCACGGGCGACACCCAAATTTCTGCTCAACCTGAGGCGGCAGCGCCGGGACGTCCCAACCGCTTCCCCCTCCTTGCGGGAATAGCAGCCATTGCCACTTATCTCCTGCTGCTATCCGGCTCCTACGTTACTGCCACACCGGGCGCGCTGGCCGCCTGTCCCAACTGGCCCCTGTGCGATGGTTCCGGTTCTCTCTGGCCCTCCAACAGCTTGGAAGCCATTCACATGCTGCACCGGGTTGTGGCCGCTGCGGTAGGAGTCCTCTTGCTGTACACTTTGCACCGGGGACGCCGGTTAGGCATGGAACGGATTGGTTCCGGCGGAACGATTTTGATGATCTTTTCTTACCTGGGCATCGTTGTCTTCCTTACCCAGGTGTTCATTGGCGCAGTAGCCATCTGGACCCACTTTCCTGTTTCCATCCGCGCCTCCCACATTGGCCTGGCGACAGCGGTTTGGGGGATAATGGTTGTCGTAGCGCTGGTAAGCTATCTACGTGTATCCGATGACCAGTTGGTGTTAAGCAAAGCCCGCGTGCCACGGGGTTCGGCGCCTGCCTCGGCCCCGCAGGAAACGGACTAACTTAGTCCCCGGAGCATCAAGGGAATTACTATGACGGAACAGCAAGCGGCAGTTGAGATTAGCCCCCCTGAAACCGAGGTTCAAGCTGAGGGTCGGCGAACTCCCATGACCGTGATCAATGACTACATTACCCTGACAAAGCCACCGATCATTCTGCTGCTTTTGGTTACGGCGGCAGGCGGCATGTTCCTGGCCCAGGCCCAGACGGCCTCCGGTGGCCTGCCATCGCTATGGTTGATGGTGCTGGTTTGGGGGGGCGGGGCCCTTGCTTCCGGCGGTGCCAACGCCCTGAACCACCACTACGACCGGGATATAGACGGTATTATGCAGCGCACCCGGCAGCGTCCGGTTGCCAGCAACCGCATATCTCCGGTCCATGCCCTGATCTTCGGCATTGTCCTCAACGTAGTCGCCTTTGTGGTGCTGGCCCTGTGGGTCAACTGGCTGGCGGCTGGTCTGACCCTTGCCGCTACCCTCTTCTACGTGCTGGTGTACACCCGCTGGCTGAAGCGCACCACCCCCCACAACATCGTTATCGGCGGGGCCGCAGGCGCCATCCCGCCCATGGTGGGCTGGGCTGCGGTAACTGGCACTGTTGAATTGCCGGCAGTCTACCTGTTCGCCATAGTTTTCTTCTGGACGCCGCCCCACTTCTGGGCGCTCTCCCTGCTCATTCACCGGGACTACGAGCGGGCAAGCGTGCCCATGCTGCCTGTGGTGTCGTCGCGGGACTTTACCGTGTCTACGATATTCCTCTACAGCCTGGTGCTGGTAGGGGTAACCCTGATGTTCGCCGTTACAGACGCCGTGGGCTGGATCTTTGGTGCGTCCGCCCTGGCGCTGGGGGGAATATTCATCTGGATGGCGTGGCGCTTGCGGCAGGAAGAGAACTCCGCCAATGCCAGGAAACTCTACCTGTACTCCCTGCTTTATTTGGGATTGCTGTTCGTCGCGGTAATGGTGGGGGCCGCCACCGGCTATTAGTACTGTATACGGTGTTGCGTTCCGAACGACCGCTTTCGGCGTTTACACTCCGTCGCGCCGTCAGATTCAAGATAGGCCCGAACGGGTACAGTTTCCGTTGACACTGCCTGGAGCCTGTGGTAATGTCTTGCATTAGTGAAATTTTGCACATACTCCGCGCTTGAGTGCACGGCGAAGTAAGAAAGGGAGTTGGCAAATGGGGCTTTTGCCCTTCCGAGGCGCAGATTCCCAGACCCTTCGGGCCGGGGATAAAAAAGGCAAGACCACACTTATGTCCAAGCGGTTAACCTTCTCACGGAAACACCTCTTCCTACTGGGTTTCACGGCCATCCCCTTCCTGGTTATGGCCTGCGCCCCGGATGCCAGGCAGTCCACTTTCGGCACATCCGGTCCTGTAGCTGAGAAACAGCTACTGCTGTTTAACGTTCTCCTCTGGGTAATGGTCGTCGTTTTTGTCCTGGTAGAGGGCGTCCTGCTCTACGCCGTCATCAAGTTCCGGCGTAGGCCCGGGCAAAACGAGCTTCCTCCCCAGACTCACGGTCACACTGCCCTGGAAATCACGTGGACCATTGTTCCTACGATTCTTATCCTGGCTCTGGGTATCTGGTCTGCAGTTACCCTTTTTGATCTTGACCAGCCGCCCTCCGGCGCCGATACGCTGCAGGTAACTGCTGTCGGCCATCAATGGTGGTGGGAGTTCGAATATCCTGACGCCGATGGCAATGGCAAGTACATAAGCACGGCCAATGAACTCCGGGTGCCGGTTGACCGGGCCGTCAGAGTAGACCTGCGAAGTGACGACGTAATCCACAGTTTCTGGATTCCCAAGCTGGCAGGCAAAATTGATATGGTCCCTACCCGTGAGAACTACATGTGGTTCCAGGCTGATGAGACCGGCACATTTTATGGCCAGTGTGCAGAATTCTGTGGTACTGCCCATGCCCAGATGAAATTCCTTGTCCAGGTGTTGCCTCAGGAAGACTATCTCGCCTGGGCGGAGAGCTTTGGCGAAGTCCCGGTCCTTTCAGCCAAGGCCCAGGCGGGACAGGCGGTGTTTAATGGCACCGGCGGATGCGTTGTTTGCCATACCGCCACCGGGTCCGATGACCCCGCAGTTGTTGCCAGCCGAGTCCAGAGCTTCCTGACTACTGAGACGGGTATTGCTCCGGGCCCCAATCTGACCGACCTGGCCACCCGCGAACGATTTGGCGCTGGCCTGGTGGATTTGAACCGGCAGAACCTGCGCCAGTGGATAAAGAACCCTGAAGACGTCAAACCTGGAAATCATATGTCCGGCAGGGCCGCCATTTACCAGAATTCAGACGGGCAGGCCAGCCTGAGTGAAACCGAGATTTCCTCCTTGCTGGAATACTTGCTTAGCTTAAAGTAAACTTGATTAACAAGGTAACCAATAGGGTGGAACGGAGCCGCGGAGGCATCAAATGGCCACTTTAACCGATGTAATTGAACGGCCAACCAGTCAATCCGGACTGTGGAGCTGGATTACGACGGTTGACCACAAAAGAATAGGCGTACTTTATGGTGTTACCGCCTTCATCTTCCTGCTCTTGGGCGGAATTGAGGCGGGAATAATCCGGTTGCAGCTTTCCGTGCCTGACAGCACGTTAGTCAGTCCGGATACTTTCAACCAGATGTTTACCATGCACGGCACCACCATGATCTTCCTGGTGATCATGCCGTTGAGCGCCAGTTTCTTCAACTTCGTTATTCCTTTGGCAATCGGCGCCAGGGATGTGGCCTTCCCCCGGCTGAATGCCTTCAGTTACTGGGTTTTCCTGTTCGGCGGGTTGCTGCTTAATGCCAGCTTCCTTACCAATCAGGCCCCCGACGCTGGCTGGTTTTCTTACGCCAACCTTACCGAAAAGCCCTTCAGCGCCAACCAGGGCCTCGATTATTGGGCTCTGGGCCTGCAGGTGCTGGGCGTTTCCTCCCTGGCCGCGGCGTTTAACTTCATAGTAACCATCGTCAACATGCGGGCTCCCGGCATGAGCCTAATGCGGATGCCCCTGTTTGTCTGGATGACCCTGGTCACTTCAATCCTTCTGGTCCTCGCCTTCCCGGTGATTACCGTGGGGCTCATTGAACTGACCCTTGACCGTAACTTCGGCACAAACTTCTTCGTGCCCGAAGGCGGCGGAGACCCCATTCTGTGGCAGCACCTGTTCTGGGTGTTCGGCCATCCCGAAGTGTATATTCTGATTCTTCCTGCCATGGGCATTGTCTCGGAAGTACTGCCCACCTTTTCCCGGAAGCCGCTTTTTGGTTACCCGGTGGTTGTCTTCTCCGGCGTGGTAATCGGCATCATGGGCTGGGCCGTTTGGAGCCACCACATGTTCACGGTGGGTCTCGGCCCCGTAGCCGTCACCGTCTTCATGATCACAACCATGCTCATTGCAGTCCCCACGGGTGTAAAGATTTTCAACTGGATTGGCACCCTGTGGGGCGGACAGATTGACCTTAAGACGGCCATGCTCTTTTCCCTTGGATTCGTGGCCCTGTTCATAGTGGGCGGCCTTAGCGGAGTGTCCCACGCGGTGGCTCCTTCGGATAATCAGCAGCAGGATACTTACTATATTGTCGCTCACATCCACTACGTGCTGTTCGGCGGCTCCCTGTTTGGAATTTTCTCCGGTGTTTACTACTGGTTCCCCAAGCTTACCGGCAGGCTTTTCAATGAAGGGTTAGGCAAGCTGCATTTTTGGCTGTATTTCATTGGAATGAACGTTACGTTCTTCCCGATGCACTACTTGGGTTTGAACGGTATGCCCCGCCGGATTTATACCTATGCCAGTGAATTTGGCTGGGACGGGTTGAATTTGCTGGCCTCCCTGGGCTATCTGGTTCTTTTCGCGGGTACCTTGATCTTCGTGATTAACGTGTTGATAAGCCTGCGCAAGGAACCCGATGCCGGGCATGATCCGTGGGATGCCCCAGGCCTGGAATGGAGTATTGCCTCACCGCCACCGAGTTATAACTTTGCAAAGATTCCCGAGGTAGAAGGCCTGGACCACTACTGGATCGTCAAGCGTCGGGCTGCGGCAGAGGGCCGGCCCGTCACGGAACCGGAAGCCTATGTGGACCCCAGCACAATCCATATGCCGGATCCCTCTTACTGGCCGCTGATAACTGCCATAGGTGTGCTTGTTCTGGCAGCGGGAATGTTGTTCGATACCGGGTGGGACTATATCCGGTTCCCGATACCCTTTATCGGCGGCATCATCTGTTTTATTGGAATAATTGGCTGGTCCAATGAGCCGCCGGCCCGGGAGCATGCCGGTGGAGACCACCATGCGGAGGGTGACCACGGTCGCGAACCGCACGCCGTAACCGCGACCACAACAGCTGTAATGGAACGCCCTGCCGGGACGGCCTCACTTACAGTCCGGCTGCTTTGCTCCAATTGCGGCAATCAATTGTCATCGTCTTTCCGATTCTGCCCCTATTGCGGCGGAGCGGTTGAAAATCCCGCTGAACCAGACCACCAGGAGGGGTAGAGTTGGCCCACCAAACGGAAATGACCCATCACGCTCCCGAGGAGGAGCACCCGACTACAACGGGTATCAACAACCGCAAGTTGTTGATGTGGGTGTTCCTGTCGTCGGACTGCCTGTTCTTTGGTTCACTGATTGCGACTTACATGGTTTACCGGGGTCAAAGCCTTGTGGGGCCCTACCCGGTGGACATTATCGACGTTCCCGTTACCACCATCAGCACCTTCGTCCTGCTTTGCAGTAGTTTCGCCATGGTGAGGGCGCTGGCTGCCACCAACGAGGACCGGCAGGGTGCAATAATTGTTTGGCTTTTGCTGACGGCGTTTCTTGGGGCCATATTTATCGGGTTCCAGGTCTATGAGTTTAACCTGTTCCGGGAGGAGGGTCTGCGGATTGATACCAACCTGTTTGGTACAACCTTCTTCACCCTGACCGGGTTCCACGGGGCCCACGTTACTCTTGGTATCGTCTGGCTGCTTGGTCTTGCCTGGATTGCCAAGAAGGGGCGCCTGGGGCCTAAGACCGCCCTGGACGTAGAACTGGCCGGCCTTTACTGGCACTTTGTCGATATCGTCTGGATCGTAATCTTTACCCTTTTGTACCTGATTGGCGGGTTCGACACCGGCCCGGCCGGAGACCCGTCCCTGGTCCCACACTCGATCACCGGCTTGCTGGGTCTGATCTAAGGAGATACGGCGCATGAGCAGCGACCCCGGGGTTCACGAATCCCGCCACCCTACGCTCAAACAGTATGTGTGGATTGCCATATTCCTGTTTGTCGTAACTTTAGTTGAGTTCGTGATCATCCTGCCTGAGGATTTCCGAGGACAGGGCTGGACCATCGCTCCCCTGGCCTTACTGTCGGCCATCAAGTTCGCCGCCGTTATCTTCTTCTACATGCATTTGAAGTTCGACAGTCGGCTGCTGACGTGGGTCTTCCTGGGTGGTCTGGCGTTGGGCTTTGCCGTGGTATTCGCATTGATTGGCTTGTTCGGTACCTTCACGCCATCTCCCAGGGCTTGGGCAGAGGACCATGCCAAACCCTGCACTTTCGACCATGAATATGTCTGTGTCGAGTACAGGCCCACGGCGACTCCGCTCCCTGCTCCCACCCCTGAGGGCGGCGTTGCCCCGACTTCGGTTCCGGCTCCAGACTCGGCGGCCGCGGCTGGCTCCGGCGAACTGTTGGGAATTGGCCAGCAGATTTTCCTTACCGGGCAGGGTGAGGGAACTGCCACGGGATGCTATACCTGCCATACGATTGCTGGATTGGAGGGCGCTTCCGGTTTGCTGGGCCCCGACTTGACCACCATAGGCGCCGACGCGGCCAATCGGCAGCCGGGTGTATCCGCAGAAGACTACTTGAGGCAGTCGATCACTGAGCCGGAAAGCTTTGTTGCTGAAGGGGTCGAAAGAGCCGTCCCGGGCTTGATGCTGTCTGCCTTGACCGGAGGTCTGACCGATAACGACGTGAACGCCCTGGTAGCTTTCTTGTTGGAGCAAAAATAACGAGATCTGACCGCTGGCACTCTTTCGTTCAACTGGAACTGCTGAAACCGTCGACCGCCCGTCACAGTCGGGCGGTTTTTCTTTGGCCCTTCCTGTGCTAACCTTTTTTCTAGTATCGGCTTCATCCCCATCCCTTGCGCACGGTTGCAGGAGGGTGAATATGGCTAAAATTCTTCACCTCATTACGGAGCAGGACTGGGAGTCCGCTCGCGACGCCTGCCAATGGCGCCCCGGCAGCCTGGCTGAAGAAGGATTTATCCATTGTTCTGCGGACGAAGAGCAGGCAATGCGGGTTGTGGCGCGTCTATACCCGGACCGCACCGATATGCTTGCCCTGGAAGTGGATACCGATAAGCTAAATTATTCGGTTGTCTCCGAACCAAGCCGTTCCGGTGAGATTTACCCCCACATTTATGGTCCTCTGGAAATGAGCGCTGTCGTTATGGTCTGGCGTGTCAATGCAGACGGGCAGGGCGGCTACGCTCTATCCGATCAATAGAGTCTGGCGTTGCCGACAGTCCTTTCCCGAAGCCAACATATCATCCCTGACCAGCGTTCTAATCCGCTGCTTCAGGGGAAGCCAAGGCAGCGCTATGGCTGACTACACTGATGTGGAAATGGCCCGCCTGCGCTCGGCTCTCGTCAACTTCCGGACACTTTCTAATGACGACCTCCAGGAGATTGGCCGCGCCATTGAAGCTGGCCACTGTCCTCCCCACCTGGGGCCCTTCTGGCGGCTGGCGTCGTCCGATAACGACCACGCCGCCGCCGCCGATCTGTTTCGCAAACTTGAGGGCGATCGCCTCGTGGCGAGCTACTCATGCTACGGCTTTTTCCCTGGCATTCACTCCCGGCTGTACCAACAGGGTGAGCGCCCCGAGTTCTGGCTTGATGGCCGGACGCGCGGCCAGGTGGCGCTGTTCCGGTTCGCCAGCGGGAAAGGGTTTGTGGTCAAGCCCCTGCAAAGTCGAAGGGAGGCAGAAATCGCCCGCCTCGCGGGGGACGCCGGGGTCGGCCCCCACCAATTTACGTCGCTGGAAGGTTTCCTGGTAGAAGAACTGGTGAATGGCCGGTTTATTACAGAGTACGCCGAAGAAGAACTGGATGACGGTCTGATTTTCCAAATTGGCCTCACCTTGGGTTCCATGCTTTCAACTCTGCACAACGCAGGTATCTGCTACAACGATGCCACCCTGTCCGACCCGGACGGCCGCTCCCACCTGTTCGTCCGACTGCCGGATGAGAACCGGCCCGGGCAGCCTCCCGCCTGTACACTCATTGACTTTGGGGTGTCCGTATTCCTGGACAGGTTTCCTTACCTGGAGTTGGAAGAGGTCTTCAACCTGGTGCGGACAACCCCTGAATACCGTTTTGTGTCCCGCCTGGGACTGCGGGGAAATGAACTTAGCCGATTTCTGGTCCAGTACCGGCAGAGATTGTCTGCCAGCGACAAGGAAGAAATCCTGGCTCGCGACCTGCGCTTTACTCAGGAAGGGTTGCAGCAGGCTTCCCGCAGCATGGGCGCGGGCATAATTGCCCCGTTCCAGCAGGGGTTCACCGAGGGCTACGACAGGAAGGGTTGGTATTCGCATCCACCGGTGGTAGGATGATGCAGTTCTCGACCCGTACAAGGAGCTTTTGGCATGAAGACTGAAAGACACGATGGCAGTAGCCTGCCTTTTCTGACGGTGCTCCCCGACGATTACGATCCCGCTGTCAGCTACCCTCTGGTGATAATGCTGCACGGTTTTGGGGCCCATATGGGTGACCTGGCCGGCCTGGCGCCCGCCATTGAGGACAAGGGTTACGTGTATGCCTGCCCCAACGCGCCCCTGGCGTTCGACTTCGGCGGTGGCCATACCGGCTACGGCTGGATGCCCCGGCAGAATGTGGCCAGCCCCGAGGAGGTCCAGACGGCGCGGGAAAAGTCAGAGGCGCTGCTCGAAGACTTTTTTGAGGAAGCTCTTGAAAAGCTGAATGCTGCCAGGGGCAAGGTGGCGTTGCTGGGCTTTTCCCAGGGAGGGGCCATGACCTACCGCTGCGGCCTGAAGAGTCCTGATGTGTTCGCCGGGTTGGTAGCCCTTAGCGCCGCCGTCTTCGATCCTGAAATTCTGCGGTCGCGCCTGCCGGAAAATCGCGACCAGCCCGTATTTGTGGCCCACGGTATAAGGGATATGCAAATCGACGTGGAAACGGCCCGGTCCACCCGTGTTTTCCTTGAAGCTGAGGGGTACCAACCGGAGTACAGGGAATACAACATGGGTCACGAAATACCCTTCGAGGTTTTGCAGGACCTCATCCCCTGGCTCACCGGCGTGCTGCCCCCCCTGCGGGACTAAAAAGCCAGGGGAGTATGGGCATTTCCACATTGGGTAGGCAGGACTCCGGCCAGGGCGTCACATCGCCAAAATGCTGTTCTGAACTCAAACTGTGATTCTGAACGGAGTGGAGAATCTAGAATTCCAAAGGCTTGGGGAGGTTCCCCAACAAGGCTTTTCGATACTTCGGCCTCAGTTTGATAGCTCAACTGTATCGTGATGATTGTTAGGGCGCTGGCCGTCATTCCGGCATTGAACTGGAATCCTGCTCCGTCCCTATTCTTTGCAGTTTACCCTTGGCAACCCTTCCGGATTTCGGCTCAAGGCCGGAATGACGGTATCGGTCTAACAGGCATCATTTCAGACCCGTTGGGCAGCTAATATATGACCTGTCCATCCTGTAACCGCTCAATCTCCCCCGCGGGCAAACCCAGCAACTCTCCGAGAATGTAATCGTTATGCTGCCCGAGCAAGGGCGCAGGTCTGCTGATGCCGCCGGGCGTTGATCCCAGCAGCCAGGGCATCCCGTAGAGCCACTCAATGCCGACGTGCGGGTGCTCAATCTCCAGGTATGCCTGCCGTTCCTGAAGATGTGGGTCGACAAACTGGTCTTCAATGTTCATTACCGGCATTGCAGCCACGCCCTGGGCCTGCAAGAGGTCCGTAATTTCCTGGGCGGTCTGCTGCCGCGTCCAGGCAGCCACCAGGGAGTCCAGTTCAAATATGTTTTCCAGGCGAGCGGCAAGGGTTTCAAACCTTTCCTCCGTGGCCCAGACAGGGCTACCCAGGGCATGGCAGAAGCCTGCCCATTCCTCGTCGGTGCCCACGGCTATGGCCACCCAGCGGTCGGGTTCGGAGCAGGGGTAGTTGTTATGGGGGGCAAAGGCGGGGTCGAAGTTGCCTTGAGGGAGGGGTGCCGAGCCGGTCATCTGGTATTCCAGGAACGCCTCTCCCAGCATGGATGTGGTGGCTTCCAATTGGGCTACTTCAATGAACTGGCCCTGCCCTGTCAAATTGCGGTGGCGCAGGGCGGCAACCGTTGCCAGCGCGGCGTGGATGGCTGCCACCACGTCACTCCAGGGAGCCTGCAGTTCTCCAACCAGCCGTTCATCTTCAGAGTAACCCACCACGCTCATCAGCCCGGACAGTGCCTGTATGATGGGGGCGTAAGCCAGCACGTCTCGCAGCGGGCCGACTTCACCCATGGCCGGCATGGATACCAGGATGATGTCGGGACGTAGTTCCCGCAATTCTGGGTAGGACAGCCCCAGTCGCTCCAGCACCCCCGGCGAGTAATTGTTTATGGCCACGTCGCTGCGGGCCAGCAACTCTCGGACCAGCGCCAGGCCCTCATCGGTCTTCAAGTTCAGGGTCAGGCCGAGTTTGTTGCGGTTTATGCCATGAAAGACGGGCTGCAATTCCGGCCATAATCCTCGGTCGCCGCCTGCTATGTCGTCGCCCACAATGGGCCTGCCCAGGCGCAGCCCATCCATCCTTTCCCGGCTTTCCACCTTGATGACCTCAGCTCCCAGGTCCGCCAGAAGCTGGGCTGCCATCGGCCCGGCCCAGGCCGTGCCAAAGTCCACCACCCGGTAGCGGGACAGAGGCAGCCGGTCTTGGTCACTTAATCCCTGGATATTATTCGTTGTCATGCTTTCAGGGCGGAAAACTGGTCGGGATGGTGATTCGCCGGTTTCAGATTGTCCCCTCTTGGGACATTCTGTCCAGGTCCGGCATGCTGATTCCAAGCTCCCCTGCCAGTACTTCCTCATTGTGCTGACCCAGCCGCGGGGCCGGCCTGACCAGACGTGGGCCGGGCGCTGAAAACCGGTAAGGAAGGCCGGGGTAGCGGAATCTCCCTGCGGACTCGTGCTCTACATCAGCAAAAAACTGCCGGTAAGTCAATTGCGGGTCTGCCAGGGCCTCGTCAAAGTTCTGTACCGGGACACAGGGGATACGGTTTGCCAGGCACGCCTCCAGGATTTCCTGCTTGGTGCGCTCCATGAACCAGGGTGCTATCAGGTCCTCCGCCTCCTCCGGGTACTGGTCGCTCATCGCCCTCCGGTCCCGGTAGCGAGGGTTCTCCATCCAGTCCTGCTCCCCCAGCAGGTCCAGGAACCTCCGGTACTGTTCCATTTGCGGCGCGTCGATACAGACGTAACCGTCCCTGCAGGGAAGCACGCAGTTGGGGAAAAGGCCCAGGCGCATCCGGTTGCCCGAGCGGAAGCCGGCCACACCCCGGTAAATATAGGTCGGCAGATGATACCCGGTCAGGAGAGTCCCAATCACCTGCGCCTCGGCCACGTCCACCGACTGGCCTTGCCCGGTCAGGTCTCGTCCCAGGAGGGCCACAATGCTGGCGAAGGCGGCGCCTACGCCGGCAAGGTAGCTGGCCTGGTGCAATGGAGTGGTCAGTGGCTCCCGGTGGGCATGGCCTGTTCCGAAGCTCAAGCCGCTCATGGCATTAGCGGTCAGGTCGGTGCCTTTGTAGCCCTTGTACGGCCCGGTACGGCCGTAGGGAGAGATTGAGGTGACTACCAGCGCTGGGCAGGATTCCTTCAAATAAGCGTAGTCCAGCCCAAGTTTTTCAAGCAGGGGCAGGGGCTGGTTTTCAACGAAGATATCCGCCGTTTCCAGCAGGCGGCCCAGGATCCGTCGTCCTTCGGTTGATTCGACATTGAGGGTGATGCCCCGCTTGTTCAGGTTGGCAAAGAGAAAGAGGCCGCTGTGTTCGGGATGAGGGACGCCACCTGGAAAGGGACCGCGGGTACGGCCTCCGTCTCCCGTCCTTGGCGGTTCTATTTTTGTGACGTCGGCCCCCAACTCGCCCAGCACCTTGCCGCAGAAGGGCGCAGAGACCAGGCTGCCCCACTCAACAACCCGGACTCCGGCAAGCGGGCCGCCGTACTCGGTTGGATCCGGTGGGCTCGACTGGGGCAGGGCCGATGTCAAACTGAAGTCTCCAACCGTAACTCGGACTTCTCGTCGGGCGGGTATAGTTCCCTCTGCTGGTCCATTCCCAGTCCGCCAACGGGCAGGCAGTTGCAGCCTATGGATAGCAGCATATTGTTAATATACACCAGCAGATTTGCGGGACTCGTCAGATTGAAAATTGCAGGCGCCGATGGTTCCGGTCCATTGTTTTCGCCTGCGTGGGAACCTCGTGCTCGGAGCAACTTCAATCCTGCTTTGGGGCAATGGCAAAGGTGGGCGGAAAATTCCAAAACGAGATTGCCCCGCCAAATACAGCATGTCATTTTACGTATGTGTTAAACCACGTCAAAGTTCGTTCCAGGTACTCCTCCCGCAATTTGGGGTGGCCCTGTCGGGGGAAGGAGTGGGAGCAGCCAGGGAAACGGACCATTTCCACCGTTTTTCCCAGCCGTTTCAGCCGGACAAAGTAGGCTTCGCTTTGGGAGATGGGGCACCGCACGTCTGACTCTCCGTGCAGGAGGAGGACGGGCGCCTCCACTTTGGGAACGTAGGTAATAGGCGAATGGTCCACCAGTTTCTGGTAGGCTTCGTCAAATGTTCCCCCCCACTGCACCTCGCCGAAACTGACTCCGATGTCTGAAGTGCCATACATGCCAATCAGGTCGGTGCAGGGCGCGCCCACCACCGCGGCCCGGAATCGGTGGTTGTGCCCCACGATCCAGCTGGACATGAATCCCCCGTAGCTGTAGCCGTGAACGCCCATTCGGGTCTCATCCACATAGGGCCGAACTGCTACTTCATCCACTGCCGCCATCAGGTCCAGGTAGTCCTCGCCGCCCCAGTCGTCCAGCACCGCCGTCATAAAATCGTCGCCGTAGGTGGAGGAACCACGGGGGTTCACCGCCAACGTGATGTAACCGTTGGTGGCCAGCAACTGCTGCAGTGGTACGAAGGAGTCATAGAATGCCCCGTTGGGTCCCCCATGTATCTCAAGCGCCAGCGGATAACTCAGTGAATCATCAAAGTTCGGAGGGAAATAGAGCCGGCATTCAATTTCAAACCCTTCCCGGTGGATGCTGAACTTTTCCTGCCGCGCCGGTGGGTGGGCCTCCAGGTATTCATCGTTGTAGCCGGTAACTCGGATGGCTGTGCGGTCGCTCAAGTTCACCAGTTCCAAGTCTGCCGGGGACGACGGGGAATTGGAAACCATGACCGCGCTGCGGCCCGTGCCATCGATGGAGACCATGGGAGACTGCATTCCGCCACCAGCCAGTAGTTGTAGCCCTTTGCCTTCAACTGAAGCTTCCACCAGGTACGACTCGCCCCGCGATTCGCCCAGGAAGAGGATCCGGTTTTCTGGTATCCAGGCCATTTCCGGCGTGGAGCCGATGCCGGGAATACCCAGGCAAGGTCGGATGGAGTCGTCGGTCAACTGCCTTGGTGCTTTGCCCTGCTCCAGGACGTACAGCCAGCTTTGCCACAGACCCAGGCCGTGGCTTGCCGGAGACCCTGCGGCTACCAATCGCTGTCCATCGGGCGACCACGCCACCGAGCCAACCGTCTCCAGTTCTCCGGACCAGCATTCCGGCCCGGTTGCCTCGCCATCGACCGATACAACGTAGGCCTCGGAACTGCTGGAAATGTCCCGGTTGTCTCGCCGACTGGAAACGAAGGCAATGCGGCCGCCGTCGGGAGACCACGCAGGAAGATAGTCATCCCAGTCGCCGTCGGTTAGCTGGCTGGCGCTGCTGTCTCCCACATTGACAACAAAAAGGTGAAAGTGAGCGTCGCCCCGCCAGCCCAGGCCGTCGTAGCGGTACTTGATCCGTCGGGCCACGCTGACCTGGGGCAGAGGATTGTCAGGGGTAACCGGGCGTTCCCCTTCGGGACTTACATCGGCGGAATAGGCCAGCCTGCCGGAGTCCGGCGCCCACGCCAAGTCGACAATGTTCCTCGGGGAGCGTGTCAACTGCCGCGCTTCCCCGCCGTCCACCGGAATTAGCCAGATTTGGCGCTGGCCTGCGTCGTCGGGTCGCAGGAAGGCAATGGTGCGGCCGTCGGGTGAAAACTTGGGAGAACCGTCCCGTTCGCCCTGGGTGAAATCCACCGCCGGCGTGCCCGCTCCCTTGTCCAGTGGAAGCATACGAAGTCGCGACCGGCTTTCCAGGGAATCCTCCTCCACCCACCCGTAGGTGAACACAACCTTTGAGCCGTCCGGCGCCAGCGCCGGGTCGGCCACGGACTTCAGATGGCGCACCATATCCGGAGCAAAGGCGTTGCCCATGGTCTTGCCCCCGTTTTCAGTTAAAGAGGTCCGGAAAGGAATAAAAGAATAGAGGGTCTATAGACCCTCTAGGGATTTCGTCAAACTCGGCAAAAAAGTTGGAGGAAGTTGGCAGGAGCGGGAGGATTCGAACCCCCGACCACTGGTTTTGGAGACCAGCGCTCTGACCAGACTGAGCTACGCTCCTGCGACCGGTGTTGTTGAAGTGGTACCCCTGGAGGGACTCGAACCCCCGACGCGCGACTTAGGACGCCGCCGCTCTATCCTCTGAGCTACAGGGGCAGGTTGGTGGAGATAGGGGGGCTCGAACCCCCAACCTCGGCATTGCGAACGCCGCGCTCTCCCAGTTGAGCTATATCCCCAGGCTTTCGCCCGCAGCCTTCACCTCTTCAGGTTCCATCTGCCGAGCCGCCACCGGTAAGGGAAAAATCCCTGGCACCACAAGAAATGTTAAGACTCTCCCCTTGGGCTGTCAAGTGCGGGTCAGGTAAGGGAACGGTTCCGCTTCAGGTGGTTGGAGTCTTTTAAGGGCGAGTTTGAAACCCGCCCTGTCTGGCGTCCCGGCGTTTTCCACAGCTAATACCACCTGAATTGGAACACTACCTCGAGTGAAGGAGCCGGCGTGAACCAGCCCAATCGCCGAACCCACTCGCCCACCTGTCCTCCGCGTTGGGGTTGCCCTTCCCCGCCAGTTACAACGGTTAATGTGCTCCTCGCTCCCGCTTGCCGCCGGCTGGATGCCATCCAGCCAAAACATTACACGGGCAGCGCCGGTTCGTCGGACTCGTGGGCAAGCTGCAGGTCCACAGTGTTGGCGTTGAATGCCAGCATGGCGTAGTAGCCCATCAGCGTTACCAGCTCCACCATGGCCTGGGTGCCAAACTGCAGGTGCAGGGCCTGGAAGGTCTCATCGCTGACCTTGCTGCCGGTAAAGAACTCGTTGCCCAGGTTGATAACCGCCGCCTCGGCGGGGGACAGTTCCGGCAGTGGTTTCCGGTCCCGCAGGGCGTCAATCAGTTCATTGCTCAGCCCCGACTGCCTGGCAATGGGCACGTGCCGGTCCCAGATGTAGACACAGTCCTTGGCCCTTGCCGTAACCAGCATGGCCAGTTCCCGCATTTGGTGGGGCACAGTGGACTCGTTGCGCACGTATTCCCAGAAAGGTATGGCGCGCCGTGCCATCTCCGGGCTGTGTTTCAGAATCGACATGGGGCCGGTACCCACTCCGCCAGGCCCGGCGTTAATTTCGTCAAATACATCTCGCAAATTCTCAGGTATGCTTTCGGAAGTAGGCAAAGGTATTCGAGACATGGCGTTCTCCTTGTTCAGTTTTGCGGGACTCCGATGTTGCGTGGCTTCAGTTTAGCTTCACCTCAACCGTCAATCAAACTGTCTGACTTGTCGCGCTCGCCTTGACTGACTTACCTGTCCAACCTAAAATCGTTATGGTTTGAAGCGAATTCGGAAAAACGGATCCGTTTGCATTCCCAATAGAAAATTGGTGTCGAGGAGCGGCTGACTGATATGTCGTTGAAAGTGGGCAGAATTCCATACTTGATTTGCGAACCCTTCTACTTCGACACGGAGCGAAGGGGTATGCAATTGGTGGATACCATGCCCCACCGTGCCGTCGAGGAAATCGAGCAGGGCGTAATCGACGCTGCCCTGGTTCCCGTTGTAGATATTTACGGTAAGGAAGATATCCTGCAGCCGGTGGGAGGGTTCTGCATTGCCAGCACCGACCGGGCCGGCAGCGTATTTCTTTACTCCAAGGTGCCCGTGGAGGAACTGGACGGCGCCCGAGTTGGCCTGATCGATGACTCAAAGACTTCGGTAAAGTTGCTTCAAGTCCTGCTTGAGCAAAAATACCAGGTCGAGCCGGCCGAATACGTGGGCTTGCGCGATGAGCACGACGCCTTCATGGTGATGGGTGACCGGGGCCTGCGGCAGCGGCGCGGCGCCCGCGGCTTCGCCCATCGCTACGACCTGGGCGAGGAGTGGTACGAGTGGACCCGGCTTCCCTTCGTCTACGCCCGCTGGATGGCCCGCCAGGGCATCGACTCCCAGCAGTTGGCGGTACTGGAAGACACCCTCTACGTTGGTCTGGAAGACGGTGTGGACACTCTTTACCATATCTCGGAACCCCGCGAAAACCTGCTCATGCTGCCCCGTGACGTGGTCGAATACGTGCAGGGCATCCGCTTCTACCTGGGCATGACGGAGCAGAAATCCATGCGGATCTTCCGGGAATACGTGGAGCAGCTTAGCCCGTAACTCTGTTGTCAGATGGCTCTTCATTTCCCACTCTGCAGCCAGATCCCTCTCAATGGGCGCAAGAAAAGGTGGCAATCTATGGCCAGGGTAACCGACGCTGGATTTGAGGTTACCGGAAGGTCCACCTTCATCTGCGACTTTTCGCCTCCCCGTTCAGGCAACCCGCACGATATCCCCGCCACAATTCCCGGTGCCGAATTCCTCCTGGTTAACCGTAACCCCGGCCGGGCCGTTCGCGCCGATTCGGCCATGATGGCCGCCGGACTGCAGAACCGTACCGGCAGCACTGTCATCTTCGCCATGTTGACCCGAGATATGAACCGCCTGGCGATCCAGTCCTGCTTGCTGGGAGCACAATTGCTGGGGTTGGAAAATGTGGTGGTGGCCCGGGGAGACGCCTTCTCCGCAACCGACGCTGCGCGCGTCGCCGCCGTGTCCGATTACCGCCCTACGGAACTGATATCTGACATTTCGCGCTTGAACCGTGGCGAAGATTTTCGGGGCCGCAAGTTGGACTCGCCCACAGCCTTTTGTATTGGAGCTACGGTGGACCCGGGGCAAGACCCGGGCCAGCAGGCTGCGCTGGCGTACCGCAAGGTTATAGCGGGGGCCAGCTTCCTGATAACCCAGCCCGTGTACGAGCCGGGGCATGCCTTACGCCTGATGGACGCGTACCAGGAGCTTTCCAGTGGCGGGTGCCCCGTGCCCGTCTACTGGGGACTGCAAATTCTGGATATAGATGGTGTTGCCTTCGGATCGGTGCCACCCCACTTCAGGGATGCACTGTCCGGCGGACGCTCGGGGGTTGTTCTGGCCCTGGAGGTCTACTCACTGTTTCTGGAATCATCAATGCGCAATGTATACCTTCTCCCGCCCATCCGGCGTGGAGGGGAAAGGGGCTATGAAGCCGCGCAGGAATTTCTGGCGGCGGCCAGAGCAATGTCGTAATGCTTCCACATTTGGCTGAGGAGATCCAAAGGACTAGGGGCAGGCTATTGTGGCCTGCCCCTTCCGGTTGGCTGCTCCAGGTTTCCGCACCCTACTGGCGCGAATCAAACACTTCCTTCGCCACCCGGACGGCGTTGGCCGCGGTAGGCCAGCCCGCATAAAAGGCCATGTGGGTGATAATCTCGCCAATCTCTTCCTTCGTTACGCCGTTGTCCAGGGCCCGATTAATGTGCCCCCTGAGCTGGTCGGTGCGGTAAAGGGCCACCAGGGTAGCCACGGTAATCATGCTGCGGTCACGCTTGGACAGTTCCGGACGTTCCCACACGTCCCCGAATAGTACGTTGGCACTGAGTTCCGCCATTTTGGGCGCTACTTCGCTGGCCGGATTGGGTGTGGTCATTGCATTGCCTCCTCGTTGTGTTAGAGATTCAGAGGGTTGGTCTGGCTGAAGTAAAATGGGGAAGGGTCTTGTCTCAAAGGGCGGGGCCGTTCAGGTAGCCGTCCCCGCGCCCCAGGTTACGCCGAAGTCGGCCCGCTCCACCACCTGCCCGGTAAAGGTTTCGGCGGTCTGACCGGCCAGCCACACGGCGGCCTCGGTAACTTCGTCAGGCTGGACCATGGGGATATGGGCGGTTCCAGGCCAGTCGCCGCGCCGGTTCATCCAGGTATCAACCCGGCCGGGACTGAACAGGTTGACGGCGATGTTATCGGGTCGGACCTCTTCCGCCAGGCTCAGAAGCATTCTTTCCAGGGCCGCCTTGCTCATGGAATAGCCCACCCGGCCTTCGCGGTAGCCCCTGGCGGAACCGGAGGTCACCCCGATTATTGAACCGGAACTCCGCGCTATCATGGAGGGAAGGGCAAACTTGCAAAGCAGCAGGGGAGCCCGCACGTTCACCGCCAGCGCGCGGTCCAGCAGCTCGGGATCCAGATCAACGACGGGGGACTCGCAGTCTATGCCCGCGTTGGAAAATAGGATATCAATTCCGCCGTATTGGGTGGCCGCAGTCTTTACCAGGTTCTGCAGGTCTGAGGGGTTGGTAACGTCGCATTTAACTGCGATGGCATCGCCGCCGTCATCCAGGATGCTGCGAACCGTGTCGTGGATGTTTCCCGAGGCGTACCTTTCATATGCGGCGCCCGGCGTCGCTTCTTCCTCGGTGCGTGAAGCGACCACTACCCTGGCTCCGGCCTGGGCCAGCCCCCTGCTGACAGCCCTGCCTATGCCCCGGCTGCCGCCGGTAACAATAGCTACCTTGTTGGTCAGGTCCACGGCCCCACCCACTAGCTGGCGGGGCGGAACTTGGGCAGGCTTATGGTCTCGGTCAGGTCATCGAAAGTAACTTCCACCGCCATGCCGCACTTGATTACTTCCGGGTCCGCCTCAATGTCCACCAGGTGGGCAATAATGCGGGCGCCTTCTTCCAGTTCAACTATGACCGGAACATAGGGCACCATGTCGCGGAAGGCCGGCGTGGGCGCCCGGTGCACGATGCAGAAAGTATGGACATTGCCGCGGCCGCTGCTCTTAACCCAGTCGGTGTTGCGGGAAAAACAGGCCGGACAAATGTCCCGGGGGTAGAAGTAAGTATTGCCGCAAGCGACGCAATGGCGAAGCCACAACTCTTTCTCCTTGCATTTCTTCCAGTAAAAGTCCGATTCCGGCTGGGGAACCGGGGGAGTTATGGGCGGGGCGGGCTGGTTCTGCTGGGACATCCGCTGCTCCTTGTCCGGGCCGGCAAATGAGGTAGGCCCATTAAACTGTGCAATAGATTTGGCTTCTGGCTCTCTCCTCGAAGCAAACCCAGCATAAGTAGAAAACAAAGCCCAGTCAAGGCAATTATCTAAGTACGCAGTGTTGTGGTCACGGCCGGAAGACCTTAGTGAACGGTTGTAATCTCTTACAGCCGGGTTTATCGTTCATTCTGCTATTTGCTGGGAAACTGGAGAACTCGGGAGTGAACAATGCGCGTAGCGGTCATGGGAACGGGCAGCATCGGCAGCTACTTTGGCGGCATGCTGGCCCACGCCGGCAACCAGGTAACCCTCATAGCGCGCGGAGAAAACCTGGCCGCAATTCTGACTCAGGGACTCCGTATCCAGACCGACGAAGAGCTGCTTACCATACCTTGCGGTGACTCCCTTGCAGCCACCGATGACACCTCCTTGATTGGGCCGGTGGACTTGGCCCTGCTCTCCGTCAAGACCTACCAGAACGACGTTGCCGTTCCCGCCATGCTGCCCCTGGTGGGCCCGGATACCACCGTCCTCTGCCTCCAGAACGGCATCGACAGCTACCAGGCCGCAGCAGCTGTGCTTGGGGTGGAGCGGGTGCTGCCCGGGGCTGCCTACATCGAAGCGGCGAGGCTGGGCCCCGGCATGGTCAGGCAGAGCGGCAGCGTGGTCCGCATTGCCTTCGGTGAGACTGACGGCAGCGACAGCCAGCGCGGCCGCACAATCCGGCAGGCTCTGTCAGAAGCGGGCGTCAATGCCCAGTTCAGCCAGGATATCCGCCAGATTCTGTGGACCAAGTTCCTCTTCATCGCCACCATGGCCGGGGTAACCAGCCTCTCCCGAGAAACCATGGCCGAAATTATGTCCCGTCCCGAATGGCGGCAGGTAATCATCAACTGCATGAGGGAAATTGAGGCAGTGGCCCGGACTAGCAACGTCAATATTGCCCCCGAAATTGTTGAAGCAACTGTTGCCTACATCGAAGGCGACTTGGAGGACATGCACGCCTCTATGCACGCCGACATCATGGCCGGCCGCCCCCTGGAACTGGAAGCTCTGACCGGCGCGGTAGTGCGGGCGGGGCTTGCGGCCGGAGTGCCTACACCAATCAACGACGTAATCTACGCGGCCCTTAAACCCTTCGTCGCAGGAAGCTGAGGATGGACCGTACCAGTCGATTCTGTTGCCTGACTCTTCTGGCCTTGGCCCTGTTGTTCGGTCCGGCGTTCATGGCGGGGTGTAGCGCCGACGCAACGCCCCTGCCCACCGAGGAACCTGCGGCGCCGGCCGTGGCTGACCCTACACCCGCCATTGCGTCAACGCCCAGGGCCAGGTCCAGACCTGCGCCAAGTCCCAACCGTCCCACGAGCACGATCCAACCCGTTGTGTCAACTGCACCGGCGCCAGTGATGGAGGCTGATGTGAAAGAAGAAACTGTTTTAACTGCTCCCGAATTTGAGGAACGCCGACCCAGCTACGACACCGGCAAGCCCTTCGCAGACCTGATAAGGCCCCACTTCTTCGCCATTACTGAAGACGGGGATGTGGTGGAAGCCCTCGGCGAACCCGACCGCATAGTTGAAGCGGACGGCAGGGTAAAGATACGACTGTCAGACGACGGCGCCTACAGCTACCTGGACCCGCTTGCCCTCGAGTCGGAGCTTTTCGGGGAACACCCCGTGCACAAGATTTACCGGCTGATGGCTATGGGTGTGCCCGCTGACGATGAACTGATCGGCGCATTCGAAAGTGGTGGGATTGATAGGCTCTTCACCCATGTCGAGTTCGAGTACCAGCGGCGGCAGTTTTCGTCTGGAATAATAGCCGAGGTTTTCCTGGACGGGACCTTCCTGGTGATTCCTGGTGAAGTCCCGCCGGAATGGCAGAGCAACGACGACCGCATTTCCTCGCCCACCCACCTGCACGTCAATTCGCGGGCCTTCAGGGGTGGCTCATCGCCCCTTGCCCGGGAGTATGAGCTGGAGATACTTTCCCTGCCCTTCGACGACCAGCGCTATCCCCCCGCTCCCCTGGCCCTCAAACAGTGCCGGGTGTACGAGGAGAGCCTTGCCACCTCCGATTACCTGGGCATTCTGGATTCGGTGGGCTTTCGCTACACGCCGCAACATGCCCTCCGGAATGTGGAAGACGGTGCCGGCCTCGTCGACCGGGCTCAGGCCCTGTTGTGGAACGGTTCCGGCGCCGGCGTACAGTACTTCGGCTTTGAGGGCTGGTGGATTGCCGGTGTCCTGAAAGGCGTACAGGTACCCTGGCTGGGGGACTGCGACACTGCCGGCGGATTTCGCGCTTTCCCCGCGGAGGACGGAACCGAGTCCCGCCACTACCTGATAGTGCGCCGGTCCCTGGAACCCGACAAGAAGCAGCGGTACAAAATCCTGGAGGTGGACGAGGCGGGAGAGGCCACGGAACTCTACACCGCCCCGGGAATTATCCTTATGGCCCTCCCGCTGCCGTTTGATACGCGTTCATGGCTTTTCAGCACCGAGGGCTGGACGTCAGCGGAAGGTGAGCAGCCGGCCGACCCCCGCTGGCAGGCCGTATACCAGGTCAACCTGGACAGTCCGGATGAGTATGTGAAGGTCCGGTACCCCATAAGCGAGTTTCCAAGAGCCCCCGAGGCCGGTTTGTATGGAGCCTCCGCCCGCATGAGCGACGAGGGCAACCACCTGTTCAACACCCTTTACGGGTTCAAGGACGAGGGCGGCGGCATCTGGGTGGTAGATGTAAAGGATGACGGCTTTCTTTCCAGCGACTCCAGCTTCGCCCGAATAGTTTCCTGGGACCACACCCTCAGCTGGATGCCTTTAGGACGCCTTGAGGAAGATCCCTCGGCAATGTACCTGTTCATGACCGGCAAGGAGGTTGCCGACGACTTCGCCATGACCGCCAACGTCCTGCGCGTCCGTGAGGATGGTCTGAACTCCACCATCGAAAAGTCGGAGCGACTGCTCCAAATGGTTGGCTGGAACCCGGTCCCCTTCGGCTGGCAGAAACTCTCCGACACCGAGTACCGGATGCTGGTGGAGACCCACTACAACTACGAAAGTTCCCTGATGCCCCGGGCCAAGGGCGTTTACATAATTCCCGTCAGACTTTCCGAGCAATAAGGAGGACGAGTTGACCAGCAAACCGATAGAAAACTGTTACTGGGTAGTCCCGGGTAAGCTCCTCGCTGGCGAGTATCCCCGAAACCTGGATGACGACTCATCAACTGATAAACTGGCCGCCCTTGAGGAGGCGGGAGTTGCCTGCTTTATTGATCTGACCGAAGAAGGCGGCAGGCTCCCCTATTCGCAATGGCTGAATGCGGAAACTCAATTCCACAATCGCTTCCCCATTGAGGACAGAACCACACCATCCTCTCCGGAATTGACGAAGGCCATACTCAACACGATTGATGAGAAAATGGCTGAAGACAAGCTTGTCTACGTGCACTGCATGGGCGGCATCGGACGTACCGGCACTATTGTCGGCTGCTGGCTGTCCCGCCACGGATATCAGGGGGAAGCGGCGCTGGAACGCATGGAGGAACTCTGGGCCGATTGCCCCAAGTCTGCGTGGACGCGTTCACCGGAAACCGAAGCGCAGCGCCACTACGTCAGTGACTGGCAGGAAGGCGAAGGACGGTAACCGGACACCAATTTACCCGGAAACACACCCGACAAAATACTCCCGCGCCGCTACCTTGTCCTCCAGGCTGCCAAAGGCCATCGTGTAGAACCCGCCGTAGCCGGATGATTCAAGCCGGCCGAACACTGCCGGGAAGTCAATGTTGCCCTCGCCCGGGTTCAGGTGTACTTCCTTGTCACCCAGGTTGTCCGCCAGCCTTACTTCCCCGATGCGGCTTATGCCAAAGGCGTCCAGAAACCCGTCCACGTCCTCCGGAATTAGGTGGGCGTGGTTGACGGTGAAGGCCCACCCGAACCGCTCCGAGGAAATGGCGTCAAAGTAAAATCGGCATTCCTCAACGGTGTGGGCCATGTAGTGGATTTCCGCGTCGTCGGGCTCAAAGTTCAGGTTTTCCAGGAACAGTGTCACGCCGGCGTTTTCCGCGTAGGCCGTAGCCCGCTTCAGGCGTTCCAGCGAGTTTTGCATCCGCTCGTCCAGCGAACTGCTGAAGTGGTAGCCCCCGTGGGTAACAACGCCCAGGCACCCCAGCCTCTTTGCCAGGTCTATATTGCCCTCCAGGTACCGGTCCACCGCCTCGTCAACATAGGGTGAAAACTCGGCGATGTTGATGGACGAAGCGGTATGCAGCGTCAGGGTTACGTTGCTTGCGCCTGCCAGGCGTGTCACCGACGCAACCCGGTTGTCGTCCCAGTTGGTCAGCCGGTTGGGGCCCTGGTCAGCGTTGAAGTCCAGGTAATGAAAGCAGTGTTCCAAGGCGGTGGCCAGGGCGTCCTCCAGGCGGGTTGTCCCGGCGTCGTACCCTATGCGGTCTCGCAAATTCATCAGTTCGATGTCCTCTCTCTGTTGGTCTGGTGCCGTTGCCATGCTCCTCAGGGTTGCAACGCCGCCGGCTCCGCGTTCAGCGTGGCCGGAATCCATTCAGTAAGCAGGCCGGCCAGTTCTTCCCGACACTCTTCCAGGCGGTGTTCGGCTCCTTCGTACAGTACCAGTTGCTTCGGCTCGTCGGCCCAATCGTAAACCTGCATTCCGCAGGAGTAGGGCAGTCTTGTGTCGGCCTTGCCGTGGACAATCAGCATCGGACGAGGCGAGACCAGGCCGGCCATGTTGGCCCCATAGGTCTGGGGCGAAAGGGAGACTACGCCGGCCACGTGCCGGCTCAACGCTCCGGCGGCCACCACCACCGCGCCTCCGAAGGAGTGCCCCACTACCACTACCGGATCGTGGCCCATCTCTTCCAGGCATGCCACTCCGGCCAGCAGGTCCATTGCGCATTCGGGCAATTCGTTTGGAATTCGGTAGTCCAGCCTGAGGGAAGTGATGCCCTGGACAGTAAATTCCTGGGCCAGTTGGGCGTACAGGCCGGGCCCGGGGCCCCCGAAGCCTCCCCTGGCGCCGCAGACCCAGATTACGCCCTTGGTGGAGTTCGGTGCGCGGTGCAGGATGGCCCGAACCGCACCCCGGTCGGTTGCCAGCAACAGGCCTTCGCCCTCTTCGCCATCGGGCAGGGGAATGGAGCGCACTTCATTGACGTTCACCTTTAGGTAACCGCTGGGACGGCCCTCTGCTGCCGGTTGCTGTTGGTCTGCCATGCCTAACCTCCGCGTCTCCCCACCGGGTCCCTTGAATGTCCCTAATCCTAGTCCAGGCCGCCGGTCGTGTCCATACGGGTCATGTGCTGGCGTAAAGGCGGTTGTCAATCCAATACTGCCGGGGTAACATCCCTTTGATTCCAGGACAATCGTCCTAATACGTACTTCCTCTCGGGAATGTTACAGGGGGTAGCATGGTCCAGCCAGCGATCGACGGGTATTTTGCCACCAACGGGATAAATCTGCATTACCGAGACTGGGGAGGAACGGGGCGACCCGTGGTGCTGCTGCACGGTCTGGCTTCGTCCTGCCACATCTGGGACTTGGTGGCGCCGGACCTGGCCCAGGACTTCTCCGTGATCGCCGTTGACCAGCGTGGTCACGGTCTCAGCGATAAACCCGAGTCGGGGTATGACTTTGCCTCGGTGGGCCGAGACCTGCTGGGAGTCATCCAGGCTCGGGGGTTGGAACGCCCCATAATTGTGGGCCATTCCTGGGGCGCGGACGTGGCCCTCGAATTTGCCGTGGCCTGCCCCGAAATTCCTGCCGGGATAGGCTTTGTTGACGGCGGCATGATTGAACCCTCCGCACGCCCGGGTATGACACGGGAAAAGGCCAGGGAGGACATGGCTCCTCCCCTTTTCGCTGGTATGACTTCCCAGGCCCTGCGAGAGCGGTTCCGCAACCGCGTACGTCCTTTTCCCCTGCCGCCTGAATTCGACCAGATCCTCATGTCCAACTTCGAGATGCTGGAGGACGGAACCGTCCGCACCCGCCTCAGCCGCGAAAACCACCTTCGCATTATCGACGCCCTATGGGACCACCACCCTTCCCAACTGTACCCCCGGGTGCCCTGCCCTGCCCTGATGATGCCCGCCCGCATGGCTAACGACGACTCGGTGGCGGCCCGTACCTTCCGCCGCGAGGAATCTGTGGGGAAAGCCCAGGACTTGTTGCCCCAAGTCAAGGTGGTCTGGCTGGAGGACAGCATCCACGACGTCCCCGTCCAGCGGCCCGAACTGGTGGCCGGAACCATCAGGGAGAGCATTCTGTCGGGGTTTTTTGATTAGGCCTGCGCTGATTCTCGTTTGACACCCTATGTGGCCCCAATTACACTGCCGCAAGATGGTCAAGTCTGAAAAGAGAAACAAACAAAAGGGGGTTGCAACCATATGACTACTGCCGGAACCGGCAACTATACCTACGAACTTATCCAGGACTGGCCCAAGCTGCCCGAAGGAGAATCCCTGGGCATTGTAAGCGCCGTGGCCACCGATTCTCAGGACCGCGTTTACGTCTTCCAGCGGCAGGACCCGCCGGTAATGGTCTTCGATGCCGACGGCAACTACCTGAACTGCTGGGGCATCGGCGCCATTGCCGACCCCCATGGCATCACCATCGTTGACGACATTGTTTACATAACCGACCGCTCCGACCAGGTGGCTGTGAAGTTCACCCTGGACGGCAAGCCCCTGCAGGTCATCGGCGAGCGGGGCGTTCATTCCGATACCGGCTGCGAAACTCCTGGCGAATTTGTGCCCCGGGCCGCTGGCCCCTTTAATTACCCCACCGAGATGGTGCCCAGCCCCTCCGGCGACATCTACATCTCCGACGGGTACCGCAACGCCCGTATGCACCGCTTCACCGCCGACGGCCAGTTGATTGCCTCCTGGGGTCAGCCTGGCAAAACCGAACCGGGCCACTTCCACCTGCCCCATAGCTGTCTCGTAGACCCCGACGGGAAGGTCTACGTTTGTGACCGGGCCAACCGCCGGGTGCAGATCTTCACTCCCGACGGCGAATTTATCACCCAGTGGACCAATGGCATGGGTGGCCCCGACGACATTTCCCGGGACAGCGACGGCATCATCTACATAGTCGAGCAGGAAGTGGACGGCGTTCCCCACGTCAGCATCTGGGAACCCGACGGCACCATGATCACCCGCTGGGCAATCCGCCACGCCCACGGCATGTGGGTGGACTCCAAGGGCGACATCTACCTGGGCCTGACCATCGACCACAGCGTGGACAAGTGGGTGCGACAGAGGTAAACCAATCTCAATTGTGGTAGGGGCGGGTTTCAAACCCGCCCCGTTAATTTTCCATATCAGGAGGTACCGTGATGACCCTGGTCAACACCGATAAGCACAACTACGACCTGGTGCAGGACTGGGCTCGCCTGCCCGAGGGCTGGTCCTTCGGCGTGGTAAGCTCGGTTGCCACCGATTCCCAGGACCGGGTGTATGTGTACCAGCGCAAGGACCCGCCCATTGTCGTCTTCGACAGCGAGGGCAACTACGTCGACTCCTGGGGTATCGGCGCCTTTAACCTGCCCCACGGTTTCTGCATCGTCGACGACGTCATCTACCTGACCGACCGGGAAGACTCGGTGTGCCTCAAGTACACCCTCGACGGCAAGCCCCTGATGGTCATTGGCGACCGGGGAGTCCACTCCGACACGGGCTGCGAGGAGGCCGGGGCGCTGGTTCCCCGGGCGGCAGGGCCCTTCAATTTCCCCTCCGAAATGTACCCCTCGCCTTCCGGAGACCTTTACGTCTCCGACGGCTACCGAAACAGCCGGGTCCACCGCTTCAGCGGTGATGGCCGGCTCATCGCCTCCTGGGGGCAGCCGGGCAAGGGCGGGCCGGGCGAGTTCCACCTGCCCCACAGTTTGCTGATTGACGAGGACGGCCTGATCTACGTCTGTGACCGCGAAAACAGTCGGGTGCAGGTCTTTACCGCCGAGGGCGAGTTCCTGCAGATGTGGACCGACATGACCCGCCCCAACGATATCTCCCAGTGCACCGACGGCAGTTTCTGCATCGCCGAATCATCACTGGAAGGTTCCACGCCCGGCATCAGCATCCGGGACAAGGACGGTCGCACCCAGGCCCGATGGGACTCCCGCTCCGCCCATGGCCTGTGGGTGGACAGCCAGGACAACGTCTACCTGGCCCTGACCGGCGCCATGAGCGTGGACAAGTACATTAAACGGTAAGAACCTCGACATCCCGAAATGCGTAGGGGCGCCCACAATGGGCGCCCTTTCGGTTTGCGTTGCTTGTGCTTACGGGGGCAGGCAGCCACAAGGGCTGCCCCTACGAATGACTGACTGCCACTTACCGCGGAAACGCCTCCCTCACCCCACCATCCACCGGAATCATGGCCCCGGTCGTCTTGGCCGAGCGGTTGGAGGCCAAAAACAGCACCGTCTCCGCCACGTCCTCGGCAAAGACCCGCGCCTTGAGCAGGTTGCGTTGCCGGTAGAAGTCTTCCAATCCTTCCACAGTCACCCCATGTGCCGAGGCCCGTTCCTCCCGCAGTTCCTGGGACCAGAGCTGGGAACCCTGGAATACGGCGTCGGGGTTGACCACGTTGACCCGTATGCCGTGCTGCCCGTTCTCCAGGGCCAGCACCCGGGCCAGCTGCACCTCCGCCGCCTTGGCCACGCTGTACGCTCCGAACTCGGCCCCCGGCGCCGGTACGTTCTTGGTGCCGATGAACACCAGGCTGCCGCCCAGGCTCTGCTCCTTCATCAGCTTGACCGACTCGGCGGAAACCAGGAAATGGCCCGTGGTGTTGATGTCCAGGGAACGCTGCCAGTCCGCCAGGGAAAGGTCGTCAATGGCCCCCACCGGCGCGATGCCTGCGTTGGATACCAGGATGTCCAGCCCGCCGTAGGTCCGGCGCAGGGACTGGAAAACGTCAGCCACCTGGGCCGGGTCCGCCACGTTCATGGGGAAGGCTGCGGCCCGCTCCGGACCTGCCGTGCGGTTAATGCCGGCGGCCACGTCCTGGGCCCCTTCGGCGTCCAGGTCGGTAACGATTACGTGCGCCCCTTCATTAGCCAGACGCTCTGCAATTACCTTTCCGATGCCACTGGCCGCGCCGGTAACCAGGGCCACCTGCCGGGCCAGTTCCTTCTCCGGCGGCGCCAGCGTCAGCTTGTAAAGCTCCAGGGGCCAGTACTCAGCGTCGTAAGCGTCCTTGGGCGTCAACGACGTATAATCGCTGACCGACTGGGCGGCCCGCAGCACGTTGATGGTGTGGTGGTAGATGTCATTGGTAATCAGGGAAGCCCTGGCGTCCCGGCCGGTGGTCCACATGCCCACTCCGGGCAGCAGTATAACCCGGGGATAGGGGTCCAGCATGGAGTCGTCGCCGGTGGTGTGCTGCTGGTACCAGGCTGCATACTCGTCGGCGTAGGCCGCCATACCCCGGCGCAGTTCCTCCCTTACCTCATCCACGTTCTCCGGGTCCGCTACATCCAGCCACAGGGGCTTTCGCTTGGTGTGAATCAGGTGGTCGGGAGTAGCCGGCCCGATGGCGCTAAGTCCCTGCCCTTCTTCGGACCCGGTGAACTCCAGCACATCCTCCGCGTCGTCAAACCGCAGCACCGACCGCCGCTGCTGGCTTACCAGGCCCCTAAGGGTGGGGGCCACGGCAGCAGCAACTTCCCGCCGCCGGTCGGGGGCCAGGGGATTCCGTTGCCACCCGCCGAACACTCGGCCGTCGCCTGACGCGGAGAACTCCTCTGCCTTGGTAACCAGGTCAATGTGCCGGTCGTAGGCCTCTTTAGCGTCGCTGCCCCAGGTGAACAGCCCGTGGTTTACCAGAACCACACCGTCCAGGTTGGGCGCTTCCTTCACTGCCAGCCCCACCAGCCTGGATAGCTGGAACCCGGGGCGCAGGTACTCAACGATGCCAATGTTGTCGCCGTAGACTTTCTTCAGGATGTCGTCCGCATCCCGGTTGTTGGTCAAACCCACTACCGCGTCGGCGTGGGAGTGGGCCACGCTGTGAAAGGGCAGGAAGGCATGAAGCAGGGTTTCGATGGAAGGCCGGGGCGAGTTGGGGTCCAGCACGCACCGGTCCAGGTAGTCCACCATGTCCTCGTCGGACATCTGCTCCCGTTCGAAGACGGGCAACACCTTTTCCAGTTCCAGCCGTGGGAACTGCCACCGCTCCATCGACTTCAGGTCCGACCCTGAGCCCTTGATACGCATAACCTGAACGTCCCGCCCCAGGAAGTCCTGCTCCGAAATCTTGATGGACGTATTGCCCCCGCCCCAAACCACCAGGGAAGGGTCCGCCCCAATCAGGCGGCTCATGTATACCAGCTTGTCCAGTTCGTCCAGGGCCTGCGCTTCGCTATCCGACCAAAGGTTTTTCATGATTACAATCTCGTTTTGTATTTACACAGAATTGAACACGAACATTTGCAGGAGGCCATTATAAGTTCGGATCAGGCAGCCCCTCATTTACCCTGCAGATGGTTAACATTGAGGGCGAAATCGGAGAAGGTTATTCTCGCCCTGTTGCGCGGTGTCTATTGCCCTCAGTATAAGGGGGACGTTGTTCCGGATGGTGTCCCAGTCGTTGGTGGAAATAGTGAGAACGGTAATGGACTGACGTAGCAGGTTCTGCTGGAACCGGATACTCTGGTCGCAGGTTATGATCATTTCATAACTGTCCTGGATCGCGTTCCTGATCAGGTCCCCATTCCGCAAGGTTTCCCAGCCGAGATACTCAGCGGTTTGTATGTCGTGGTCTATCAGTGCATACCGTAGTCCGTGGGGTACGTTGTGGTCCAGCAGGATTTTCAATGGTCGTAGTTGCCTGGAAGCCGGTCTTCTTCCAGCATCCGGGCCGCATGGGCCAGTACGGCCTTGATCTGTTCCTCAGTAACGCTGAATTGTTGGGTTACTTCCTGGATCGTGGCGCCTCCGGCCAGATTTTCAAATACAGCGTGCAAAGGAAGGCGGGTGTTGCCAAATGTCCAGGCCCCTGCCAGCCGCTCGGGGTCCCGTTTCACTCCGGGGCAGTCGCCCCAGCTTAGTCTCTTCACGGCATCCATCTTCTCAGTGGACATGTGAGTCACCTCGCGCTGCGCTGTAGTGTATATTCTACTCCCACTTTCAGACGTCGGGGAAATACCAGTGGGCCGGCGGGAGAGAGATAGCCATGCGGCTGCAGGATGGCAAATGAGAAATCCAGCAGGACTATCGCCCGGCAAATCAACCCGAACCCAAGAAGATTGGCGCCGCATGAGCCGACAAACCCTAATTGCAAATGATAGAATCACGCACCTTGAAATCCGGGATCCGCCGCAATTTCAACGGGAAAAATGTAGCATAAGATCAAATTCGTGCTCCTTCGTGGATGATAACCACTACCCCGTCGTCTCAATCCCCAGCAGCTTTTCCAGGTTCTTCCACAGGATCATGTCCTTCTCTTCCTGGGTGATGCTTTCCAGGCCTTGCAGCCAGCCCGTGGGCGACGGGTCCCAGCCCACGAAGGGGTAGTCGCTGCCCAGCACCACCCGCTCAATGCCCACCTGGTCGATCAGGAAGCGAAGGGACCGCTCGCTCATTACCACTATGTCGTAATAGAGGCGGCTCTGGTAGTAGCTGGGTGGGCGGCTGATGTTGACGCGGGCCTCGGACCGTACCTGCCAGCCCCGGTCCATCCTACCCATGCCGAAGCAGGCGGGGCCGCCGCCGTGGGCCACGCACACCTTCAAATCCGGGCAATTCTCCATAACCCCGCCGTAAATCAGTGCGGCCACCAGCAGGGTGTCCTCCACCGGCACGCCCACCGAGTTGTTCAGACCGTACTTGGCGGTGCGTTCCAGCATCAGGTTGTGCTGGGGCTGGGGATGGTAAAACAGCGTCGCGCCCATGGACTCGGCGGCCTTGAAGAAGGGCAGGAACTCCGGTTCATCCCAGGTCTTCCCGTTTACCACCGTGTCCAGTTCCGCTCCCTTCAAGCCCAGTGTGTTGACGGCCCGGTCCAGTTCCGCGATGGCGGCGTCCACATCCTGCATGGGCAGGGTGGCCATTCCCGCGAACCGCGTGGGAGCCTCTTTGGCAAATGCGGCAATGTCGTCGTTGACTTCCCGGGCCTGGGCAATGCCGTCGGCGGAGGAGAGATGGTAACCGAATACGGGCGTATGGATGGCGACCACCTGGACTTCCGTGCCCAGTTGGTCCATGTCCGCCACCCGCTCTTCGGGCGTGAACCTGCACTTGGGGTGCACGTTAACGATTTTGCCTTCCCTGACGAAGATATTGCGCTGTTCTGCGTCAGTGTACTTCATGCCGTACCATTCCTGGCCGGCCGCCATGGTCTTCAACATTGTCGGCGTAAATGTGTGGGCGTGGATGTCTATGCTGCGCATCCGGTAACCTCCAGCGGGTTAAGGGTGGGGAACAAGCCTGAGAAGGACGGTGGACTTGCCTCCCTACAGGCCCAGCAGGTTCTCCAGGTTTTTCCACAGGATCAGTTCCTTCTCTTCCTGGGTGATTTTGTCCAGGCTAAGCACCCAGGAAACGGGCCAGTCAAATTCCATGTCGTAAGGCCAGTCGGTGCCAAACAGCACCCGGTCTGCGCCCACCGTGTCGATCAGGAATCGCAGGGACTCTTCCGTGTATACGATGCAATCGTAGTGGAAGCGGCGCAGGTATTCGCTGGGCGGCATGGGCGGCTTGGTGGGGGATTCGGGGGCCCCCTGCCAGCCCCGGTCAATGCGCCCGATGTTGTAGCAGGTGTACCCGCCCCCGTGGGACAGGCAGATTTTCAAATCGGGGCAGGCGTCCATCACCCCGCCCATTACCAGCGAACAGAAGGTAATAGTGCGGTCGGCTAGGTTGCCGATGGAGTTGGGCAGGTGAAACTTGTCTGTCCGGAAGTCCACCAGTGTGCCGTCGCCCTGGTGAAACAGGATTAGCGCCCCCATCTGCTCTGCAGCCTTCCAGAAGGTCAGAAACTCCGGTTCGTCCAGCAGCTTGCCGTTGACCTTGTCGTCAATCATGGCCCCCTTGAAACCCATGGTGGTCATGATGCGTTCAAGCTCGGCGACGGCGGCGTTTACGTCCTGCATCGGCAGGGTGCCCAGGCCGGCAAACCGGTCGGGCCAGGCCGTCACCATCTCTGCAATTTCGTCATTGGAGTCCCGCGAAGAGGCGACGGCCAGTGAGGCGTCCAGCCCATAGTTGTAGAAACCGGAATACGGAGAAAGGACGTGCATATCCACGCCCAGCGAGTCCATGTCCGCCATGCGCTCTTCCGGCGTCCAGCGAGCCTTGGGAGGGAGGCCGCCCCTCCGGTCGCCCACGATGGCGATCTGTCGGCCCCGGGCGTCCTGCTCGCGGCGCAGCGAGTGCCAGTCGCCGCCATTCTCCGTGGCTCTCCAGAAGCGCTGGGGTGTCAGGTGGGCGTGAATGTCGATGCTTCGCATTGCTTTTTACTCCCACGAAATTCGGTTTCATGCAGTTAAATGGGCCCGCGAATGCTGCCATTACGGCCCCCTACAGTGAACGGGCCAAACGTAGCATACGGGTAAGGGCCTGTCAATTTGGCCGCAGCTCTCTTGGCTTGGCGTATTGGGTGGTCTTATCATCCCGCTATGTAGGGGCAGACCTGTGTGTCTGCCCAGCCCCGTGCGATATAGGCCTATACCCGTGTGCCTGCCCAGTTCGCAACCCAATTGCCCTATCCCCCGGCATAACGTATATTTACCCAGGAACCAGTCAGGCAAGGAGGTCCCAGGATGCGTATTCTGATGATTGCCACCAACCGGCATAACCGCCTGGTTAGCCGGATGAACGCCCAGCCCCTGCCCATCGGCATGGCCTACGTGGCCGGCCACCTGGACCCCGACCGGCACCAGCTGAAGGTGTTGGACCTGATGTTCTCCGACGACTACCTGGCCGACGTGGAAGCGGCGGTCCACGAGTTCCAGCCCGACTTGGTTGGCCTGTCCCTGCGCAACCTGAACAACCACAGCTACCTGGATCCCCAGTGGGCCCTGCCGATAACGAAGAACGTAATCGACAAGATTCGCGAGTTCTCCACCGCTCCCATCGTCTGCGGCGGTCCGGCCTTCAGCCTGCTGCCCGAAGAGTGCTTTGCCTACCTGGAGCCTGACCTGGGCCTGGCCGGCGACGCGGGGGAAACTTTCTCCGAACTGGCCGGCCGCATCGAAATCGGCGAGCCTTCCTACCTGGACCTGCCCGGCCTGGTCTACCGAGACGAGGCGGGCATCCACTTCAACGGCATGCGCTGCCGGTCCGAATTCTCCATGCCCCCCCGGTTCGACGAACTGGACATGGAAAAGTACCGCCTGGCCGGCTTCGGTGTCGGCATCGTTACCAAGCTCGGCGATTTCAACTACCCCACGTCGCCAAACTCTGAACCGGCGCAGCGTAGCGCCTGGCGGGTCATACGCCCCATTGAAGAGGTGGTGGCAGAAGTAAAGGACATGGAAGCCCGTTTCAACCTGCGCAAAGTCCACTTTATCGATAACGGCTTCAACATGCCCCTGGCCCACGCCAAGGAACTGTGCCAGGCCCTGATCGACGCCGACATCGGTGTCCACTGGACCACCGGCCTTGCCCCCTTCAGTTGCGATGCCGAATTGGTGGATTTGATGAAGCGGGCCGGCTGCGTCCTGGTCATGATGGGCAATATGCGCGGCGACAGCCACGACGGCACTACCCTTGGCGAACGCATGGAACCCATGCTGGAGACCTGCCGAATCTGCGAGGAGGGCGGCCTTAACTACACCATCGCCCAGCGCTTCGGTGACCCCGGCGAAACGAGGGAGTCGGTGGAAGAAAAGCTGGCCTTCCTGCGCAACATCAAGCCTTCCATGGCCAATCTGCGCGTGGGCGTCAGCATCATGCCCGGCACCCGGGAGGCCCAGCTTGCTGTGGAAGAGGGCCTCGTCGCCGACGAAAGTGAACTCATCAAGCCCACCTTCTACCTGGACCCACAGGTCAAGGACTGGGTGGTCGACTACCTGAAGGAAGCCGCCGCCGACCAGCCCCGGTGGAATCTGTTGTAGAAGTCAATTGTTCATTCCCTGCTGGTGAGAATGGGTAGAATGTTATGGACTCTAGTCGCATCTGCAGGTAATTTCGGCCTTGAATAAGGTCCACGTTGTTGCACATGGACCGCCGCACCTAGGGGCTAATTCCTTTGAGTCCCTCCAGGTTCCGGGCCGAAGCGCGAACCTGATCACCGGCATGCCGGGGTGCTCTATGTGGATTGCATGAATCGAAACGCTGCCCTGCGGCAACGGATCTTGAGCGGCCGGTCTGACGCCAATACCCGATTCGACGAGCTTCGCCCGTTATTGAGTCGTTGAGGGTTCACTGAGCGGATTAGTGCAAGTCACCACATCTACAGAAAGATTGGCGTCCGTGAGATGATTAACTTGCAGCGTGAGGGGAGCCACGCCAAACCTTACCAGGTACGGCAGGTTAGGAATATCATACTGGCCTACGGAATTGGAGACGCTGAATAATGCACAAGTACGAAATTATCATCTATTGGAGCGATGAAGACGGCGTATTTGTTGCTGAAGTCCCTGAACTGCCAGGGTGCTTGGCCCACGGGAACAGCCAGGAGGAAGCTCGGCAGAACATCAACCAGGCCGCAGAGTTGTGGCTGAAGACGGCCAGTGAATTCGGCGACGCCATTCCAGAACCAAAAGGCAGAAGGCTTATGCTGGCCTAGTGGAAATTACTTCCCTGCCCGACCAATACACGGAGGAAACCTTGGAACCAACCAGCAAGTACGTCCAGGCCAACGGCATAACCCTGCATGGCCTGACCTGGGGCGACCCGAATAACCCACTCTTGATTATGACCCATGGCATTGGCCTTTGCGCCATGGTGTGGCGGCCCCTGGCCGAAGACCTGGCCCGCGATTACCATGTCTTTTCCCTGGACCTGCGGGGGCACGGCGACACCGACAAGCCCGGCGGCTACACCTTTGACAACATGGCCGAGGACGTGGTTGCCCTGGTGCGTGCCCTTGACCCGCCCCAACCCCCTTACGGAATCGGCCACTCCGCCGGCGGCATGACGATAATGATCGCCAACTCCAAGGCCCCCGGAACCATGGGCCCAACCGTGCTGGTGGACACCCGTGTTGGTCCGGCCCTGGAGGTTTACAACCCGGAAGAGCGCGAGGAGCGGATGAACCGCACCCGCAACAAGCGGGCCATCTGGGAGACTCGCGAGATCATGTACGATGCCTACCGCAACCGCCGGGTTTTCAGTACCTGGACCGACGACGCGGTGAGGGATTATATCTATGGCGGCACCAGGCTTCTGGACGACGGCCGGGCCGAGTTGAAATGCCCCACCGACGTGGAAGCCATCTACTACGAAGCCCGCCACTCTTTGAATCCCACCCCATACCTGAAAGCGCTGTCCGGTGAATACCTGCTTCTCCTTGGCTACACCGGCAACTACCCGGACGAGGCCGCCCGTAACAGCGACGAGGTCAAGTACTTCCTAAACGAGGTCAAGGGCGCCAGGATGGAAACCCTGCCCAAAGGCTCCCACTTCGTAGCCATGGAGGACCCTGACCTGGTCCTTTCATCCGCCCGCCGGTACCTGGACGGCCACCGCCTGGGGGGCGATTAGCGGGTCAACAGCATTGAAATTACGGGTCGGGGGTTGACCGTCATTCCGGCGAAAGCCGGAATCCAGTTTCCCCTTTAGACTAAAATACACCGGTCTTGGACGAGCCTTAGTCGCCAGGGAACAAGCACATCACCTATTGGGCGAATTATCGGGGAGTCCCAGGAGGAAAGTAAGTGACTGGCGGCAGTCTGCCCAGATTTCTCTGTGTCCCGATACTTGTCCTCTTTCTCGTCGGATGCGCCTGTGCGTCCTCCCCGGGTGGCTTAGGCGTTTGCTTGGACGAATCAGGTATCCAGGGTCTCCAAGCAGAGTTTTTGGCAGACTCGCAAGCAGCAGATCAAAAGTACATGGGGCGGGACCTGTGCTTGGAGGGGATAGTCGCTTTCAGCCAGCATAGCCCTGATTCACTGACCGTAGCCGTCAACCTCGGCGACCAGGTAAGCGCAATGCTCCATCAGTCCAAGGGCGAAGACGGGTACCAGGAACTCGTGACTTGGACGGATAACAACGGAGAGGGGGACAGCGTCCGAATTATTTGCAGACTTACTGGGTTCGTGTCCGTAGAGGGCGCCCCTGAACCTATGCCCATTCCCGCGTTTAATAGTTGCAGCCTTGCCAATTAGGGATGTGATCCCTTCCTGCTTGAGTTCATGGGCAAGCCCCCAGACGCCAAGACCTTTCATGTACTTTGCGATTCAACTCTAGGTACCCTTCCGTATTCTGGCTCAGGGCGAACGAAATCCCCAGTAGTCCATCATTTCAGCAGCGATGGTCTCCTACCGCGACCCCTCCACCTGGACGTAAACCACGTCCACCCCGTGGTATTTCTGGTGCCGTACCGAGGAGGCATAGTGCCGCAGCAGGCGGAATGATATCTCCCGGACGTCTGGAACGTCGGCCGGTTCCTCCAGGTACATCAGCTGGTCCTCCAGGTTTCCCCCTTCGGCGCCCGACACAAACTCCAGTTCCACCCCGCTGCCCGTGGCGTGCGCCTTGATCATCAGGCGACGCTTCCCGCCGCTATCCGCTTCCAGCGCTTCCGACGCCAGGCTGTTGAGCGTTTCTTCGCCCACCAGCACCAGCCGGTCGGTAGACTCCTGGTCCCAACCTATTCTGCCCCCGAATTGGGTCAGGAAGCCTGTCAGCTTGGGCAGGGCCTCGTCGTCAATGGGCATTTCCAGCTTCCGTCGGCGGGGCGCGGTCAACTCCAGGAACACCATCATAGTAACTGCCGCTATCGCCCCGGAAGTCATTCCGTTACCCAGCAGGACGCCCAGGAAACCCTGCCCCAGCAGATCGCCGAAAATCCACTGGTTCTGGAAGCCGGTTCCGACCCAGAAGGCCACGCCGGCCACCGTGGCCTTGCGGTGGTCTACCCCGTCCTGAATGACAATCTTCATTCCCTGGACGAAGAGCAGTCCCAGCAGCACGGTGATGTAGGCCGCTGCCACCGGTGTCGGAATGGCTATCACCAGCGCGGCTATCTTGGGAAAGAAGGCGACGGCTGCAATCAGGACGCCAATGTAAATGCCGACCCGGCGGGATCCTATGCCCGTAACCTCCGCCAGTGAAATGCTGGTGGAATAGGTCGTGTTCGGCAGTGTTCCCAGCAACCCGGACAGGAGATTCCCCGTTCCGTCCGCGTTGAGCGCGCCCTGTACGACTCGGAAGTCTGTGGCTCGCCGCCGCCGCTGGGACACTCGCTGGATGGCGACGCCGTCGCCAATGGTCTCGATGGCTCCCACCAGGGTCACAATTATGAAGGCTGGCAGCAGGGCCCAGAACTTGTGGTCCGGCGTTACGTCCAGGCCCGGCCACGAACTGAACGGTACCCCGAACCAGGAGGCGTCCAGAATGGGCTGGATGTCATAAATGCCAAAGGGGGCGCCCACGGCGCACCCCGCGACAATGCCAATAACGGGAGACCACAACCGCAGTCTTGGAGGGGCCCGCAGTACGAGTCCCACCACCAGCGCCAACGTAACTCCCGCGGCCAGGGGCGCCGCCGCGGCGTGGGTGTTTTCCGGCACGTCGGTCAGCGATCCGAACACCACCGGAAAGACGGTGGCGGCAATTAACATAATTACCGTGCCCGTGACCACCGGCGTGAATATCCTTCGCAGCACGGACAGGCGGTACGCCAGCAGGAATTGGAACAGTGATGACACCACGATCAAGCTCGCCATGGTAGCCGGCCCGGCGGTCGTCAGGGCCGCAATGCACACGGCAATAAAGGCTCCCGAGGTCCCCATCAGGAGCACGTGCCCCGACCCGAAGCGACCCAGTCCCGCCGATTGCAGGATCGTGGTAAGGCCGCTGACCAGGAGCGCGCCGAAAGCTCCCCAAACGATCAGGCTCTCGGGCTGGTCCGCAATACGCATCACGATGACTACGGTCAGTACAATGGGGGTCACCATGAGGATGGTGGCCTGGGCCGCGGCCCCGGCGGCAATCAGCGGCGGCGGACTCTCATTAGGCTCGTAGCGCACGTTTCTATTAATTTCGTTTGCGTCCAATGGGTAGCACCTCGCGAGGGGCTGGCATATAAACGGGAAAAGCCCTGAAATTGGCACATTATATCGAATAACAAGGTACCGTTGTAGATTTTGGGTAGGACCCAGGGCAATCGCATTACGTTTAATTGTCATTCTGAACGGAGTGAAGAATCTAAACTCCATCCCACAGGCCAACTGGGAGACCCGTAACCGGGCTGGCATGCAGGATTTTAGGCCCTTCGGCAAGCTCAGAGCGACCTGTCTTATGCCTGGCGGATGTCTGCCACCTATAGCCTGAATCTAAAGCGCGATTGCCCTGTTAGTATTCCCGCGTAAATGTCCTCTGACCGGATTTTTGGTATATTGCTACTAACCCCACCGCAGGGAGAGCTTTATGGTAGAAGCGAAGAGTCACACAGCCACAAATGGCAGTAGTCCGCTGGGCAATGTAGAGCAGTTCGATGCTATAGTAATCGGCGCCGGCGTCACCGGTTTGTACCAGACGTACTGCCTCCGGAACATCGGCATGTCCGTCCGTGTCTTTGAGGATGGAGACGGCGTCGGCGGCACCTGGTACTGGAACCGTTACCCGGGCGCCCGGTTCGACTCGGAAAGTTACACCTACGGTTACTCCTTCTCCAAAGAATTGCTGCAGGAGTGGGACTGGAAGGAACTCTACTCCGGCCAGCCCGAAAACGAACGCTACCTGAATTACGTGGCCGACAAGTTCGACCTGAGACGCTACATCCGCTTCAATTCCCGGGTGGCCGACTGCACCTTCGAGGAGGACCGAAACACCTGGCTGGTAACCATCGCCGACGGCCACCGGGCCCGCGCCCCCTTCCTGGTAACGGCGGTGGGCCTGCTTTCCGCACACTACATCCCTGACTTCGAGGGCCTCGAGACATTCCAGGGCCAATGGTGCCACCCTGGTCGCTGGCCGAAGGAAGGAATGGACCTGGCCGGCAAGCGAGTTGGCGTCGTAGGCACCGGCGCCACGGCGGTCCAGCTGATTACCGAAATAGCCAAAGAGGTGGGTCACCTGACCGTGTTCCAGCGCACCCCCAACTTCTGCGCGCCCCTGCGCAACCGGCCCATCACCGACGAAATGATGCAGGAAATCAGGGACAACTATCCCGAGATTTTCCGTCGCTGCAACGAAACCGCCGGGTCCTTCATGCACCTGTTCGACCCTCGTTCCGCCCTGGATGTTTCGCCTGAAGAAAGGCAGGAACAGTACGAGCGGCTGTGGCAGGAACCCGGCTTTTCCAAGTGGCTGTCCAATTTCTACGACGTAATGCTCCCTGGCGAGGCCAACGAGGACTACGCCGAATTCGTCCGCAGCAAGATCCGCGAGCGCGTCCACGACCCGGAAGTGGCAGAAATGCTGGTGCCCAAGGACCACATGTTCGGCTCCAAGCGCCTGCCCTGCGAGAGCGGCTACTACGAGGTCTACAACCGGGACAACGTTAAGCTGGTCGACGTCAGGAAGGCGCCCATCCAGCGTATAACCCCCACCGGCCTTCAAACTGCCGATGCCGAGTACGAACTTGACGTCATCATCTTCGCCACTGGCTACGACGCGGTTACCGGGTCTCTCAACCGAATCAATGTCCGGGGAATCGGCGGACAGCTCTTGACGGACAAGTTTGCCAACGGGCCCCGAACTTACCTGGGCATCCAGAGCAGCGGTTTCCCCAACATGTTCACCATCAACTCCGCATCCGTCGGCAACTTCGTCCGGGCTGCCGAACCCCTGGTGGAATGGGTTACCGAGTGCATCCGCTACGTCCGCGAGAACGAATACGTCCGCATTTCGCCAACCGTGGAGGCCGAGGACGAGTGGGTCAACCACGTTAACGAGGAAGGCTCCAAGATTCTCCGCTCCCAGGCCAACTCCTGGTACGTGGGGGCCAACATCCCCGGCAAGGCCCGCGCCCTGCTCACCAGCCCCGACACCGCCCCCATAATGCGGGCCAAGCGCACCGATGTTGCCGCCAATGGGTACGAGGGTTTCCTGCTGGAGTAAGTTCAAAGCCGACTTGAACTTAACACGGTCAAGGAACCTTCCCCAGACCACCTGCCAGGCGATGACTGCAGAGTGACACCGGCGGTGAAAGGCTTTCCGAGGGACCGTTGCAGATTGGGAAGGAATGCGCGGAGGGGATTGGTGTAATGGGAAGATGCGGAAGAACCACCGGCGGTCAATGGGCCTTCACCATAGTCTTGGCGTTGATCATACTGGCTGCGGCCGCCTGCACCGGCACTGAGACTGTGGTGACAGAGACGCCAACGCCATCAGTCGTGGAACAGGTTCCAGCCCCCGTCTCCAACTTGTCCGACACTGCTCAAGCTGGCGAGCAACTGTTCAATACCAATTGCTCCGCCTGTCATGGATTAAGCGCCGTCGGCACAACCCTCGGCCCGCCTCTAATTCACCGCGTTTACCACCCCGGCCATCACCCGGACTTCAGCATCCGTAACGCCGTCGCCCAGGGCGTCCCCCAACACCACTGGCCCTTTGGCGACATGGCCCCCGTCCCAGGCGTGGAAGCTCAGGACGTGGAAAACATCATCTGCTACATTCGCGAAACCCAACGCTCCGCAGGCATATTTGACGGCGATGACTTCGGGACCGTGTGCTGAGGTAGGTCTTATGTGCCGGTTTCCCTGATGACTGTGGAATGTTCGAGGGCTTGCCAAAGTTCCCGCAGCTCGCATTGGCGCGCCGGCGCAAGGGGCGACACGGATGGGTAAGGGAAGAGGTAAAGCGGGAAGGCACAAAAGAGTGGGCCCGGCTGGGTTCGAACCAGCGACCTACCGGTTATGAGCCGGTTGCTCTTCCACTGAGCTACAGGCCCTCCATCTATCCAGCTTAAAGAGGGCTGGGTATGGTGTCAAGAACGCTAAATGGACTGGCCTTCCTGCCCCTTGTCCAGACCGAACCTACACCAGCCCCAACTTCTGCAGGTAGTCCGGGTCGTAGTCCGCCAGCAACCCCAACTCCACCGCCCGGGAAGGCTCCATTTGGGGCGAAGCCTCGCCGCTGGTGGGCGTAGTCGTGATGATGGTCTCATCCAGCAGGCCCTGGTAGGTGGCTTCGTCCAGCGCCAGCAACTCCTTCAACATCTCCTCGTTATTCTGCCCGAACCTGGGGCCGGGGCCCTTTATGGACATGGGAGTGTTGCTGTACTTGTAAGGACGCCCCATCAGGAACCTGCTGCCCACGCCTCGTTCTTCCGGAAAATCCACCCGCTCCAGGAAGCCCCGGTGCTTGTAGTGCGGATCGTAATGGATATCCCGGCCCGTCAACACCGGGCCAGAGGGAATACCCGCTCCCTGCAACCGGTGCATCAACTCGTACTTGTCCGTGGTTGCGGTCCACTTCCCAATGATCTCGTCCGCCTCGTCGTGATTCCGGCGGCGGGACAGAATATCGGCAAAACGTGCGTCCGAAGCCAGTTCCTCCTTCCCCATCAACTGGCACAAGGCCTGCCATTCCTCGTCGCTTCCCACCGACAAGGTAATCCACTGGTCCTTGCCCAGCGCCGGATAACATCCCTGCGGCGCCCGGTAGGGGTGGCGGTTGCCCATCCTGCCGCCCTCCCTGCCGTTAATGTTGGCGTCCATCAGGTACTCGGACAGGAACATCACCCCGGCCTGGTACATGGCAATGTCAATCCACTGCCCCCTGCCCGTCCGGTTGCGGTAGCGCAGAGCCGCGCCCAGGGCGAAAACCGCGCTCCAAGTGGACAGAAAGTCCACAAAGGACGCCCCTGCCTTGGCCGGTTCGCCGTCCAGGTACCCCGTCACCCAGCAGTGGCCGTGGGTCCCTTCCTGCGTGGTAGCCTGGGCTGGGTAGCCCGAGTAGGGCCCTTCGCCGTGCCCGTAGCCGGTATTGGAGACCAGGATAATGTCCGGCTTGATCTTCCGCAGATTGGGATAGTCCAGGTTCCAGCGGCGCATCACCCGCGGCGTGAAGTTCTCCATCACCACGTCGCTGACCGCTACCATTTCCCGGAACAGGTCCCGTCCCCGCTCGTCCCCCATGTCCAGCACCAGCGACTTCTTGCCCCGGTTCAATAGGTTGTATGTGGAGGGCTTGTTCCACCACTCTTCACCGGCCTGGTTTTCCGGAAAAGACCCGGCATAGCCGCCGGTACGCGTAACATCCGGTCGGCCCGGCCCCTCAATCTTGATGACCTCGGCCCCCAAGTCTGCCAGGTGGCCGCCGGCATAGGGCAACGCAAAAACGTACGTGGAGTCCAGGATGCGGATCCCTTCCAGGGGAAGTCTGGGCATTGTGGAGTTACCTCTTCAACAAATATGTGGGGTCTTCGTTTGGAAACCGACTCTGCATCGTTGCGCCTGGAAAGTGCCGAATTGGGGCGTAAGAGACTCCACTGCTATCTTGTTTCAACCGGCAGGCCCCCGCCAGGGTTCTTATGGGAAGGAGATAAGGCAAAGGTTTCCTAGATGCGGAACTTACCGGAGGGGTGGCGCGTAGATCAAGCCCCCGTCATTCCACAGGTTGTTGAGTCCTCGCGGGAGAGTAAAGGACTCGCCCTGGGGTCCCATGTAACGGTCATAGACATCACCGTAATTGCCAACCGACTTGATAACGTCGACGGCAAAGTCTTTCCCCAGTCCCAGGGTGGCCTGACCAAAATCTCCCTCAGCGCCCAGCATTCGCCTCACCCCAATGTCGTCGCTGTTCCGCATCTCCTCCACATTCGCCCGGGTTACACCCAGCTCTTCTGCGTTTATCAGCACGTAAAACACCGTTCTCACCTGGGCAGCCCACATGGCATCGCCGCAGGGGACCATGGGTGACAGGGGCTTCTTGGAAATCGTCTCCGGGAAAATTATGTGTGCCTCAGGATCTGCAAACGCGCTGCGAACACTCGCAAGTTGCGATCTGTCTATGGTAGTGGCTTCGCAGATTCCCTCTTCGTAAGCCTGGTAGGTTTCCGACGTTTCCTCATAGCTGATGATGTCCAGCTTCAGGTTGTTTTGCCGGAAGAAATCCGCCAGGTTCAGCTTCGTGGTAGTGCCCTCGGCCACGCAGACGGTGGATCCGTCCAATTCCAGGGCGCTGGCTACGCCAAGGGACTTTGGCGCCATGAAACCTGGCCCGTCGTAGAACATAATCACTGTATAGTCTCCCCACTGGGCTTCGCGCGTGCTAGTGGGCGTCGTCAAAAGCCGAGTTTCGTCTTTCCGGCGAAAGCCGGAATCCAGATCCGGCATGTTGATGGGTAATATGCTCCGCGATATACCAAAGTCCTGGTAAAACGCCTGTTATACCCGATACCTAACCGGCAGTAATGGCTAATTTGACGACACCCCTTAGTCCAGGTAGTGGTTCGCGACAGAACTCAATCTCGCCAGCCTGGAAGAGTGGACCCCTTTCCGCATAGGAGATGTGCTGTATCTCCAACGCGGTGGGGTCGCCGAATATGGCGGCGGCAACAGCCCGGCACATATCCACGTCAACCCCCCTGGTATTGCCGGCCGGATCAATAAACCCGAATCCGGGCAGGTCGGCCTGCATGGCGCAATGTAGATTGCCTCTTGCCTTTACCGTTTCGAGGCGCGAGAAGCCCCGGTCTGTCTCTCCACCGTCACTGTTTTGTGAATCGCAGCCAGTTACCAGGGATAGCAATAAGCTCAACGCAGTCAGGAAAAAGAGCGGCCTTATTAACCCCAGGGTTACGGTTTTCGTTCCTTCGCTGGTAATGCCCTAAATCACGTTCAACTGTCGCAATCGCGTAAACTGCCCGTCGTCATACCCCAGCCCATCCAAGTATATCTCCCGATTGTGCCGGCCCATGGTAGGCGCGCGGCAGGCCAGGTCCCTGACAATGCGCCCAGTTGGGTTGCATCACAATTTATTCGTTCGGCCGTTGATTCTGTCCGGATTCCCGGGCCTCATCGTCCAAAAGTTGCAGCAATTCCTCGCGACTGAACCTGACTTCCGAAGAATCGGACTCGTTTCGGTTCAATTGGTCTATCATTTGGATGAGTGTTTCCTTGGCGCGTTCATAGGCTAATTCCCTCGCGCGGGCTTCAACCGTTTCCATGGCCCGGGCTTCCGCGCGTGCCTCGGCCTCCCTTACTCTGCGATCCTCTCGTTCCTGCGCCTTTCTGCGAATCACATCTGCCAGAGTCACGATTACCTCCTTGAAATATAGAACTGCCCAGGTCGTCAGTCCGGCTGCCACGTAGCCGGTGACTATGTCAGTGGCTATTCGGTAGAGGAGTGGATCTTCCGGCGCCGGTCCTGGCCCTCCGTTTAATCGGTCCAGGGTGTTGACCACGGCTACGACGGTTCCGCCCACGATAGTCAAGGTCTGAAACCAAGGACGATCCGCCGGCTTGATTCCCCAGAGGGTTTCCCGCGGATCTTCCGGTCTCTGCGCTTGTACCATTGTCTCCCTGGCGAATTTGCTACTACTTCAACCTATTGGGATGCACCATTATACTTTAGCCTAAATCACCCCCAACTGCCTCAGTCGTACAAATTCCTCTCCGTCATACTCCAGGCCGTCAACGTAAATCTCCCGGTTGTGCTGGCCCAGGGTTGGGGCGGACCTTTCCAGCTGGTACGGGGTCTCGCTCAGCTTGAACAGTTCGGCCGGTACCTTCACCTTGCCCATCACCGGATGCTCCACTTCGCGGAAGAAGTTTCGGGATTCCAGCTGCGGGCAGTCCACCAGTTCCGATGGGGTCTGCACCAGGCCGAACAGCATGCGGTACTCCGCTGCCTTGGGGAAAAGGTCCCATTTGCTCCGTTCCTTGATCGACTCAATCACTATCCGGTCCAGTTCCTCGCCGTTCACGGCCCGCTGTGCCCGGTCGGCAAACCGCTCCTCCAGCATTTCCGGGCACTGGAAAAACTCGGCCAGGTCTTCCCATGACGCGCCCCCGCCGGTCTGGACAATGATCCATCCATCCTCGCAGGGCATCGGGTGGCCGAACATGCTGCCGCTGGCCCGCCGCCGTATTTGTGTACCTCCCATAAACGGGTACATCGTCTGCGTGGCCATCATCGTCGACGCAATGCACTCGGTGATAGAGACGTCAATATGTTCCCCCTCACCGGTAAACTCGCTTCCAAACAGGGCCATGGCCGTGGTGGCGGCGGCGAACAGACCCCCCTCGTACTGGGCCTGGAAGCCTCCGTGCTTCAGCGGTTCCCGTCCCTGCACCCCGCTGATGCTCATGATCATGCCCATGGCGTAATTGACGATCTCCTCGCCGCGATACTGGCTGTAGGGCCCTTCCTGCCCAAAGGGAGTGATCGAAGTCATCGTTAACGCAGGATTCAGGGACGTCAGGTCGTCGTACCCCAGCCCCAGCGAGTCCAGGTACCCTGGCCGGTAGGTCTCGACGATAACGTCAACGTGAGGTACCAGCCGCTTCAGTATCGCCTGGCCGGTAACCGTTTCCAGGTTCAGCGTCGCGCCCTTCTTGTTCAGGTTCAGAACCAGGTAGAAAAGGCTCTTGTCGGGGTGTGGGTCGTCGTTGAAGAAGGGCCCCATCCGACGCAGGGCCGCCCCTCCCGGTGGCTCCACCTTCAAAACGTCGGCGCCATAGTCCGCCAGCAGCCGCCCGCAAAAGGATCCGGCGATATCCTCGCTCAGGTCCAGGACTTTCACTCCTTCCAGCGCGCCGTTCAACATTCCAGTTCGAAACTCCAGGTCGGCCATTTGAATGAAACGGATTTTAGCCCAACCACCGGGGTTAATCAAACGAACTTCGCGGGTAGGCAGCCATTCAATATTGACGGTTCGGTTCCGAACCGGGGCCGGGGCAAACCTGTGTGCCCGCCCCTATCCCCGGCAAAATTGCCTGAACGGGAACGCCTTGCCCTTCATTGACAGCCCGCTGTTGCACACCAGGCATGGGTGGTGAATAATGGGCCGGAACAAATTACAGCAAGGAGTTTTCCATGCGTGAGAACCGCGTAAAACGGGTAATGCGCGAGGGTGGCCTGGCCCTCGGCACCTATGTAACCTTCGCCGATCCCCAGATTGTGGAAATTATCGGTCTCGCTGGCTATGATGCCGCTTTCATAGACATGGAGCACACCGACTTTGACCTGCGGCTGGTGGGCGAAATGATCCGCGCCGCCGACCTGGCCGGCGTAACCTCGATTATCCGCGTACCGGACAATGACGAAAAGCTGATCCTGCGAATCCTCGACGCCGGGGCCGAGGGCATTATCGTCCCCCATGTTGACGGTCTGGAGGGCGCGAAGAGGGCAGTGGACGCCGTGCGTTACGCTCCCCTCGGCCATCGCGGCGGCGCTGCCGGCACCCGCGCGGCAGCCTACGGCACCGTTTCCTGGGACGACCACTGCCGCCAGTCCAACGAGCAGATCCTGCTTTCGGTTATGACCGAGGACGAACGCGGCGTCAACGACATTGAGGCCATCGCGGCCCTTGAGGGCATTGACCTGGTCTCCATCGGCCCCACCGACTTCTCCGAGTTCATGGGCATCCGCGACCCCCAGAGCCCGGAACTGCGGGCCAAGCTGGAGGAACTGGCCGGTCGTATCAAGAGCATCGGCAAGGCCAGGATGCAGTTCCCCATGAACCATGCCGCCATGCCCCTGGGCCCGAAAGAACTGCAGGAACTGGGCGTTGGCTACACCCACGTAGCGCCCGCGCCGCCCGCCATTCTTCTGCGTTCCTTGCGCGAAAGAATGCAGACCATCAGGGAGGAAATTGGGTAGGGCTAGCGACGGAAAGGCAAATTTCCAGGCCCGCTCGCAACCGACAGGGAGGGCCTGGACTATCTGATCGCCCCGCCTTGAACCATGCGTTTTTCACTCATCGCGATCCTTACCATTCTCTTGGCGTTAAGTGTCGCCTGCGCCGAGGGCGGCCTCGCCGAGCCCATAAGCCTGCCGCCGGTATTGCCCACGGTAACCCCCCTTCCCACGGCCAGTCCGCTGCCACCCGCCACGGAACTGCCTACTCCCACGCCTGCGGCCCTGGCAACCGACCTACCCACGACTACTCCCCTTCCGGCGGCAACGGAACTTCCCACGCCCACGCCCCTGCCTGTCGTGGGAGAGGTGCCGGCCGCCACTGAATTGCCCACCGCTGAACCTGCTCCGCCTGCACCGGTATTGCCCGTTGCTACCCCCACGCCTGACCTGTCCCAACCCCTGGTAACCATAGGCAGTGCCACCTGGCCCGTGGAACTGGCCATAACCCCGATGGAACGGGGCCAGGGCCTCTCCGGGCGGGAAGTACTGCCCGAAGGCACGGGGATGCTCTTCATTTTCGAGGAAGATCAGCATCTCAGCTTCTGGATGCCTGACATGAACTTCCCCCTGGACATGGTCTGGATTGATTCCGGTTGCCAGGTGGTGGACGCAACCCTGAACGCCCCGGTGCCGGAACCCGGCCAGGGGCTGGCCGACCTTCCCCGCTTCTCCCCCAATTCTCCGGCCAGGTTCGTCCTGGAAATCAATGCCGGCGAGTTCCTGGCATCGGGGATTTCTGCCGGTGAGCGCGTGGCTTTTG
>DAOUHR010000158.1:0-26766 GCA_034428635.1 Dehalococcoidia bacterium
AGAGTAGCCTTGCTCACACCCAATTCCTCGGCGGTACTCGACAGTCCCCTTTCATTAACCATCTCGGGGAGCAACTTTTCCAGTGGGCGCTGGTGTTCCTTTTCTACACGCTGCATCAGTTTAGTCTTCCTGGCCATTGTACTCCTCCTCTTCAACTGGTGATGTAGTGCTGAGTAGTAAGATGTACTAGATTGTAAGGAGTGTTCCGGCAAAAGTCAATACTTGCCTAATCAATATTTTATACTTTTCTTAAAAATAAATGGAACGGTAAATCAGCTACGAAAATGACCGCAAATGAGGGTCTGAGCGCGGGAGGAATGCTCAAAAGGCCCTGAAAACGCCTCTCAGAGCAAAGTTTTTTCGGGGTGGTTTGGCCAGCTGGCACAGTGGAATTGATCGAGACCGTTACATTCAGCCCTTGCTTCGCTCCTCTTCAACTCAAGAGGAGATCTCCGCGGCCAATCCTGGTGTTACAGGCGGGAAATCTGTTGCTCGGAGGATTTCGTGGTTACACGTCGTTCGCAGAGCCAATACACCTGAACGGTCAATTAGTGCAACTTCAGCGAGCTGATACTGCGGCCTCGACAGCGCTGGAGGTCAGTTACCTGACGGCAGCATTGGAACGCGCTATCCTCCTCTCCCACTGGAGAAAGTACAAAGACCTTGAATGCAAAGATGCGGACCCGATCAAGGCCGAGAGTGGTTTGACCACCCGTGTCGCCTTTGCTAGGCTTGCGCTGCTCCGTATCTCCCGTCGCCAGAACACCCGCATTAGACCAGCTAGTGAGGAATGATGATTCAGCCACCAACCCTTAAGGACGTTTACGAAGCGCGCAAAACGATCGCCCCTTACCTGGCCAGAACTCCGCTCCACTACTCGGCCGGGCTGAGTCGACTCTTCGACGCAGAGATTTACCTGAAGCACGAGGAATACCACCCCCTGGGAGCCTTTAAGGGCCGGGGTGGCATCAATTTTCTGGCACACCTGAACGAGGAAGAACGCCTGCGGGGAGTCATTACTGCGTCAACTGGCAACCACGGCCAATCCATTGCCAGCGCCTGCCAGATTTTTGGGGCCCGGGCGCTGATTGCCCTCCCAGCCAAGGACCCCAACCCTCTTAAAGTCGCTGCAATGCAGTCCCAGGGGGCGGAGCTTGTTTTCTATGGAGAGAACTTTGACGAAGCTAAGGACCACGCCGAACGGCTTGCCCGGGAGGAAGGTTATCGATACGTTCACCCCACCGACGAGCCCTTGCTGATAGCCGGCGTGGGGACCCAGGCGCTTGAGATAATTGAAGACTTGCCCGACGTTGAGGTCATGTATCTGCCCCTGGGGGGAGGAAGCGGGGTATCGGGAGCGTGCGTTGTAGCTAAAGGAATTAATCCCGAAATCAAGGTAAGAGCCGTCCAGGCTGAAGGTGCGCCTGCGGGTTACTTGTCCTGGCAGCAGGGTCAGTTAGTCCAGGCGCCAATGAATACCTTTGCTGAAGGTATAGCCACTATGAACGGATATGAACTGCCCCAGCGGATTATCCGGCACCTGCTTGATGACTTCGTCCTGGTCAACGACGACGAGCTGCGTTATGCCATGGGACTGCTGGTGGAAAGTGCCCACACCCTGGCGGAGGGGGCCGGAGCGGCGGCTACAGCAGGCGCACTGAAGCAGCGGGAGTCCCTGAAGGGAAAGAAGGTCTCAATCACCATTAGCGGCGCCAACACAACGGCGGGCCACCTGGCAACAGCGCTGAAAGTGTACTTGGGTAACCAATAAATGTACTGTTATTTGTATTCGAAAAAACGGTTCCACTCCAATAGTGTCACAATTACACAGAGCACAACAACGTAAATGTACCACTGGGTTACACTTTTGGGTGTTACACTATTGCGAAATGTAACGGGCCAGTTCGTCTCTGCTGAATTCCGGCAAAGGGACCTCGCCTTCATACCCGACCATTATTAGCCCCTCCTCGGGCGCGATGATCTGGCCGATTTCGCAGGCAAAGATTCCCCCTTCTTCCAGGGCCCTTAGTAAGGTGGGGGCCTGCATAGCAGGTAAAGCGATCAGGAGGCAGCCCGAGGCCAGCAGGCCCAGGGGATCAATCCCCAGAACTCTGCAAATATCTTCGCACTCAGGCAGTATGGGGATACTGCTTTGCTCAACGGCCAATCCCATACCTGAAGCGTGCGCTATCTCCCTTAAACCGGTTACCAACCCGCCTTCTGTTGGATCGTGCAGAGAGTGAATGTCGGCAACGGAACTGGCGATTCGCGCAGCTTTCACCACACTGATCCCGGGCTGGTGGAGGAATTGACTAGCGACGTCGATCGTACCTGCGGCAACTCCCGCCGCTAATAGTTCTTCCCGTCGCTCACTCGCCAGGATCGCCGCCCCTTCTATGGCTATTCCACTGGTGATTACGATGCTGTCCCCTTCCTGTGCCCCACCGGTTGTGATCAACTGGTCTTTTGCTACTTCACCCAGCATAGCGCCCAACACGATGGGACGGTCGAGCCCATAGGTGACCTCGCTATGCCCCCCTATAAGGGCAACCTCCAGGGCGTTACACGCTTGCAGGATCTGGTCGTAGATGGCTTCGGCTTGGGCTCCGGTAAAGGACTCCGGAACCAGTAGCGTAGCTAGAAACCACCTTGGTACACCACCAGTACACGCTACATCATTTGCATTTACCTGGACGGCGTACCAGCCAATGTCATCCGTTGCAAATGTAATTGGATCAGACTTGGCTACCAAGAGACGGTCACCCAGCTTAACTACCGCGGCGTCCTCACCTATCCTGGGCCCCACTAACACACTGGGGTCCTGAACTCCCTGCTTGGACAACAGCTTTTGCAACAAGTGAGGGGGAAACTTACCAATATCCAAAACCCGGCACCTTTCTACTTTCTTGCCTAATGACAATGTTTCGGAGAGTTTAACAGAGCAGCCCACAGCGCCACCGGCATGACACAGGAAAAGTCCTGCGCCAGGAAACGTGGGACGCATTGGACAAGAAACAGGCCACACGGAGAGGCAAAGACAGGGCGATTCAGGGCCGGAAGGGTGTCCCATACCCTCATAGTCGGCATTTCGGCTCTCAGCGCGTTTTGATCTGCCGCCAGTGTATATTTTATCAACGAGTCGCAGGAAGAATCGGTTTTCTTGCGAGTGCTGGGATCAACCTCGACCCATCCAGAGCAGACGTGCTAAACTCTCATTCAATCTCACACTGGTCTAACACGACGGCATTGAAGGCAAAAACCTCTCATACCAATCGCGACGTTATCCTGACGCCTCCGGCCCCCCACAGTGTTTCCGACCTGAACGGCGCGTTGCGGTGCCTGCGGGAGGGAGGCGTGGTTGCCATTCCCACCGACACTCTATACGGCCTGGCCGCAGATGTCGGCAATGAGGGCGCGCTGGAACGCATCTTCGATGTTAAGGGGAGGCCAGGCGACATGGCCCTTCCGGTTCTTGTCAGTTCGTGGGAGCAAGTGGGCATGGTAGCCGTAGCCGACGGCGACGGTATCGAGCAACTTGGGGCGTCATTCTGGCCTGGCTCCCTGACCCTGGTGCTTCCCAGGCAGCCCCTACTATCTGACCTGATAACTAGCGGCCGCGAAACAGTGGCAATCAGAATGCCCGCTCACTGGATACCCCTGAGCCTGGCCTCCCAACTGGGCCGACCCATAACGGGGACCAGCGCCAACCGCAGCGGACAACAGAACCTGAACAGCCCACAAGCGATCAGGCAGAGCCTCGGCGAATCGTTAGGGAATATCGTTGAAATGGGGCCCCATCCCGCCGGGCTTCAATCCACTATCGTGGATATGACTGGGAACTGCCCGGTCTTGCTCAGAGAAGGAGCAACCGCCTTTGCCGAAGTGCTCCGTGTGTGGAATAAAGTGAATCCGCTAGCCGAGGACAGTGAAAAAGGGGGTGTGCAAGATTAATCCTCAGGGCAGGCTGGACCTGTATGGACAGGGACTGGAAAGAGAGCTCAAAGACCTTTTCTCAGCTCGGGAAGGCTTTCTTTACAACCTTCTGCGGTACCAGCTGGGTTGGGCCGACCAGCATGGTCAACCGGAAGCACAGCCACAGGGGGGGAGCTTCCAGTCCCTGCTTGCCCCAGCCGTGTGCGATGCCTTGAGTGGGAATTTTGAAAGCGCCTTGCCCTTAACGGCCGCAATCGAATTGCTGCATAAGTTTTCCCTGGTCCACGGCGACGCGCAGGCCGGCAGGGTCGACGCCGGTTCCCGGCCCAGCATCTGGTGGGTATGGGGACCAGCCCAGGCCATCAACGCCGGTGACGGCTTTCACGCCCTGGCCCGGGTGGCCGTAATGAGAATGCTGGAAATCGGCTTTTCTGCTGACGTCGTTCTACAAGCGACGGAAATGCTGGACCGTTCCTGTCTGTCTATGTGCGAAGGGCAGTACGCCGATCTGGGATTCCAGGACCGGTTACTGGTTACCATCGGGGAATACGATGATATGATTGCCCAAAAGGCAGGCGCCCTCACCGGTTGTTCGGCAGCGGGAGGCGCACTGTCTGCCGGCGTAGACGGCCGGGCAGTCGGTCAATTCAGGGATGCCGGCATCAAACTCGGCATGGCCTGGCAAATTACGCAGGACCTTGCCGACTTCTGGGGCACACGGGGTGACGGCATTACGGCCAGCAATGTACTTAACAAGAAAAAAAGCCTGCCGTTGATTTACACAATGGAGCATTGCAGCGTCTCCGCCAGGCGGGAAATCGGGGCAGCCTATTCAAAGCGGGTGCTTGACCCCTCGGACATTGCCAGGATTGTGGATATCATGGATGAGGTGGGCGCCCGGGACTATTGCCAGGAACGGGCCACGACACTCGCGTCCGAGGCCATGGGCCACGTGGATGCAGAGAACATCCCAAATCAGCGAAAGCAGGGACTGCGGGAATTAGCCGCGATGGCCCTAAGCAATGAGACACTACCGGCAGAAGACGCTACGAGTGACTTAGGAGCATAGACGCGATATGGCAAAGCGGTCCCTATCCCAATTGGATGTAGCGGGCAAGCGGGTACTGGTCCGGGTTGACTTCAATATACCCATCGAGCAGGGCATTGAAGTAATCGCCTCCTACGACCAGCGATTGCGGGCCACGCTCCCCACTATACGCTACCTCCTTGAGCAAGATTGCCGAATAATCCTTTGTTCCCACCTGGGACGCCCCGGCGGAAAGGTGGCGGAAGAATTGAGGCTGGCGCCCGTGGGAGATCGTCTTTCCCAACTCCTGGGGCATCCGGTCAAGAGCCTGAACGACTGTATCGGGCCTGCTATTGAAGAAGAGATCAACTCCTTGGCGCCCGGCCAGGTGGTACTCTTGGAGAACCTCAGGTTCTATCCGGGCGAGGAGAAGAACGACCCCGACTTCACTGCCAGTCTCGGCAGGCTGGCCGATTGTTTCGTGATGGATGCCTTCGCGGTGACGCACCGCGCTCACGCCTCCACCGTCGGCATAACAACTGTGCTGCCCTCAGCTATGGGCCTCCTGGTCCAGCGGGAAGTTGAGCAAATGAGCAAGGCGCTGGAATCACCCGCCAGCCCTCTGGCCGCGTTGATGGGCGGCGCCAAGGTAAGTGACAAGATATTGGTTCTGGAAAACCTGCTGGACAAGCTGGACCACTTGTTTGTTGGTGGGGGCATGGCCGTAACTTTCCTTAACGCCCTGGGGAAAGAAACAGGCGCGTCGTCAATCGAGTCCGACCGCCTGGATTTCGCCAGGGATGTGATGGAGCGGGCAGCCCAGAAAAACATTTCCGTTCACTTGCCCCACGATGTCGTCGTCGCCAGCAGCTTTGAAGCCGATCCCGGCGAAACCCGCACGGTAACGCCTGAAAGGGTGCCTGATGGCTGGTACATTATGGACGTGGGTGATAACACGGCCGACCAATATGCCCGGGATCTGAAGGAATGCCGCACCATCATCTGGAACGGGCCGATGGGGGTGTTCGAAATGCCCCGTTTCAGCCAGGGAACGCGTATTGTAGCCCATGCTATTGCAGGGCTCCCCGAAGTAACTACCGTCGTGGGTGGAGGTTCCACCGCCGAGGCCGTGGAGGAACTGGGGCTGATGGACCAGATGACCCACGTATCCACTGGTGGCGGCGCCTCCCTCGAGTTCCTGGAAGGTCGGGAACTGCCCGGAATCGCTGCCTTGCCAGATGCCTGATTCCAATTAGACCAATGTCCTTTCGGCTCCAATAGCCGAAATTTACATAAAGTGTGAGCGAGATGATTGACCAGGAACTGCTACATGATTGCTACGTTACCAACTCTTCAAAAATTGTCCTGCTGGTGGTAGATGGCCTGGGAGGTTTGCCCCACCCTGACACTGGTAAGTCGGAACTGGAAACCGCCAACCTGCCCAACCTGGACTCCATGGCAAGAGAGAGTGCCTGCGGAATGACAACTCCGGTTCTTCCCGGAGTGGCTCCGGGCAGCGGCCCCGGGCACCTGGCACTTTTTGGATACGACCCCCTTAAGTACATCATCGGTCGGGGCGCCCTGGAAGCCCTGGGGATCGACGTCGAGTTGCGACCCGGCGACGTGGCCGCGCGCGGCAACTTCTGCACCGTCGACAGTGAGGGAAACCTGATTGACCGCCGGGCCGGTCGAATACCCACCGAGTTCAGCACACCCCTCTGTCACCGTCTGGACACTATCGAGATTCCCGGCGTCCAGGTTGACGTGTTCCCGGTCCAGGACTATCGCTTCGTCTTGCGACTTAGGGGCGAAGGGCTTTCTGAAGCTATCACCGAAACAGACCCACAGATTACGGGCGTCCCGGCAATGCCGGTTAGAGCCCTGGAACAATCCGCGGAGAAGACGGCGACGCTGGTTAACGAGTTTGTCACGAAGGCGACAGGCTTGCTGTCCGAAGAGGAGCGGGGCAACATGGTCCTGCTGCGCGGGTGGGCCCAGTTGCCGTCCCTGCCACCCATGGGAGATGTGTATCGGTTAAACCCGGGGGCGATAGCCGCTTACCCCATGTATCGTGGCCTGGCGACCGTAGCCAATATGCGCATCATTCCTACCGGCCACACCTTCAGCGACGAGGTCGACACCCTCCAGCAGGAGTTTGACAATCACGACTTTTTCTTTATCCACTACAAGCCGGCGGACGCCGCCGGCGAAGACGGGGATTTTGACGCCAAAGTAAAGACGTTGGAAGACCTGGACCTCCTGATCCCCAGAATACGCGAGTTGAACCCCGACGTTTTTATGGTGGCGGGCGACCATTCGACACCGGCCATTATGGCGGCCCACAGCTGGCACCCTGTCCCCTTTATGCTTCACTCCAATCTTACCCGGGGCGAAGGAGTTCCAGGATTTAGCGAGCGACAATGTAACCTCGGTTCTATAGGCAGCATCCCTGCCACCAACGTCATGCTGCTGGCCATGTCCCACTCTGGAAAACTAACCAAGTACGGCCCCTGAACACCTTACCGATTCGAAAAGAGGAGCACTACAGGAATGCCATCCACCGTAGTTGCCGGAAATTGGAAAATGAACACTACCCTGGAGGAGGCCCGCGCCTTGGCACAGGGCGTAAAGGCACTGTCAGGCCAGGCTCCCGGGGTGGAAGTCATACTTTGCCCTCCAGCCATTTCCCTGGCGGAAGTAAGGACTTCCGTTGCCGGTTCTACGGTCAAGGTAGGCGCGCAGAACATGCACCACCAGGACTCTGGAGCCTTCACCGGCGAGATTTCTCCTACCATGCTGGTGAACCTCTGCGAGTACGTGATCATCGGCCACTCGGAGCGCAGGCAACTATTCGGCGAGACCGACGAGTTGGTGAACCTGAAGGTCAAAGCTGCCCTGAATCACGGTCTTAAACCCATCCTGTGTGTGGGTGAGACTCTGGAACAAAGGGAGTCCGGAAGGGCCGCAGACGTAATCTCCAGCCAGGTCAAATTGGGCCTGGCAGAAACCGGGCCTCTTGACATAACCGGCCTGATAGTGGCTTACGAACCGGTATGGGCAATTGGCACGGGTCAGGCTGCTACACCGGAAATAGCCGCCGAAATTATGGGCGGCCTTGTAGCTGACACACTCGGCAACCTGTACGGCGGCGGCGCCGACGATATACCCCTTCTTTACGGCGGCAGTGTCAATGCTGGGAACATCGCCGACTACGCGGGGCAGTCCAGCATTCACGGGGCGCTGGTGGGAGGGGCAAGTCTCCAGGCCGACTCTTTCATGGATATAGCCCGCCTGGCTGGAGAGGCGAAGGCCCGGGGCAACTGAAGGAGAGGGATTTCCACCGCCGGCAAATGTTTTCAATAGACCCCCGTGTCCTCTACATAGTCGGCCCCACAGCCACGGGCAAGACTCAACTCGCGATATCCCTTGCTCACCAACTCGGCGGCGAAATTGTCAATGCCGACAGCCGGCAGGTTTACCGGTACATGGACATTGGCACCGCAAAGCCAACTCCCGAAGAGCGCACCCAGGTTCCTCACCACCTTTTTGACCTCCTGACCCCAGCGGAGAACTTCTCTCTCGGCAGTTTTCTTTCCTTGGCCAGGACGGCAATAGATGGCATAAGTCAGCGCAATTCACTCTCAATTGTTGTGGGTGGAACCGGCCAATACGTTTGGGCGCTGCGAGATGGCTGGGAGGTTCCCGCCGTTCCCCCCGACAACAGATACCGTATTAAGCTGGAGGCCTTCGCAAAAGATCAGGGAAGCCAGGTGCTCTTCCAAAGACTCCAACTCATTGATCCCAAGCGGGCAAGCGAATTGGACCCCCGAAATGTCCGCAGGGTAATCCGTGCCCTGGAGATTCACCACGTTACTGGCATGGCTCCCTCAGATATTCAGGCCGTGTCCAGTCAGGGAATCGAAGGCCTCGTCATTGGGCTGACCATGGAACGCGATCTACTCTATGAACGGATTGATCGACGTGTGGACCAAATGATGGATAACGGCTTCCTGGACGAAGCCAGGAACCTGGCGGCATTGGGGTATACGCTTGGCGAAGGCTGCCTGGCGTGTCCGGGCTACAAGGAACTGGGCCAATACCTGGCTGGGGAAATATGCCTTGAAGATGCCATTCAAAAAACCAAGTTCCAGACCCACAGATTGGTCCGGCGCCAGTACACCTGGTTCAAGCCCAACGATTCCAGGATCAACTGGCTTGACGGCCTTGACCCTGAGCTTACAAATACGGCGCTGAACCTGGTCTCGCGGCTCTCTTAGGCTGGCGACGGTCCCTTACCCGGTCACCCGCTGTGTTAGAATACCCGCAACCTGAACCCAGAGGGCCTGATGAAGTTCACCAAGATGCATGGGGCCGGCAACGACTACGTCTATATCGACGCCCGCGGGATGGAAGAGGACTGGCCAGCGCTGTCCAGGACTATGAGCGACCGCCATTTTGGCATCGGCGGTGATGGAATCATTCTCATACTGGATTCGGACCGGGCCCACCTGAGAATGCGCATGTTCAATGCCGACGGCTCCGAAGGCGAAATGTGCGGTAACGGCATCCGCTGCTTTGCCAAGTACGCCATTGAAAGGGAAATAGTCTCCAGGCCCGAGGCCGGCATGACAGTCGAGACACTTGCCGGTATTCGGACAGTCTTCCCAATCTACGGTAAAGGTGGAGTTGAAGGTGCGAGGGTATCCATGGGCTTGCCGCTCCTTACCCCGGGCGACATCCCGGTAAGCCTTGATCCGGCTATGGGCGGCGGCGGCGCACCGGTACTGAAGTATCCAATCCATCCAGGGGATTTCCGCCTTTTCCTGGCCTTCGTCTCCATGGGTAATCCCCACGCCGTAACCTATATCGACCAGCCCATTGGGGAATTTCCCCTGCACAACATCGGGCCTTTGGTAGAGGGACACACCATGTTCCCCCGTCGCGTTAACTTTGAGATCGTAAACCAGGTGGATTCCAGCCACCTGAACGCCCGGGTGTGGGAACGCGGCTCGGGCGAAACCATGGCCTGCGGGACTGGCGCCTGCGCCATTGCCGTCGCCTCCCGCCTGCAGGGCCTGACTGAAGATCGCGTTGACATAACTCTCCCCGGTGGAACACTCACTATCGAATGGGACGGTGAGGGCGAAGTATACTTGGAAGGGCCCGCAACCGAAGTTTTCACCGGCGAGTGGTGACCCTGATAACAAACCCCACAACCAGGAAGCTGACATTTGAAGCCGGCGCCCAGGTTAATGACCGTCTTCAGTTCCAGAAAACCCTCGATTCCGCACTTCTTCCAGGTTTTGAGCACGATTTGTCCGAGATTTTCAGCTAGCTCTATTACTTAATTCTCCCCAGGAGTGGCAAAGTGGAATTTTCCAGCAGACTTGGCAAGTTGGCCCCATACCCCTTCGTTGAAATCTCCCGCATCATCGCCGAAAAGCGGGCGGCTGGGGCCGACGTGGTTACTTTCGGAATTGGCGACCCTGACATCCCCACGCCGCAGCCCATTATCGATCGGCTCTTGACTGCTTCGCAGGACCCGCCAAATCATCGTTACCCTGAAACCGACGGCCTGCCTGAAATGCGGCGCGCCATCGCCCAATGGTATGACAACCGGTTTGGCGTAGGCCTTGACCCGGATAAGGAAGTCCTACCCTTGATTGGGGCCAAGGAAGGGATCGGGCACGTGGCTTTCTGCTTCCTGGACCCCGGCGACATTGCCTTGGTCCCCGATCCCGCCTATCCCGTTTACGGTGTAGGCACTATGTTTGCCGGGGCCGAAAGTTACATAATGCCCCTGCTGGAAGAGAACGGGTGGCTTCCTGACCTCTCCGCCATCCCGAACGACGTAGCTCGGGCCGCCAGGGTGATGTGGCTCAACTATCCCAACAACCCTACCAGCGCCGTGGCCAGCGCCGAAGACCTGGCTGCCTACGTAGCCTACTGTCGTGAATACGACATTGCCCTGCTCCACGACGCCGCGTACAGCGAAGTTGGCTATGACGATTACCGAGCGGTTAGCATGATGCAGGTGGAAGGCGGCAAGGACGTGGGATTGGAGTTCCACTCCCTTTCCAAGAGCTATAACATGACCGGCTGGCGCATGGGTACTGCCGTGGGCAATGCCGACATGATCCGGGCCCTTTTCCAGATCAAGGCCAACCTGGATTCCGGTGTTCCCCAGGCAATCCAGGAAATGTCCATGGAAGCCCTCACAGGCCCCCAGGACTGCATTGACGACAACCGGGTCATCTATCAGCGCCGCCGCGACCGGGTGGTGGAGGCCGTGCGAAAGATGGGGCTGACGGTGGCGGTTCCCCAGGCCAGCCTTTATATTTGGGCGAGGGTGCCGGAAGGCTTCACTTCCGCCGATTTTGCCGCTCGGCTCCTGGAGGACATCGATATAGTTGTAACCCCGGGTTCCAGCTATGGCCAGTACGGCGAAGGTTACATAAGGTTGTCCCTTACAACCCCTGACGAACGAGTGGAAACCGGCTGCCAGCGCCTTGAATCCTGGACCATACCGGCGCCGAGGGAGGGATAGACTTATTCCCAAGAAGACAGTCACCACTGAGCCTGAAAAAGAAAAAGCCATCCTGGTAGCAGTAGAACTCAAGAGCCGTGACCACCTATGGGAGTTGGACGACACTCTGGACGAACTGGCTTACCTTTCGGACGCCGCCGGTGCCCAGGTGGTCGGCAGGGTAACGCAACGGTCTGATCGGCTCACCCCTACCTACGTTGGAAAGGGCAAGCTGCTAGAGGTACAGGAGCTGTTGGCCCAGGAGGGTGCCGAAACCGTTATCTTTGACGACGAACTGACCCCTACCCAGCAGCGCAATCTGGAAGCCGCGCTGCAGGTCAAGGTCATCGACCGCACGGCACTGATTCTGGATGTGTTTGGACGTCACGCCCGCACCCATGAGGGCAAACTGCAGGTGGAGCTTGCCCAGCACCAGTATCTGCTGCCCCGCCTGGTGGGCCAGTGGTCTCACCTGGAAAGGCTGGGTGGAGGCATTGGCACCCGCGGGCCTGGCGAGACCCAGCTGGAGACGGACCGGCGGCTTATCCGGCGGCACATACAAAGAATCCAGGCGGAACTGGACAAGGTCAGGGAGCGCCGGGCTATTTACATTGGCCGTCGCAAGAAGGCCAGCATACCTATGGCCTCCTTGGTCGGATATACCAATGCCGGCAAGTCCACCCTGTTCAATTCGCTATGCAACGCCGGAGTGGAGGCCGAAAACCAGCTCTTCTCCACCCTGGACCCGGTAACGCGCCGTATCAGGCTCCCTTCCGGCGACGAACTGCTGCTGACCGACACGGTGGGGTTCATCCAGAAGCTTTCGCCAATGGTGGTAGCCGCTTTTCGCGCCACCCTAGAGGAACTGGCCGAGTCGGACATTCTGCTCCACGTCCTGGATATCACCCACCCCAAGGCGCCGGAGCAAGCAGAGGTGGTGGAGGAGACCCTCGAGGACCTGGGCTTGAGCAATAAGCCCCGCCTTCTCGTAATCAACAAGATGGACCTGCTTGCCGAACAGGACAACGGCGACGTGGCCCTGCCGCCGGCCGGGCTTCAGTCCTATCCCAGTGTCTTGGTCTCCGCTGCCAGGGGCTGGAACCTGGATCTGCTGCTGGAAGAGGTGGAAGCTCAACTTGTGGAGATGGACGGGCCCATGACGGTACTGCAGTCGGCGGCAGGAGACTGAAATCAACGGCGTCACACGTCAAAGAACAAAGTTTCTTGCGGCGGGCTCACCAAAACCGCTCCGGAGGCCATTCCGGCTTCCCGACAGGTTGGTTCGCACAATAGACGTTATGTAACGTCTGGAAGGGTTTTCCCCTGTTTGGTTAACATAAAAAGTTCAGACCCAGGATGGTGATCTCATGCGAGTAGAAGGCAAAGTTGCTCTCATCAGCGGCGGCGCGAGGGGAATTGGCGCCGCGACTGCCAAACTCCTGGCCAGCGAAGGCGCCGCAGTGGTCCTGGCCGACGTGCTGGAAGAAGAGGGGCGGGCCACCGAGGCACAGATCTCCGAGGCCGGCGGCCGTGCTACCTTTATGCGGCTGGACGTGACCGACGAGGAAAACTGGCAGCAGGTAATTGACGCAACGGTTGGCCTTTACGGAAAGCTGGACGTCGTGGTCAATAATGCCGGCATCAGCGGCCGCACCACGGTGGAGGAAACACCAGCGGAGACTTGGGACCGAGTGATGGCGGTAAACGGCAAGGGTGTCTTCCTGGGAACCAAGCTGGCAATTCCGGAACTGCGCAGGGCCGGCGGCGGGTCCATCATAAACATCTCTTCCATATATGGAATCATCGGCAGCGAGACCTCCAGCCCCTACCATGCATCCAAGGGAGCGGTCCGTATATTCACCAAGGCGGCGGCCATCCAGTATGCCTCGGAGGGCATAAGGGTCAACTCGGTACACCCCGGCTTCGTAGACAGTCCCATGACCCAGGCGTCTCACGCCGTCCAGGAAGTCCACGATCTGCGGGTCGGGCGGACGCCCCTGGGCCGGATGGGAACACCGGAGGACATTGCGGCTGGAATCCTCTACCTGGCCTCCGATGAGTCCTCCTTCGTCACCGGGAGCGAACTGGTGATAGATGGGGGCATGACCGCGCAGTAAACGTGTGAAACTGGTATCACTGCTCACTGGGACAGGCCCTAAACCCGCCCTCGCCAGAGCCAGATCACCTGTGCTTCAGTCCTTCATTGGGTAGAAAAGGGTTGCGCCACAGCATCGGGTTCCCTATAATTGCTCTTCCGACGGCACTGAAAGGGCGGTTAGCTCAGTGGTTAGAGCGCCTCGTTCACACCGAGGAGGTCGGAGGTTCAAATCCTCCATCGCCCACCATCTGGAAAGGTTCCAGTCGGCGGTTTCCTAAGAGCCGAGGTGGCGAAACGGCAGACGCGCTGCGTTCAGGGCGCAGTGTCCTTATGGACGTGTGGGTTCAAATCCCTCCCTCGGCACCAGACATGGTTAGGCTCCATTAGCGCTTGTAGCTCAGTGGATAGAGCGCTGCCCTGCGGAGGCAGAGGTCGTGGGTTCGAATCCCGCCAAGCGCGCCACCTTTTTTGGTTTATGTAACTCCCCTGCCTGACCCCGCCGCGAAGCGTTTGTGTTCTACGGGCGGTTAGCTCAGATGGTTAGAGCGCCTGCTTTACACGCAGGAGGTCACTGGTTCGAGTCCAGTACTGCCCACCACTTCCCCGCCTTCTTCCCGTTTACCCACGAGTGAGCAAGAATATTCACCAATGTGGATTTTTTTGTTTCCGTCCCGTTTCGTCTCATTCTGGCCCATATTTGCCCACCTCCGACCATTTTCCAGAAGAACGAAAATAGGTTTACCAACAAATGGGCCCAATGGTCCAAAATGGGGGCTCTTGGTTGGTCTGGTATTAAATAATGGAGTGGTGCAACCCAATAAGGCAAGTGGGATGGTGAATCCGAGCGGTCTTTCAAGCTTCCCACCGGCCTTGTGATACAATATATTCCTGAAGTACCATGGGTGTGCTTTGAATTGGTTAGACAAGCTACGACTTGAGGATAACCAACTAATGCCCGGGCTATGAAATCCCTTGTATTAATAACATTTAATGCCGTGACTGCTTGAGGTGACACTTCACATGTTGAGATTCGTCGAAGAGATTATGTTGCTTCTGCTTCGTGACGAAGATGGCAGATTTATCCAAGTTCCTACCTGGTCGGTGGACTACGCCTTGGCCGGCGCCGTACTGATGGACCTGGCGATGGAAAACCGGATAGATACGGACCTGCAAAATCTCATCTTGATTGACGCCACCCCTGTTGGCGACGACATCCTGGACCCGATCCTGGCGGAAGTTGCCGCCAGCGGCGGTCAGGATACCCGCTACTGGGTGGAGCAAGCGTCTCGCCACGGTACCGAATTTCGTGAGAAGTCGCTGCAGCGGTTGGTGGATAAAGGCATATTGGAGCAGCAGGATGACCGCTTCCTTTGGGTCTTCCGTTCCCGGCGCTATCCCTCGATAGACGGTTCCGTAGAGCGGGAAGTCAAACTGCGAATCATGAACGTTCTCTTCAGCGATGAAATACCCGACCCCAGGGACCAGATGATAATCTGCCTGGCCGCCGCCTGCGGCATATTCCCCCGTCTCCTTTCCCGCCAGGAACACGCCAGGGCCGCAGATCGTATTGCCCAGGTAAGCCAGCTTGACCTGATTGGTCAGACTATGTCCCAGGCAATTCACGACATCCAGGTGTCAGTAGCCGTCTCCTGCCAGGGTCATATGATTTAGCCTGCCAGTGCAAGAATTCCAGGGAAGCCCCTGGGGTATCTATGGCTTCCTTGACACTGCGAGGCCGGAATCTTACGCTTTAACTTAGCTGCCCTTATATCCTACCGGTTCGGGCAGACTCCCAGGGTAAGCCTGCTTGTTCCAGGAAGTGTTTATGTCAACCCTAATACTCGACAGAATAGACTCTCCTTCAGATTTGAAGGGACTGAACCGTAAGGAATTGGATCAGCTAGCCGGCGAGATTCGGGAAACCATAATTTCTGTCATTACGGAGCGCGGAGGTCATCTGGCGTCCAACCTGGGCGTAGTAGAATTGACGCTGGCGCTCCATCGGGTTTTTGAAAGCCCCACGGACCGCCTGGTGTGGGATACCACTAACCAGATGTACAGCCACAAGCTGGTTACGGGCAGGCGGAGTGAGTTCCAGGACATCCGCCTGGCCGGCGGCATTTCCGGTTTTGGAGAACCCACTGAAAGCCCCCACGATACCCTTTGCGCCGGTCACGCGGGCACCGGCCTCTCAATAGCCCTTGGCATAGCCCAGTCCCTGACTACTCGCAGGCAGGACGCGTGGACTGTAGCCGTGGTAGGGGACGGCGCCATGACCTCGGGTTCCAGCTTTGAGGCACTGAACAATATCGTCCACCTGAACCCCGAAAAGCTGGTCGTTGTCCTTAACGACAACGGAATGTCGATATCAGAGAACATCGGCTTTCTGACCAACTGGCGAAAGCGGGTAATCACCCACCCCGAATACCAGGCAATGATCGGACGGATGCGAGCACTTTCCAAGCGCGTCCCCTCTGGTGACGCTATTTACCGCTTGGTAAGTCGGTTTAATGACAGCCTGGACACACTTATCCTTCCTACCGTGTTCTGGAACGAAATGGGATTCCAATACCTGGGCCCGGTGGACGGACACGACCTGCGGCAACTGGAGATGACCCTGGAGCAGGCCAAGCTGCCAACGGGTCAGGTCCCCATCGTCCACGTCGTTACCCACAAGGGTCACGGTTATGAGCCGGCGGAAGACGATCCCGTGAAGTTCCACCAGCCCAGCTCTCCGCTGGGTGCCGGTTCGGGCGCGCCAACCTATTCCAGGGTCTTCGCTGATACCATGAGGAAGCTGATGGCGGAAGACGAAGCGGTAGTAGGTATTTCGGCGGCCATGCTGGAGGGCACCGGCCTGGAGGACGTGCGGCAGGATTTCCCCGATAGAGTTTTCGACGTGGGCATTGCCGAGCAACACGCCGTCAGCATGGCGGCAGGTATGGCATCCACCGGGGTCAAACCCTTCGTCTCTATCTATTCCACCTTCTTGCAGCGGGCCTTCGATCAGCTTGTGCACGACGTTTGCCTGCAGAACCTGCCCGTAACGATAATTGCCGACCGGGCGGGAATTGTAGGAGAGGACGGAAAGACTCATCACGGCTTTCTGGACATTTCTTACCTGCGGTGTCTCCCCAACGCGGTAGTGGCGGCACCCATGGACGAAAACGACCTGCAACACCTGGTATACACGGCTTACAAGTATCCCGGCCCCTTTGCAATTCGAATACCTCGAGGCGCGGCGACGGGCTGTGCCAGGGACGAGGACCTGAGGGAACTACCCCTGGGTAGAGGCGCCGTTATCCGCGAGGGCAGCGACGTAGTGATTTTTGGCTTGGGAAAGGCCGCTACCGCCGCCCTGGAAGCCGCCGACCTGCTGGCCGAATACGGGCTGGCCTGCGGGGTTGTGAACCCAGTTTTTGTAAAGCCGCTGGACGTTAACCTGTTGTTGGATTCGTCCAGAAGTGCCGGGCGAATCGTGACCGTAGAGGAAAACGTCCTGGCCGGCGGCTTCGGTTCGGCAGTGCTGGAGACCCTTTCCGAAGCCGGAATGGAAGACGTGCCGGTGCTTCGGATCGGTATGCCCGACTCCTTCGTGGAACACGGTACGGCCGCGGACCAACGGCACAGGCTGCAACTGGACGCACAGGGCATTGCGGCGCAAATCCTCCAGTCATTTTTCCCAGACCGGGTCACAGTTAGCGCCGCTTCCGACTAGATTTGTTGCCCACAGGAGGCCCCAGAATGAAGATTCCCCGGATTTACACCGGCGACGACGGGCAGGCCCACATAGAAGAAATCGACGTGGACAGCTTCCCCAACCCCCAGTCCCTTACCGAAATTACCGGCCTCCAGTTTCGCGTGCAGCAGCCCGGACGGTTCGCCGACTGGCATGTGGAGTCGCGCCGCAACTACATCATCACCCTCTCGGGCGAGGGTGAAATTGGCCTGGGAGACGGTTCCCTGCACCGCTTCGGCCCAGGCGCCGTGGTGCTGGTGGAAGACCTTACAGGACAGGGCCACACCACTCGTGTCACCAGCGATATTCCCAGGGTCACCATTGCCGTGCCCCTGACCAACCAGACTCCCGGTACCTGACCGCTTCCTTTTCTCATGCCCTTTGCTTCCAATAATGGGACCCGCATCTTCCACCGTTCGGAACCCTTAGCGAACGGCGCTAATGATGCCAGGGTTCCCTTGCTTTTGGCCCACGGCTTTATGCAGCGGTGCGATGACTGGGCCGCATCTGATTATGTGGACCAGCTTAGCCGGCTGCGGCCGCTGATTTTAGTGGACTTCAGGGGCCACGGCCAAAGCGACAAGCCCCATTCAGTGACCGATTACCGGATGGAGTTGCTGGTGGACGACATGACTGCCGTTCTGGAGCAACTGGAGGCCCCAACCGTTGACTTCATGGGGTATTCCTTCGGCGCCTGGGTGGGGTTCGGTATGGCCAGGTTTGCGCCTGAACGCCTTCGTTCCCTGGTGCTAGGGGGGATGCATCCCTACGTCCGTGACCCGGGGCCCTTGCAGCGGCGAATCGACCGCTTCAGCAAGACCAGAGACGCGCTTGCCGCGGGCGGCCACCACGCGGATCTTATTCCCGACCAGGTGAAAGCCCAGTTTGCGGATAACGACATTGAGGCCCTGATTGCCCTGACCACCGCCATTCGGGATTCGGAAGGTTTCGAGGGAGCCCTTGACACCCTGCAAGCCCCGGGTTTGATTTACGCAGGAGAGGAAGACCCGGCATACCCGCTGGCCCGGCAATGCGTTCAAGGCCGCAGCAACCTGGAGTTCCTGTCTCTCCCTGGCCTTGGGCATATGGAGGCGTGGCATCAAAGCGGCGCGGTCCTTCCTCATGTTATGCGCTTTCTGCAAAGCGTGAAATAGCGGCTCCGGCAGCCGGTACTCCGTCCCTGGCCTCTTCTCCAACCCTCTCCCTAAGTTTGATTTAGCCACCTTGGTAGCGTAGAATACCGGGGCAATTGGGGCCGGCCTGCCCTTCAGGAGTGTATCCATGCCGCAAACCACGGAACTAAACCTTCTTTGCATGTCCGGCCAGGGTTCGGTGCAGGCAGGGGAAGCCTTGGCAAAGCTTTACGCCGACCAGGGGTGGTTCGTATCGGTAAATGTCTACCCCGGCACACGTGCCCGCAGCGGTCCGGTCATCAATTATGTCAAGATTTCCGACTCGGAAGTTATGGCCAGTTGCGCCAACTATCATCCTTCTGAAGTTATCGTCTTCCAGGAAGAGTTGCTGCTCACGGCCAGGAACAACACCCACGAGTTGATTGCCGACGCCATTGGCCGGATGAAGCGGGGCACCCTGCTGGTGAACTCTCCCAAGCATCCCCAGGAGATTGACCTGCCCTTTACCCTGGAGGGCGCGGTGGCCACAGTAGACGCCACGGGCATTGCGGGCAGGCTTTTGCGGCGCAATCCGCCGCCCGTGGGCCTGACGCTGCTGGGCGCCTATGCCCGCATCACCCAGGCAATTGACCTGGGCGAGTTGCTGGACGTTATCCGGGATACTTTCCCGGGCGCGGTAGGCGAGCGCAACGTGGAGGCCACCACGGAGGCCTACGAAACGGTTCAGGCCATTGGCGGGGTCAAATTCCAGGTAGACCGGACGCCGGCCAGGCTGGACCACACACCCGTGGAGAGCCTGCCCCAGTATTACCAGTTCGACCGTTATGACAAACTGCCCGGCTTTACGGGCGGCAGTCCCTTTGTTTGGCGGGACAAGGTGCCCGTCTGCGAAGACAACAAGTGCATCTGCCCAGGGGTGTGCATCAGCGAAGTGATGTGTCCGGACGGTACCGGTTTTATCATCCGGCAGGACTTGCCCCACCAGGGCTACCGCATCGACGTTGACTTCTGCCGGGGCTGCGGTATCTGCGCCGAGGTCTGCGTAGGAAGCGCCCTGACCATGGTGGACGAGGACCAGGTGAAGAAAGACAATCCGGAGTACACGGACATTACTGCGGCGCCCCACCGGCCCGAGATTTCCACCCACCAACGCATCCATCTGGACATTTAGCTACCGCCCGACAATTCAGGAGACGTTGATGACCACCCCGACACCCACCAGGCGCCAGGCCCTTACCGGCAACAAGGCGGCGGCCCATGCGCTGCAACTGGCCCGTGTGCAGGTATTGTGCTACTTCCCCATCGGCCCTTCGGACGAAGTGGGCGAGGAACTCTCCAGGATGATCCAGCGTGGTGAACTGCCCGCCGAGGTCATTGAACTCGAACACGAACGCAGCGTGATGAACGCGCAGATAACCGCCACCCAGTCGGGAGCACGCTGCTCCTTCGCCACCAACTCCGAAGGACTTCTGATAGCGGCGCAGCAGCTTATTTTTGCGTCCTACGCCCGCATTCCCATCGTGATTGTGGTTGCGCACCGGGCCCTGGAGCCCCCCGCCATCGTCAGGTCTGACGACCAGGACACCATCATGTACCGGGACATCCACTGGATGCATTACCACTGCGAGAACGCGCAGGATGTGATGGACACGGTCATCCAGGCCTACAAGGTAAGCGAGGACCCGGACGTGCTGCTGCCTGCCTTCGTTACCTACGACGGGTGGGAAGTCTCCCACAACAGCTATCCCGTCCAGTTGCCGACACAGGAGGCGATTGACAGCTTCCTGCCTCCCTATGAACTGCCGGCGGAAGTGGACTTCATCAAGAACCTGGACTTCGCCGCTTATTACGGTGGGCAGCGAATGAGCGGCTACGGCTACATCGACGTGGAACGGGAATACATGGAACGACGGTTCCAGCTGGACGAGGCCCTCAACGTTACCTCCAAGGCCAGATTGAAGCAGGCCCACCAGGACTACGTAAAACTCACGGGACGGGGCTACGGCGGCCTTATTGAGACCTACCAGATGGAGGATGCCGAGGTGGCCATCGTGGCCATGGGCTCCCTTTCTTCCACGTCCAGGCTGGCGGTGCACCTGCTTCGAGAGCAGGGCAAGAAGGTGGGCTTAGTGAAGATAAGGACCTACCGGCCATTCCCCAGCGAAGACCTGGTGGGGGCGCTGAGCAACGTCAAGGGAGTGGTGGTGCTGGACCGCAACACCGTGGCCGCCGTTTACCAGGACCTCCGCAGCGCCCTGTTCGGGCAGCCCAATCCGCCGGCGGTGCTGGGCCGCATAATAGGTTTGGGCGGCCGGGACGTGACCCAATACAACGTGGTCTACGCCGCCGAGGAAGCCCTGGCGGCCGCCCGCGGCGGAAGCGTCGCCAAACCGCTGGACTGGCACTTCGAGGTTATTGAAGACGAGGAAATGTTGAACCGGGCCTTGAACGGTTAGCAACTACCAGCCGATTTTTTCGACCAGCAGGGAGAGAAATTATGCCCATTAAGATGATCCAGGACACTTCCGACCAGCGGGTCTACATGAACGTCACCGCCAACCAGTGCCCCGGCTGTCCGGAGAATCTGGCTACCCGGCTGGTTATGCACATCGTGTTCGACCACCTGCGGGAGGAAGACCCCATCATCTTTGGCCAGGGCTGCGGCATCGGGCGCGACTTCCTGCAGCGCAGCGGCCTGGGCACCCACGACAGCGGCATTGCCGGAATGCTTACGGCAATGCGGGTGCGAAATATTGACCGCCCAATCGTGGTTATAGACGGGGACGGACAGATTGACCTGGGCCTGGAGGACCTGGCCACCAGCTTCCAGCAGGGTTACAAGTATATCCACGTAGTGTGCGACAACCAGGCCCACGCGGCCAGCGGCAGCCACGCCACGGGCAGTACTGCACCCATGGCCCGCACCAGCGTCCGCCCTTCAGGAAAGCTCCGCCACCCCAAGCACTTTGCCCTGATGCTTATGTTTAGCGGCGCCGAATACGTGGCCACAGCTTCCACGTCCCATCCCCAGGACCTGGAACGCAAAATTAAGGCCGCCACCGAACGGATGCCCGCCTTTATCCAGATACTGACTCCCTGCAACCCTTCCTGGGGATATGATGACAACAAGGGTATTGAAGTTTCGCGACTGGCCGTCGAGAGCGGTATCTGGCCTCTCTACGAGTGGAAGGACGGAGTTTTCCAGCGGCAGAACATCATGCGCAAGTCATCTGTGCGGGACTACATCGGCTCCCAGCGCCGCTATGCCCATCTCGACGAAGAGGGCATCCAACAAATGGAGGAGTACGTGGCAGATCTGAACCGCATGATGAACCAGCTGGAAGCGGGATTCTCCGGCTAGGTACAGTACGGCATGGTTGCAGACCCGAAACCCTGGTTAAAGTCCTATTCGCCCGGGACGCCGTCCAGCCTGGACTACCCCCGGGCTCCCCTTTACCACTTTCTCCAGCAGTCGGCATCTCTTTACCCCGACCGGCCAGCCATCATATACGAGGACCCATCGGAAGGGCAGGAACCCGCCGCCTGGACCTACCGTGACCTGGACCAAAAATCAGACCGGCTCGCCGCCGCCCTGGTCTCCCTCGGGGTCGCGAAGGGCGATCGCGTGGCCTACTACATACAGAACTCTCCTGAACTAATTGCCGGCTTCTACGGCATTCTCAAGGCCGGCGCCGTACCTGTACCTTGCAACGTCATGTACCAGGCTGAGGAACTCGCCTACCACCTCAACGACTCAGGGGCGCGAACCCTCTTATGTGAAGCCAACCTTTATCCCACGGCGCAAGCCATCCTCCACGAAACCCCCGTGGCCCGCGTCATTGTTGCTGGGGGCCAGGTGGAAGGACAGGCCCTTTACTGGGAGCAAGTCCTGGTCGAAGCGCCGGCGCTGAGCGAATTACCGGCCATTGACGTGGATCGGGATCTTGCATTGCTGCCCTACACCGGCGGCACCACCGGCATACCCAAAGGAGCCATGCTCACCCACGCCAACCTGGTGGCCAACGCCGTGCAGTTCCGCGACTGGTTTGGCTACGAACCTGGCGGCGAAGTTTTCGTTGCCACCTTGCCCCTCTTCCACATTGGCGGTATAGCCGGCGTGATGAGTGTGCCCATCTCCTGCGGCGGCACTATTGTCCTGTTCCGCCGATTCAACGCCGAAAGGGTGCTGCGGGCCATACAGGACTACCGGGCAACCCGTTTTCTTGGCGTTCCCACCATGTACATTGCCCTCCTGAACCACCAGGACGCGGGCAACTACGACCTGTCGTCCCTGCGACCCAGCCGTACCAGCGCCGCGCCGCTGCCCAAGGCGGTAAAAGAGTCGTTTGACGCCCTGGTGGGACGGGACGTGCTGGTTGAGGGCTATGGTCTTACAGAGACTTCCCCGCTCACACACGCCAATCCTGTGGAAAGCGCCATCGCGGGTTCCATCGGGGTGCCCCTGCCGGACACCGACGCCCGCATATTTGACGCCGACGACGGAATGGTGGAAATGCCCGTGGGTGAAATCGGCGAAGTAGTGCTGCGGGGCCCGCAGGTGATGAGGGGCTACTGGAACCGCCCCCTGGAAACCTCGGAAGCAATTCGGGACGGATGGTTCTACACTGGCGACCTGGCGTACATGGACGAGAGGGGCTACTTCTTCATCGTCGACCGCAAAAAGGACGTCATCAATGCCGCCGGTTTCAAGGTCTGGCCGAGAGAGGTTGAGGAAATCCTGTACCAGCACCCATCGGTTCGACTGGCGGCGGTGCTGGGCGTTCCCGACGATTACCGGGGAGAAACGGTGCGGGCGGTAATCGCGCTCAAGGAAAGCCACAGCTTCCCCTCGGAGGACGCGGCACGGGAGGATATTCTGGCCCACTGTCAGCGGCATCTTGCCAATTACAAGGTCCCCCGGATCGTTGATTTTCGGGACGAACTGCCCATGAGCGCAGCGGGGAAAGTGCTGCGGCGCGTTATGCGGGACGAGGCTGGCGGGCCTGAGCAGTAGTCGGGATGGGTTATTCGAGATAAAAACGGGGCGGGTCTGAGATCCGCTCCATTTTTATGCCAACTGCTCGTCTAAATCCTTTGGGTACACCTACTGCACGTGGGGCAAAACGTACTTGGTGAAGCGGTTTAGCTGCTCCATTTGGTTCGGCGATGCGAAGCGGACTATAAAATAGGTAACCCCTGCCTCTCGGAAAGTGTTAATCGACTCTACACACTTGTCTGGAGGACCGAATACGCATAGCAATTGCTTGCTTACCGCCTCATAAGGGCGACTGTAGTACGATTGCATGAATTGGTCGCCTTCGGCCAGCGCATCCGCCTCTTCGTTAAGATTTACGGATATATAAAGGGCCCGGGTAATCTCGCCTGCGTCCCGACCAACGATTTGGGCGTTCTCCTGCACCCGGTCCCAGCAGCGTTCGAAGAGGTCGATGCTCGGGACATTGGTAATCCAGGCATCGCCCATCTCGGCGACACGTTTCAGGCCCCGGCGCACCCAGTTGCTGGAAATCCATATGGGCAACGGGTCCTGCAGGGGATGGGGTTCCAGGGTTACATTGCTCAGGGGATAATAATCGCTCTCGAAGGTTATGTCCTCTCCAGACCAGAGGGCCCGCATGATGCGGATACCCTCCTCCATGCGGTCTGCCCGCTCCTGGATGGGTATTCCCACCACCTCGTGCTCGTCCACGTACATCTGGTTGTCGCCACGACCGGCGCCGGCGCCCAGGATGGTTCGCCCGTTGGAAACGTTGTCGATGGTTGCCAGGGCGTGGGCCAGGTGCACCGGGTGGCGCAGGGCGGAGAGCATTACTGCGGTGCCGATGCGGACCCGCTGGGTGCGGGCAGCCAGGGCCGACATTATGGTAAGGGGTTCCAGGCGCGGCTTGGACGTTACACTGTCGCCCACCCATACCGAGTCATACCCCAGCCGCTCCACGGTTTCGGCCATTTGCCAGTTCAGCTCAACCCTGGGGCGGCCTCCGTCGGCGTACACCAGAACACCGCGCGTGGGCAGCAGGACGCCGAAGTCATTTATCAATTCCATTTCGACCTCTTATATCCGCGAATAGTCGGTTTGGCTACTTCCGCAAAGGCTGGAAGAAATAACGGCAGGGCAATCGCAAATCAGTTTTGGGAGCGAGCCGTCGTTCCCTGGGTGCGCGGCCGCCTCGAAACCAGGCCAAGGATACGCGAGAGGGCATTCCTTGTGCGATAGCCCTGCAATTAGTGCTCCCGAGAATTAAACTACCGGCCAGCGAGTGGGATAGGACACGCCTACCCGCGCCAGCAAGTCTTCTCCCAGTTCCTGGACCTTCTGCACCAGCGCCCATTCATTCACAAAAAGCGGCAGGTGGTTTTCCACCCGTACCTGGCCGTCCACTATGACAGTGTGAACACTGCGCCCGTCGGCGTTGTAGACCAGGTTGTTGACCGGGTTGAACAGCGTGCGCCACTCGGCGCGCCGGGTGTCGAACAGCACCAGGTCCGCCTTCTTGCCCTCCTCTATGGAGCCTATCTCGTCTCCCAGGCCCAGGGCGTTGGCCCCGCCGATGGTGGCCAATTCCAGGGCAGTCTCGGCTGGTATCATGCCCACGTCCCGGCGGGCGTCCTTGTAAAGCACCGCCACCAGGTACATGGAGCGCATGGTCTCCAGCAGATTGGAGTTATTGCCGGCATCAGTGCCAAGGCCAACGGTGGCGCCGGCCGCCAGCAACTCGGGCAGCATGCCTTCGTGGGCCACTCCGGCGCCTCCCTTGATGGCGGCAGTGGGGCACATAATCACCGATGCGCCACTCCTTGCAATGGAATCAACCTCTGACTGGTCGATTCCCAGCCCATGGGCCAGGGTCAGACTTGGTTTCAGGATTCCCAGTGATCCCAGGTATTGGGTGGGGCGCAGTCCATATTGCTGCAGGCACTCCTCAATGTAGCGGGAACCGTTGTTGAAGTGCAGGGTCAGGCGAGTGTCGTATTCGTCAGCCAAAGAACCGGCGGCCCGAAGCAGTTCTTCCGACGAGAAGCCGGGGGAAAAAGGCATGGCCCAGGCCCGAACCCGGTCGTCAAGGCGATGGCCGTAATCCCTGACGACCTGCTCCATCAGCCGGATAGCTTCGGCCGTCTCATAAACTGGCAGGTTGATGGGATTAGGCCGATCAGTAACCTGCCAGCCCACGGTGATGCGGCAGCCCGATTCTTCGTAGGCCGCCATGCAGGCATCCAGGCCCTTGGTGCTTCCCGGGTCGACGAAGCAGGTGGTTCCATGCTTGAGCAGTTCGGTGATGGCCAGCAAAGAGGTGAGGTATTCCTCTTCGTCAGTCATAGCCGCTTGGAGCCTAAAGACGTTGGAAAGGTAGGCCGGGCCCAGGTCGTCGGGGAAGACGCCCCGGGTGGCATGGGCGTAACTGATATGCATGTGGCCGTTGACGAACCCGGGAGTCACCACCATTTCACTGGCATCAATTACGCGGTCGGCGGCGACATCGGCCAGCTCGGCACTCTTGCCAACTCGGGCTATTCGCTGTCCTTCGATCAGGATGGCGCCATCCGTAATGATCCTGCGCTCGGGGTCAACGGTAACCAGATACCTGGCGCCTTCGATTTTCAGAGTGGAAATGGGCATGGACCTGGCTAACCTCTTGGTACTGCTGGCGTAACATGGGGAACGCCGTATACGAAGGCATATTAGATTCACCCGCCGGCTTTGGCAACCCTGTAACCAATGTTCAGCTTGCTATAATTGAATAAAGAAAGATACGGGAGGCGGAACACCATGCCTTACGCTGGACTCAGCCTGGAGGGAATGACGGCGCTCGTTACCGGCTCGGGCCGGGGAATTGGCAGCGCCCTGGCCGTGGGCCTCGCCCAGGCAGGGGCAAGCGTCGCGGTTTCCGACGTTTCCGAGCAGATGGAGGGAGCGGAAGATACGGCGGCCCGAATTCGTAGCGACGGGGTGGAAAGCAGGGCTTATGTCTTGGACGTGCTGGACCTAGGCAACATCCGGGACACCGTAAGCCGAATGGCTCAGGACTTCGGAAGGCTGGATATCCTGGTGAACAATGCCGGAATCAGACGGCGGCAACCGGCCCTGGACGTAACCGAGGAGAATTGGGACGCAGTAATTGATACTAACCTCAAGGGGCCATTTTTCTGCGCCCAGGCTGCCGCGAAACCTATGATCGAGCAGGGCTTCGGGCGGATCATCAACATTTCCTCCCAGCTTGCTATCGTAGCCGGGGAGAATCGGGCCGCTTACTGCGCCAGCAAGGCCGGACTGGCCAATCTGACCAGGGT
>DAOUHR010000159.1:0-3993 GCA_034428635.1 Dehalococcoidia bacterium
CTCGACGAAGACAGGCTTGCCCAACTCCAGGGCCTGGAGGATGGCTTCGACGTGCTCGTGTTCGGGTGTCGATACGACGACGGTGTTGACCTGGGGGTCGGAGATTATGCGGTAGTTGTCGCTGGAGGTGAGGTCGGCATTAACCTGCTGACCGAGCATCCCGGCCTTTTCGGGGTCGATGTCGGAGACGGCGAGGAAACGCACGGAGGGATGGCGGGAGGCCATGTTGGCGCGGAGGGTTCCAATACGGCCGGAGCCAACTACGGCGACGCCGAGGTCCTGTTTTTCCATGGGGTTAACTCCTGATGAATGTTTTGCTAGAAGGGGGGAGGAAGAAGCACGAAGGCTATGTGATGGCCACAGGCGATAAGGCGTAGCGAATTGCTGTGGTAGGAACCAGGCTGAGCCTTACCGGGTCAACTGCCAACCCCGCACCCTCTAATGTGTAAGCTCCCAACAACGCGGGGGATGAATTGCTGGCGAAGACCACAATTGTGGTCCTTTCAATGTCCGCTACCCTCACCCGTGCCTCACCAATGTCATCCTCAATAACGCTGCCATCGGCCAGTTCGAACCGCATTTTGCCGACTGGGGCAATTCCCAAGTCACTCAAAACCAAAGAAGGCAGACAGGTATAGGAAGAGCCGGTGTCCACCGTGGCTTCGACCGTAACCGAACGACGTCCATCTAACGAGAAAATGTCCACAGGTACAGTGAAAGTTCCCAAGGGGTTACCTCACGGTTGGCAATTCGATCATCTATTGCCGTACCTAAACAGTTGAAAAGTTATCGGGGAGGGTAAACACCCTCCCCGATATGATAGCACCTATTCCGCACGATGGTCGCCCGAAAGGAAGAACAGCTGCTAGCTCTTCTGGTAAATCCTGCTGCCGGCCTGGCGGAACTCGTCGGACTTTTCCTGCATGCCTACCTCGATGGCGTTGTCGGTGTTCAAGCCCCGCTGTTTGGCGTATTCGCGGACGTCCTGGGTGATCTTCATGGCGCAGAACTTGGGGCCGCACATGGAGCAGAAATGGGCGACCTTGGCGCCCGTGGCCGGCAGGGTCTCGTCGTGGTAGTCGCGGGCGGTTTCCGGGTCGAGGGCCAGGTTGAACTGGTCTTCCCAGCGGAACTCGAAGCGGGCCTTGGACAGGGCGTCGTCCCATTCGGCGGCGCGGGGATGGCCCTTGGCCACGTCGGCGGCGTGGGCGGCGATCTTGTAGGTTATGACGCCCTCCTTTACGTCCTGCTTGTTGGGCAGGCCCAAGTGCTCCTTGGGGGTGACGTAGCAGAGCATGGCGGTGCCGTACATTCCGATCATGGCAGCGCCGATGCCGGAGGTGATGTGGTCGTAGCCGGGGGCGATGTCGGTGGTCAGGGGCCCCAGGGTGTAAAAGGGGGCCTCGTGGCAGACTTCAAGCTGCCGGTCCATGTTTTCCTTGATCTTGTGCATGGGAACGTGGCCGGGGCCTTCAATCATTACCTGGACATCGTGCTCCCAGGCGAACTGGGTGAGTTCACCCAGGGTTTGCAGTTCGCCGAACTGGGCTTCGTCGTTGGCGTCGGCGATGGAACCGGGGCGGAGGCCGTCACCGAGGGAGAAGGAGACGTCGTAGGCGCGCATGATCTCGCAGAGTTCCTCGAAGTGAGTGTAGAGGAAGTTCTCCTGGTGGTGGGCCAGGCACCAGCCGGCCATGATGGAACCGCCGCGGGAGACGATGCCGGTGACGCGGTTAGCGGTCAGGGGTACGTAGCGGAGGAGGACGCCGGCGTGAATGGTGAAATAGTCCACGCCCTGTTCGCACTGCTCGATGATGGTGTCGCGGTAGATTTCCCAAGTCAGTTCCTCGGGGCTGCCGTCCACCTTTTCGAGGGCCTGGTAGATGGGAACGGTGCCGATGGGAACGGGGGAGTTGCGGATGATCCACTCACGGGTGGTATGGATGTCGCTGCCGGTGGAAAGGTCCATGACGGTGTCGGCGCCCCAGCGGGTGGCCCAGAGCATTTTCTCGACCTCTTCGCGGATGGAGGAGGTGATGGCCGAGTTGCCGATGTTGGCGTTGATTTTCACCTGGAAGTTGCGGCCGATGATCATGGGCTCGGTTTCAGGGTGGTTGACGTTGGAGGGAATGATGGCGCGGCCGCGAGCAATTTCCTGGCGCACGAAATCGGGTTCGACGCCCTCGCGGATGGCGATGTATTCCATTTCGGGGGTAACGATGCCCTGTTTGGCATAGTGCATCTGGGTAACGGCGCGGCCGCCCTTGCCCCGGAGGGGGTTGCGGGTCAGGCTGGGGAAGGGTTGGCCCTTGTCCTGGCCCCGATAGATCACGGGCGCGGCGGTGTATTCTTCAACGTCGCCCCGCTCCAGAATCCAGGGGCGGCGGAGGGCGGGCAGACCCTGGCCCAGGTGCAGCCTGGCGGAATCGTCGCTATAGGGTCCGCTGGTGTCGTAGACCTTCAGGGGTTCGTTCTGCTCTTCTCCGAAACGGCCGGAAGTGGGCGTGAGGGTTACTTCGCGGAAGGGCACTTTAATGTCGTCGCGAGAGCCGGTGGCATAGACTTTTCTGCTGGCGGGAAAGGATGATTGGCCCTGGATTTCCAGGTCAGACTGGGTCTGGGTCATGATGAACCTCCCTAAAATAAGTCGAGCCGCCAGATACAGGGTCTGGCGGCTTCACGAATGCCAAAAAAGAAAGACGCCGGTTCCCTGCGCTGGCATTACCCAGATCAGGTTCGTAAGGGTCGGCGGCATTGGGGCCGCCCTCTCAGCCTGGCTTCACCAAGCTCCCCTACGTGTCCAGATTAGTGGGTTGTTAATTGCGGGTATTTTATGGGCGGGGAACGGGTATGTCAATGTTTGGGTTGGCAGGTAGCGCTGCGATTTGGGTGGTGTTGCTGTGTGGCCAGGGCAGACACACAGGTCTGCCCCTACCTCTTCCCCGAACCAAACAACCTGAAGTGAAACGCGCCGGCGCTGGGCCTGGCGTATCGCTGGGTGTCTCAATGGGTTATAATGGAACTACACCCTAGATTAGCGCCACGGTTTGACACAAGAGCGTTTCCGTTTCTTCTCCCCGGGCTTCTTGTTCACCCCCCTCGCTGATTCTCCCGTGTTGCCATTTCATTATATGGAGTACGCTCGCCCATGCCTTATGCCTCCGCGCCTACCCGTTCGCGCCCAACCAACCGTGTCAAACACCAGGCCGTCTGCAACAACTGCGGCATTCCGGCAAACCTTCCTTTCCGGCCCACGCAGGGGAAGCCGGTTTATTGCAATTCCTGCTTTAAAGCTCATCGCCAGGAACCTGCCGCGGGCAGGAAGGCCAGATCAGACAGATCATTGGCCCCAAAGCGGCAATCCGACAATGGAACCCGGCCGCCGGTAATCAGCGCGCCGCCCAGCGATGACGCTCAGACCGTTGACGACTCCGCAACCGGTGGTACGCCGTTCGCCGAGTTTTCCCTGAAGTCGGCTACCAAAGCAGCCATTTCCCGTATGAACATATCAACGACCACACCGATTCAAGAGAAGGCTATCCCCCATCTGCTGGAAGGGAGAGACTTGATTGGCCAGGCCCGAACGGGTTCCGGAAAGACCCTGGCCTACGCTGTACCCCTGGCCGAAAAGTGCGATCCGGCAGTCCGGGCAGTCCAGGCGCTGGTACTGACGCCCACCCGCGAGCTGGCGATCCAGGTGGCCGGGGTAATAGAAGCCCTGGTTTCGGCACAGCAACTCAGCGTAACACTGTTATATGGCGGGCGGTCACTGGGCCCGGAGTACAAAGCGCTGAAGAAACGGCCCCAGATTGTCATAGGCACCCCGGGCCGGACCCTGGACCATCTTAAGCAGGGGACGCTGAAGCTGGATTCGGTGAGATTCCTGGTGCTGGACGAAGCCGACGAAATGCTGGACATGGGATTCGCTCCCGATGTCCAGGCCATCATAGGTCAGACACCCAGCCCGCGCCAAACCGCGTTAATGTCCGCAAC
>DAOUHR010000160.1:0-7976 GCA_034428635.1 Dehalococcoidia bacterium
CTTTCCAGGTGTTCGCGGGGTCCAACGCCTGACAGCATTAGCAACTGGGGCGAGGCGATGGCCCCGCCGCTCAGAATTCTCCGTTCGCCCTCACTAACAAAGCGGTCATCGCCGCTGTCCACCTCAACGCCCACGGCCGTGGCTCCCTCGAACAGGATCCGCCGCACCGTAACACCCGCCCGGATGGTCAGGTTCAGGCGGTGGCGGGCCATGTCCAGATAGGTGATGGCCGCGCTCATCCGCACTCCATCCACGTTGTTCATCGGCCGTGGCCCCACGCCCGTGGAATCGGGATCGTTCATGTCCTCGCAGTTGGGCAACCCGGCCTCGATACAGGCCCGGTAAAAAGCCTCCTGCGTGGGCAGCCACTCCTCCCGCTTGTGCCGCCGCACCGGAATGGGGCCTTCCGACCCATGGAAGTCGCCGCCGAAGTCCAGGTCGTTCTCTATCCGATTCAGGTAGGGCATTATCTCCTGGAAGGACCATTCGCCGTTGCCCCATTCCACCCAGTTGTCAAAGTCCTCGGGCAACGCCCGCAGCCATACCTGCCCGTTGACCGCGCTGCTGCCGCCGATCACCTTGCCCCGGGGCAGGTGGAAAGTGTTGTCGTGCTCCGGCCTCGCCTTGGCTCGATAGCCCCACATGTGCGGCCCCGACACGGCCCGCGCCGTGTTGTATCCATACTTCACATCGTCGGGTATCTGCTCGAAGTTGGGATAGTCGGGCCCCGCCTCCAGCAGCAACACCGACCGGTCCGGATCTTCCGACAGCCGTGTCGCCAGAACGCTTCCCGCCGAACCGGCCCCAATGATAATCACGTCATACTTCATGGTCTTCTCCCGGGTAAGAGTGTTCCAGAATTGAGCTTGGGCTGATTAGGGCCTAATGTAGTTATGACACCGTGACCCGTCAAGTTCAGCCATCCAATCTCCAACACTCTAACAGCCTCCGAACCCCATTCCCTGCCGTAGGGGCGGCCCTTGTGGCCGCCCAGCCGCCAATACCAGGCAACCCTTGGCTTTAACGTCTCCCCCAAAACTGCTGTCCCGTCTCCATCACACGCCATATCGCAACATTGACAGTCCACCACCCCAACCCTAAACTACAGCTACGAAAGAGAATCACCTCAAATACGCAACCAACCCGAGTACGCCCCCGGCGACCCAGCAAGGAGGATTATGAAAGCATCCTATTTGGGCTCGATGGGATACGCCGACCGCCACCTCTTCCCCGAAACCTGGCCCATTCCCCCCGCCTGCCACGAACCACGCCTTTCCGTCCAGAGCTACCAGGACGGCATGGAAGAATGTGAATTCGCCGAGGAGATGGGCTTTGAATGGGTCAGCTTCTCCGAGCACCACTACTCCGGCCGCATCGCCACCGGCAACCCCGCCGTCATGGCGGCGGCGGTGGCCGAAAGGTGCAAGAAAGTCAAGCTGGCCATGCTGGGCCCCCTGCTGCCCCTGAACAACCCCGTCCGCATCGCCGAAGAAATGGGCATGCTGGACAACATCTCCGATGGACGCCTCGTCATGGGCTTCCTGCGCGGCACCCCCAACGAGGACCAGGTGTACGGCGTAAACCCCTCCGAGGGCCGCGAAATGCTCTTCGAGGGCATGGATCTGATCCGCAAGGCCCTCACCGAGGAACAGCCCTTCTCCTGGGAGGGGCGCTACTACCAGTTCCGCACCGTTTCCGTGTGGCCCCGCCCAGTCCAGCAGCCCCTGCCCCCATGCATCATGGCCACCCGCAGCGACGATACCATCCGGTACGCCGCCGAGAACGGCATGGGCCTGGGCGTATCCTTCATTCCCGTCGAGATGATGGAGCCCATCGCCGAAAAGTACGTCGGCTGGTGTAACGAGGCCGGCTGGCAGCCCGCCTCTGATGACATCGTTTTCCGGGGCAACATCTACCTGGCCGAGACGGATCAGGCGGCCCAGGACTGGCTTCACGCCCTCCCCGGCGGCCAGCCCCGTCCCGCCATCCAGATTTCCCGCTCCGTGGCCCAGGTTGTCCAGGCCGCCCGCTCCGGCGAAGAATTCGACCTGCGCCGCATCCTGGCCGGCAGTCCCCAGGGCGACGTCGTTGGACGCTCCCTGGGTCTCAACTTCCTGGGAGGCCCCGACACCGTCGCCGAAAAGATCAAGGAATATCACGACCGCTGCGGCGTGGGCGTCGTCGACCTGTTCTTCCAGCAGCCCGGCCTTACCCACGGCGAGGTTATGGGCGAGATCGAGCTTTTCGGCAAGGAAGTCCTACCCCAGATAAAGGAGCTTTAGGCCGTCTTTCCCTTCCCGCAGGGAAGCCGCCAATGCAACAATATGGATTCCAACGACCAGTCCATGGCCTTTAACGAGCCGTCCATACCCTTCCGGGAGTACCGCATCAAGGCGGGCCGGTTCTCCCTGAACTGCCGCGAGGCCGGAGAGGGACTGCCCGTCATATTCCTGGAAACCATGCGCTGGGGCAACCGCGATTTCTACGACATCCTCGGCCAGCGCTTCCACCTTTTCATCCTGGATTTTGAGACCGCCGAGGTCGAAAACATGCAGGAAAAGCGCCGGGAATTCCACGCAAGAAATCCCGACGCTTACGAAGACTACGACATCCACATCCCCAAGGAAGAGGGCGCAGAGGCAGCCGTCCGCGAGGCGGCCAAAACCCTGGCCGGCGACAACTACAACCTGGTCGGCGCGAGCCAGGGCGCCAACCTGGCCCTGCGCACCATCCTGCGCGCTCCCATAGACCCCGAACCGGCCGAGTCCCTTGTGCTGCTTTCCCCCAACGCCATTCGCACCGCTTCCGACCTTTTCAACCTGGATTCGGTCGGGTGGACCCGCCGCCTGGTTGCCGACATACACCGGATGACCAACATCGTGGAACTACCCAGCGGAGGGGAACTGGCTCCCAAATTCCTGCCCAAGCAGTCCGACGCCGAACTTGAGGAATGGTTGCCGGAGATAAAATGCCCCACCCTGGCGGCTTTCGGCACCAAGGACCGGCAGATTGCCCGCGAGGCCCCGTCCACCTACCGGGCCAGCATCCCCAACTGCCACGTCTCCCTGATTTACGACGCCGCCCACCTGGCAACCGCCGAACGTCCCCAGGCCGTGGCCAACACGGTCATAGACTTCATCGAAAACCGCGAAACCTTTGTGGTCAACCGCCAAAGCAGCGTGATCAACCCGTAGCTTGCCAACCGGAAATCGGAGGCCCATTATGTCCGTAGGATTGGTAGTTCCCCTTCCCGCCTATACCCTCAATCCCGCCTTCTACGCCCGCAAGGCCGAGGAACTGGGCTTCGAGTCCCTCTGGTACCACGAGCACCCCATCCTGCCCGTCCACAGCGACAGCCCCTTCCCGGCCACCGGCGGTGAAATACCTTGGACCTACGCCCACTTCACCGAACCCTACATCGCCCTGGCCATGGCCGCCGCCGTCACCGAGCGTATCAAGCTCTGCACCGGCATCACCCTGATTCCCGAGCGCAACCCCCTGATCCTGGCCAAGCAGATTTCCGTCCTCGACCTGCACAGCCAGGGACGCTTCGTCTTCGGCATCGGCGCCGGCTGGAACAGGGAGGAAACCACCATGATGGGCGGCGACTTCGACCACCGCTGGACCCAGGCCCGGGAGGCCGTCCTGGCCCTGAAGGAACTGTGGACTAAGGAAGAGGCCGAGTTCCACGGCAAGTACTACGACTTCCCGCCCGTCTATATGAACCCCAAGCCCTACCAGAAGCCCCATCCGCCGGTGCTGCTGGGCGGCAACGCCCGCAACGTCCTGCGCCGCGTCGCCCGCTGGGGTGACGGCTGGCTTCCCAACCGCGCCAACCCCGAAATGATCGAAACCGGCCGCAACCAGCTTGACGCCCTGGCCGGCGAATACGGCCGCGCCCCCGAGTCCCTCACCATCTCCGTCTTCGGCCAGCCCCCCGAAACCACCCGCCAGCAGGTCGACGACTTCCTCAACGCCGGCGCCCTCCGCGTCTCCGTCTGGCCCCAGCACTGCACCACCGAAGCAGAGATGTCCGAACAACTGGAGCGCATGGCCGAGCGGTTGATACGGTAGCCAGCCACTTCTCTAATCCCTCCCCCCTTATGGAAACCTCGGCATTACCGTCATTCTGGCGGAAGCCGGAACCCTGAAAGGCAGAACAAAGAAACCTCTTAATAAGTCCCTTCCCCCTTGACGGGGGAAGGTTAGGATGGGGGTGAAGACCCTCCATGCCTATCTGGCATCCGGTGAGGTTATCCCCTATCACGGGCAGCCACCTCACTTGTCCAGAGTTTCCAAAAGAATTCCCGGGGGGCTCATTTACGCCCCGGGAATTCTCCTGCTCGAACCGTACGGTAAATCTAAGCCGTAGCCGTCACCAACTGGTGCGCCTTCAGGAACTCCCGCACCTGCTCAATGGTATTGGCCTTGATTTCCGGGTCTTCCTTCCAGGGATACACCGTTACCTGGGCCTTGGGGGCTATTTCCGCCATGTCCATGGCTGCCACGTATGAATGGGAAGGGGTATCGTCCGGCATCACCAGCAACGGCGTCAGGCACTGGCGGGCAAAGTCCCGAGACACGCAGTAGAAAAAGTCCGGCTGCACCCGGTACAGGTTGTGCAGGTACTGCTCGATTATCTCCTGGGTGACGTCGGGGCGGTTCTTCATAAGCTCCGGGCCCCACGCATCTATGCCCGAGTCATACATGGAATCCGGCGTCTTGTCCGAGTGACCCACCGGCTGGCAGAGCACCGCCGCCAGCACCCGCTCCGGCGCGCGTTCAATCAGCTTCATCGCAAAGGGCCCGCCAATGCAGTAGCCGATGAACAGGAACTCGTTGATGCCCAGGTGGTCCATCAGTCCCAACTGGTCGTCTGCAAATGCGCCCCAGGGGTCTTCCACCTGCACCGGGCCGGTGGACTGCCCGCCGTTGGCGTTGCGCTGGTCCATGGTGATGCATCGGAAATCGTTCTTGAACGTCTCCATACCGTCAAAGACCTGCCTGGGCCAGCCTGCGGCTACGGAGTTTAGTCCCCCGCCGGGGGTCAGCAGCAGCGGGAAACCCGATCCCTGCTCTTCATAATAGATGCGGACATCGCCTCTTTCGTAGAACGGCATATTCCTCTCTCCTTGTTCAGTTGATATGAGGTTCTTGATGGGAATTGTAGCTTGGCGACCGGGGTTGTCAAGAAAGCATACCTGCTTCTACTTTGATCAACCTCTCCTCTCTTCGACCTCGTCAAAGAACCGCCCAATGCCTCCCCAGCGGGAGCCCGCTCTTTCAATCCATCCAGGCCACGAATTACGTAATGGGGCAAAACCGTCATTCCAGCGCCGGCTGGAGCCTCAAGTGGGGACAAGCGCCAATGGGAGTAAAGACCCTTCCACCCTCTCCCTCATGAAGAGGGATCGGTGGTAAAGGTGACCCCCCAAATACGTAGGGGCGGTTCGCGAACCGCCCCCCTCTTTTTCATCCTGAACGAACTACCTGTCATCCTGAACGAAGTGAAGGATCTAAAGAACCTCCCGACAAGTCCCTTCCTCCTTAACGGGGGAAGGCTAACCTAAAGCCAAAGTGGAACATACCGGGAATGACGTATTGGGGATAGACTGTCATTCTGAGTGAAGCGAAGAATCTAGGGGCTGTCGTCAAATTGAAGGTAGAACTCTCCCAGCGTCCCTTTTCGTCGTTCCCGCGAAGGCGGGAACCTCGATGGGCTGAGGTCGAGGTTCCCGCCTTGGTAGCAATGCCATTGAATATGACGACAAGCCCTAGAATCCTTGCTTGAAGAAACTCTCCAAACCTTTAGAATTTCAGATACTTCACTCCGTTCAGAATGACAGGTTGCCTCCGGCGTGACAGTTAGGCGTCATGGCCGGAAGTCCGCCTGCTCAAGGTGGAAATGCACTTCCCACCTTGCCTTTAGTTTAGTATTCAGGCCAGCCCGGAATGCTAACGTATAGACGATATACCGTTCATGTAGGGCCTGTAGAACCACCAATTGGGTGGCCATACGACGGGCTCAGGGCGAACGGGTTGTCCCCTGCCACTACAACCTTGACTGAACGCTATCGGCTCTTCGACCATGGCTGGCGCGAGAACTTGCGGCCCAGGCCGCGCTCGATCTCGTGCCATTTCCGCTCTTCTTCCCGCGTAATGAGTGTTACCGACTCCCCCAGGCGGCCCATGCGGCCGGTCCGCCCGACGCGATGAGTGAACGACTGTTCCGAGTCCGGCAGGTCAAAGTTAATTACCTGTCCAATGTCCTCAAAGTCCAGGCCTCTGGCGGCCACATTCGTTGCCACCAGGATTTCCGCGGTGCCGGAACGGAAGTTCTTCATCACCTGTTCTCGAGCCCGTTGACTTAAATCTCCCTGCAGCGCCAGTGCGGGGTAGCCCATCTCATCCAGCTGCTTCGCCAGCTTTTTCACTCCGTGCCTGGTCTTTCCAAATACTATTACCGGCGCGCCGTCCCTCTGGTCCAGCAGGGTTCGCAGCGCTCCCAGCTTTTCACTTTTTTGGATTGTATAGACCCGGTGCGCCACGGTGGAAGGCGACGTCATGCCCGCGTCCACCTCTACTTTTACCGGCTGTTGGAGATGCTTCGCGGCGGTCTTGGCCACCCAGTCCGGCATCGTGGCGGACATTAACGCAGTTTGGCGCGGGCTGGGTGTCTGACCTATGATGGCCTGGACGTCGGGAGCGAATCCCATGTCCAACATTTCGTCAGCTTCGTCCAGAACCAGGAATCTCACCGAATCCAGCTTCAGCGTCCCCTGCTTAAGATGGTCCAGGGTCCGGCCCGGGGTGCCGATGACGATCTGGGGCCGATTCCGCAACGCTTTGTACTCAGGCCTCAAAGACCGCCCGCCATACAACAGTGTCACGCTGAGTTGCTGTGCCGAAACCAGGGCTTCTATTACCCCGGCCACCTGGATCGCCAGCTCGCGGGTGGGCGTCAGTACCAACGCCTGGACTGCCCGGACTGCCGGATCACACTTCTCGGCCAGGGGTACAGCGTAGGCCAGGGTCTTGCCGGAACCCGTACGGGCCTGGCCAATCAAGTCTCTGCCTTCCAGCAGGTGTGGGATAGCCTTCTCCTGAATCGGTGTGGTCCTCGATATGTTCATACGGGCGATGGCTGCTTTGGTAGCAGATTTCAGGGAAAACTCGGCAAATGGCATACCACCCGTGAGAGAGCTGTCAACGCCCGGCAGGTTATCTATGGGCGGGGCGCTCTCAACGGGCGCGGTGCCGTTAGCGGATTGCCTGTTTGGGGCGATCGCCCTGTCTGACCTGGCCTTTTCCCCTACGGCAAGTTCCTGCCGATGGACTTTGAAGCAGGACTTGCAATAGACCGGCTTGCCCTGGGTGGGTCGGAAGGGGAGGTTTGCCGGTAAGCCGCAGTCGTTGCAGACGGCCTGGTGTTTGACACGGTTGGTTGGGCGTGAACGGGTAGGCAGGATGGTATGAGGCATACGTGAACGTACTCCATAAAGTGAAATGGCAACACAGGTGAATCAGCGAGGGGGGTGAACAAGAAGCCGGAGGAGCAGAAACAGGTACGCTCTTGTGTCAAACCGTGGCGCTAATCTAGGGTGCGGCTCCATTATAACCCATTGCGACAGCAAGCGATACGGCAGGCCCAGCGCCGGCAGCGTTTCACTTCAGGTGGTTTGGTTCGGGGAATAGGTAGGGGCAGACCTGTGCATCTGCCCTGGTCCCACAGCAACACCACTCAAATCGCAACGCTAGCTGCCAACCCAAACATTGACATACCTGTCCCCTGCCCATAAAATACCCGCAATTAACAACTTACCAATCTGGACACGTAGGGGAGCTTGGTGAAGCCAGGCTGAGAGGGCGGCCCCATTGCCGCCGACCCTTACGAACCTGATCTGGGTAATGCCAGCGCAGGGAACCGGCGTCTTTCTTTTTTGGCATTTACGAAGCCGCCAGACCCTGTATCTGGC
>DAOUHR010000161.1:0-16977 GCA_034428635.1 Dehalococcoidia bacterium
AGTGTCCATTACCTGAAGCTGGAAGATCCTCCCACACCCACCAAAATTACCGCCATTCGCGCCCAGGCGGGAGATGACCTGGCCATCTTCGGGGGCCTGGGCGGGATGTACTTGCTGGATGAACTGACCAGGGGTTCCGCCGGCGCCATGACGGGTTTTGCTTACCCCGAGGTTCTGGTTGCCATCTGCAGGCACATGGCGGAGGGGGACAGGAAGGGAGCCGAGGATGTGTTCTACCGCCACCTGCCTTTGCTGTTGTTTGAATTTCAGGAGGGAATCGGGGTAGCTATACGGAAGTATGCGCTGCAGCAGCGAGGCCTGATTTCGTCGGCCCGCGTGAGGCACCCGGGGCCCCAGACTGCAGAGGAAACCCGGAAGGAGTTTCATCAATTGGTGGAAGCGGTAGGTCTATAGCAGGAAATCCGAAGAAAGAGACAAGGGCGGGCCTAAGGGGTGTCGTCAAATTAGCCATAACTGCCGGTTAGGTATCGGGTATAACAGGCGATATACCAGAGTCCTGGTATATCGCGGAGCATATTACCCATTAACGTGACGGATCTGGATTCCGGCTTTCGCCGGAAAGACGAAACTCGTCTTTGGACGACGCCCCCTAATATCGCCCTTGTCTTCTTTATCCAGAAACTGGAATCCGGCGAATATGCGCAAGCTACATCTGGATCTTCTTTTCTCCGGATAAGTAGGCATCGGGTTCTCGCTGGAAGGCCCGGTTGCATCCGGGACCGCAAAAGTAATAAGTCGTGCCCTGGTGCACATAGGTGCCGCCTGGTGGCTTGGCACTATCCACCTGCATGCCACAGACCGGGTCAGTTTCCTTTCGACCACCTCGATTGAACAGCGGAATTCTCATGGTTTCCTCCCCAATAGGCGGTTGATTGCCTCAATTACAGCTTCCTTATGGCAAGATTGCCGCATCGACCCCGCCCAAACGCGGAGGGACTTCCAAGCCTGGAGGCAAGTCAACCTGTATTTCGACAGCGTAACTGATTATACCCCGTTCGGTCGCGGGGTCTTCGGCCAACTTGGTCACGGCGCCAGTCAGTTCGGTCCCTGGAAGCAAGTCAATGCTCACGATAGCCCTTGAGCCGGCGGTAACGTGCTGACTTTCGCTGGCGTCTATGAATCCCTTGACAACAATTTCGCTGGGGTCCAATAGTTCGATGACACGGGAATGCTTGCTTACCAAGTCGTCTTCTTCCACGTTCACCAGGAAGACGTACCCTTTGCTGGGGGACCGCAAGGAATACTCTCCCATCTCCTCTTCAATATCACCGATGCGGTCCAATGCCAGGGCGATGAGGGCGTTCAGCGCTTCAATCTGCGCCAGTTTCACTGTGTCGGGGCTTTCGTAAAGCTGGTCAATCTGCGCCAGCCTGGTGGCAATCTCCCTCTCCATCAGGGGAACTGAATCCCGGTCAGGACCTTCGTCCAGCAAATCCTGGAGATCCCGCTCGGCCAGGTCCAGGCGCCGGGTGGCCAGCGTAACGTTAACTTCGAGCCTGGGCAAAATCAGCGGGTCCGGGCCCTCCATCTCTTCGTTCAGGCGCTTGTTAGCCTGGCTAACATTGACCCGGGCCAGATCTACTTGTGATTGAAGCTGGTTAAGAACAAGGATGTCGGGGCCTGCCTTCAACTCCGTCAGGTTCTCCTTGGCCCGCTCCAGGTTAAGCTCGGCCACAACTACGCTGGATTCCAATTCCTGCAGGAGCACCGGGTCGGGCCCCTCTTCCAGTTCAGCCAAATCCTCCCTGGCCTGGACAAGGTTCAGTTCGGCCACTGATACATTAGATTCCAGCTCTTGCACCCGGAAATTGTCCGGGCCGTCCTGGAGTTCCGCCAAGTCTTCTTTCGCCTTGTCCAGGTTCGCCTCTGCCAGATCCACAGCAGCCTGCAGGCTGTTCAACTTGGCCACGTCCACGGGCTTGCCGTCAACTTCCACGTCGCGGATGGGCGTGCGAAGGAACTGGGTAAGCGGAGCCTTGGCAGCATCCAGCGCATCATCGGCGGCGCCCACCACCGTCCTGGCGCGAATAACCTGCCGGTCATGTTCGTCCACGAAGTCCTGCAAAGCGTTCCGGGCGAGGTCCAGCGCCAGCTCGGCCTTGGTTACGCGATCCCGGGCCCTTACCGCGTTCTGTTCCAGGTCTTCTTTGTAATCTTCTAGCCTATCCACAGCCAGGTCGAGAGCAACCCCTGACTCCGTAACCAGGTCACCGGCGCGCACGGCGTCGTCACTCAGGTTCTTCCGGTAGTCTGTCAGCCGCTCAGTAGCCTGGTCCAGGGCCAGTTCGGCCTGAGCTTTGGCCGATTCCGCGGCCGCCACCGTCTGGACGTGGTTGGCCTCCAGATCCCGCTGGGCGTCGGAAAGAGCATCAATGGCCGCGTCAAGGGCAACTTTTGCCTGATCTCGCGCCGAACGGGCAGCGGTCAACCGGTCACCGAAATTCTTTTCTATATCTTCCACGAATTCTACCGCCTGAGTATTGGCCAGCTCCAACCTGACAACATTTTCCTCCCGCTGTGCTTCCAGTAAGGGCTCGGCGGAATGGCCCAGCTGGATCAACCTGATATTCTCCCTCGCATCAGCCACCTGGTGCCGCAGCCTGGCCACTTCCTCTTCGAGAACCGGGAAATGGTCAGAATTCAACCGGGCCAGAAGCTGGCCTTTTTCAACCCAATCTCCAGGGCCAACCAGCACCTCTACGACTTCTCCGCTGCGCTCAAAGGTCAGTTCCTGCCGTCGCGGGAAATGAAGCCTGGCATCCACTTCGATCTGCTGGGGCACGGCCTGGGTTAAGGCAGCTTCAGCCCGAACGGGCGCATCAGCCTCCCCCAGTGCCTCCTCCGGAGATTGGGAAGCCGCCAGGCTGCAGGCCATAGCCCCCATCGATAACGCCAGGACGGCTATCATAGCCAATGCGTGAATGGTTCTAACCGGGACCAAAGGCCAGTTTCCGAATTTGTCCACCATCTAATACCTCAAATAAGACAAGAAGAACAGAGACTTTTAGCTGTCAAATTGAACGCGTTCAGGACGTACCCCTTAATCCGCCGGCCGCTCTCCGCCCCCTCCTCAGGAAGGACCTGATGGCCGCCGGGATTCCCGGAATGGTGCTGTGCATCAGAGTATAGGCAACTGGAACAACAATAAGGGTCAGGAGAGTGGAACTAATGAGTCCCCCTATAACAACTGTGGCGAGTTCGGCGCCGATGATTCCGCCACCTCCATCGGAAGCCAGGGCCAGCGGCAACAGGGCGAAGGTTGTGGTGAAGGCAGTCATCAGAATGGGACGGATACGAACGCGGCCTCCTGTGACCAGCGCCTCATAAACTCCCAGTCCCCGCTCCCGGAGTTGCTCGACAAAGGTGATCATGACAATGGCATTGGTGACCACGATACCAATGAGCAGAAGGAAGCCCATCATCGCCGACAGGCTCAAGGTCCTGCCAGTTACCGCCAGGGCTATCAGAGCGCCCACCACGGCAAAGGGAAGGCTGAACACAATGATGAACGGGTCGCGCAGGGAACCCAGGCTGGCAACCATGACCAGGTAGACCAGCACCACACCTATTGCCATGGCCAAAAAGACGTCCTGGAAGCCTTCGTTGACCTGGTCGAATATGCCACCGGTCCTTACTTCAATGCCCGGGGGCAAGGGCAGGGAGTCAATGGCATCCTGCACCGCGGCGCCCACGGCCCGGGTATCGACAGCGGTGATGGTGCCGGTAATGGTGGCTGACCTCTCCCGGTCGAACCTGGTAACCGCCACCGGCCCCCGCTCGATGCCTATCTCGCTGATGGACCCCAGCTTAACCATGCCGAATGGTCCCTCAATGTCCAGGTCTTTCAATTTTTCGATGTCATCCACATCATCAGGCATTCCCCGCACAACCACATCCAGGTTAACGTTATCAACGTCAATTTCCGTTACGGCCCGACCCACCACAAATTGGTTTACCTGCTGGGCGACCGCCAGGGTGCTCAGGCCGTGCTGGGATGCCTCGCCATTGTCGATCCGGATAGTAACTTCGTCCCTGGCGGAAGTTACGTTGCTGTCCAGGTTGACGATGCCATCAATTCGGGACAGCCGGTCTTCCAATTCCCGCGCCGCGACGGCGATGTCGTTGTAGTTAGGACCAATAACCCGGACTTCAAGCCCTTCGGTGGGCGGGCCGTCGGTTACTTCATCCAGGAAGTAACGGATTCCTTCACCGGGTTCAGGAAGTCTGCGCCGAACCATTTCAGTAATTTCCCGGGGCGCGTCGTCCGCGACTCGCATGATAAAGCCGGCGAGGTGAAGGCTCCCGGTACCCACACCAACATCGAAGTCGTCCGCCGCCTGCCCGATGGTTACCTGATATAGTGAAAGATGGCCTTCCTCAACAAATTCGTCCAGAATCTGTTCCACCCTCGCCACGTGTTCGTAGGTGCGGCTGACCGCCGTGCCCTCCTCCAGTTCTATGTTCATAAACAGGTAATCGGGAGTGCCAGCGGGGAAGAATGTTACTGGAATTATTGTAATGAGACTGATGCTGGAACCGGTGATAACGATGGCCGCCAGCAAGGCAATAAACTTGTGCCGCAAAGTCCAAATCAGGACCGGAGAGTAAAGCCGCTGCAGCCAGGTTTCTCGGCCAAGTTGAAGATGGTCGTCCTCAGCCTCGGGTATGTCTCCCGGTCGAAGGAGGGCCGCTCCCAGCACCGGCACAGCCGTAAGCGCCACGAATGTTGACGCCACCAGGGCGTAGCTAACGGAAAGGGCAAAGGGGGTGAAGAACTCCCCCACCAGCCCCTGGATGAACGCCAGTGGGATGAATACCACTACCGTGGTCAGGGTAGAGGCGACGATAGCAGCGCCCACCTCCTGCGTGCCAATAAGAGCGGCCTGGAACCGGTCCTCGCCCCGCTGAATGTGGCGGTACATGTTCTCCAGTACAACGATGCTGTCGTCTACCACCCGCCCTACTGCGATGGCCAGGCCGGCCAGGCTCATGAAATTCAGGGAAATATCTGTCAGCCTCAACAGGATAATGCCGCCCAGCACACTCAGGGGAATGGAAATGGCAATTATGGTGGTGGGGCGTAGGGTCAGGGCCAGGCCCCGAAGCAGGGTTGGGCGGGTATTGAGCAAAAATATGAAGACGGCGGTGATGGCGAAGAGAAACCCAAGCAGCCCCTCACGAAGCAGGTCGGACAGGGATTCCTCTACGATAGGACCATTATTGGATATTTCGAGGATTTCCACGTCGGGGGGGAGCTGGAAGTCTTCAATCTCCTCCAGGACGTCATCGGTTACTTCGAGAGTATTTGCCTCGGGTTCCTTGATGACCCACAGATTCAGGCTGGGTTTTCCCACTGTGCGGGCGATTCCCGCGGCGTCGGAGGTGCCCAGTTCAACGGTCGCCACGTCGGACAACAATACAGGCCGCTGACCCCGGGAATCCCGGGGGCCCAATGCGGCAAGGCCGTCGCCAGGCAGGGACACCTGTTCGTAGCCGACCACCAGGTCTTCTATGTCTTCTATTGAGCCCAGTTGGTGAGTAGTACGTATCGGAAAAGTGGTGGCGCCGTCAGTGATGTTGCCCGCCGGGATACCTATGTTGTTGCCGGATATGGCGCCCGATACCTGGCTGAATGAGAGGCCCAGGTCCTGTAGTTTATTCGTGTCTACCGTAACGGCGATGCGCTCATCAACGCGGCCGAGGACAAACACTTCGAAAACACCGTCAACACCTTCTATACTGGGGACCACGGCGTCGTCCAGGAGACGCTGCAAAGAGGCAATATCCCGGTCACCGGCCACGCTCAGCTGCATGACGGGAAAGGTCTCATTGCTAATCCTCGACACAGTGGTGAATTCCACTCCTGCCGGGAACTGGATGCCGTTTACGTTGCTTTCAATAGTGCGTTCCGCCTCATCCATATCCTCGCCAAAGTTAAAGGTGGCCAGAACCGTGGAAAGGTTCTGCCGGGAATTTGACTGAATTTCCTGGAGGCCGTCCATGCCCGCTATGACATCTTCAATGGGTTCAGTTACTTCCCGAACAACAGTCTCGGGGTCGGCGGTAGGGTAATAGGTGGTGACGGTAATATTGGGAAACTCGATGTCGGGGAAAAGTTCCCGCTCCAGGTCGTTATAGGCGTAAACCCCGGCGACGAGTATCAGCACAATCACCAGCATGGTGACCGAACTGCGCCGGAGGACTAACCGGGTCAAGAAGGTCAATTCCAGGCCTCCCATGGGCAAAGGTAATAATGCTGGAAGTTCCGTCCGAGAATATACGGAAAGTGAACGTTACCGGCAGCAACCTTCACGGTCGTGAGACGCTGCTCCCAATTGAATGTTCCTCGGAGAAGGGAAGCAATGGGGAAATGAGCAAACTTGAATGAGACATTGAAGGCTGGTTGGTCCGAAAGGAGCATGGGGTTCCGAGAAGAGAACATGGTAAGGCCAAAGTCCGATTAGCGTTCCTGTTGGGAATAGCCCGCGGGAAAGGCAGTCGAAGCGGCCTGATTCATCAGCGCAGCGGCGCGGACGACTTCCGCAAGTTCGCCGGCTTCCAGTTGGTCTGCGAGGGTGATTATCTTCCCTCGTCCGATACTCCAGAACCGCTCGATAGTTTCCTTTCCGAGGTCTGTAATGCGGCAGATAACGGCACGCCGATCATCCGGATCAATGGACCGAGCAACCAGTTCCTTGTCCACTAGTCGGTCAACTATGTTCGTGGCGGAGGACATTATGCAGCCCATATAGCTGGCGATATTGCCCATCCTCTGCTGTCCTTCAAACAGCAGAGCAAGCACCTTAACTTGCTGAAACGTCAGGTCCAGGCCGTCCCAACCGTCGGAGGGGGTGCAGTGCATCGCACGGTTTATCTGTTCGAAAAGGTCAACCAGCTGTTCGGTAAGCTGGTCCCTGTCACCATTGGAGAAATATTCAGACATATCGGCCATTTACTTTTGACTTAATGAAATATTTTGGGGAGGTAAAGAAAAATTGTCAACTACCTCGGAGCACATAGTGTTCAATGTTTCACAAATGGCATCACCGAATCTGGTAAACTGGGGCAGGAAACAAGCAAGGGGCAGCGACCGGCATGGAGGATAGTTGGTCACCAGCACAGCCGATGGCGCCCTTCTTACAGGCAGCACCATATGTTGGAGACGGGCAATGAAGTTTGGCCTCTTTTCCCACCTGCCCTGGCCGGAAGGCACAACGCCCAGCCAGGTTATCCACGAAGCCTTGGAGCAGTTGTGCCTGGCCGAGGAACTAGGGTATTACAGCTCGTGGTTCGCCGAGCACCATTTCTCTCGCTACGGGATCGGTTCCTCCTCCATGGTGGTGCTGAGCAACCTGGCGGCGCAGACCGAGACGATACGCCTCGGCACTGCCGTGCTGGTGCCACCGCTTCACCATCCGGTGCACCTGGCAGAGGACGCGGCAACCCTGGACCTGGTCAGCGGTGGCAGGCTTGACGTGGGTTTTGGCCGAGGCACTGCAAATTACGAGTATACGGGCTACAACGTGGACCCGGGAGAAAGTCAAGAACGATTCCAGGAGACTATCAACATCGTCGAGGGCCTCTGGACAACTCCGGACTTCAATTACGAAGGTAAATATTTCAACGTCAACCAGGCTAACCTGGTGCCGCCGCCTCTTCAGAAACCTCACCCACCGATTTACATAGCCGCCACCAGGACATTTACTACCCTGGAATACGTGGTATCAACGGGGCACCCCCTGATCTCCGGCGTGGTCCTGGACCATGACGACGCCCTGGACCTGTGCAACCGGTTCACTGCCATGTCGGCAGACGCCGGATACAACATTCCCATCTCCAAAATTCCCTTCTTCCGCTACCTGCACGTGGCAGAGACAGAGAAGGAGGCGCGCAAGAATGCAGAGCCGGCCATTTCGTGGACCATGGATATGACCGACTGGCGACGCTCCATTGACCTGGGAAGCGAGGTGAACCAGCGCCTGGAAAATTTCAGGAGAACTCGCACCAGCGTGCCGCCTACTTACGATTACCTCGCCGAGAAGCGTGCCATAATCGGAACGCCAGAGCAGTGCGTTGCCATAATCCGCGAGTTTCAGGAACAGGGGATTGAGTATTTCGGCTGCAACTTTGACTTTGGTGGAATGCCCCACGAAACTGTGATGCGTTCGATGAAGTTGTTTGCCGAAGAAGTCATGCCCCACTTCCAATAGACAGTCGGAGTTGGCAATGGCGTCGCAACACCACAGTTTCCGCCACGACAGGGACCTGGTTGAAAGGGTATCAGTACTGGCCCGTGAGCGGTTCGCACCGCGGGCTGAGAAGCACGACGTTGAGTCATCATTCCCCTTCGAGAATTACCAGGATCTAAGAGAGGCTGGCCTATTGGGCCTGACGGTCCCCGAGGAATACGGAGGTCTTGGCGTCGATCCCGTTACCTATGTCCTGGCCTTGCTCGAGATGGCGAAGGGATGTCCGGCTACAGCCCTGACCTACAATATGCACGCCAATGTCATCATCAACATCAATCAGTTGGCATCCCAGGAACAGAGACTGCGTTACTTCGGCGAAGTGCTGCAAGAGGGCAAGTTGCTGGCTACCGTGATGAGCGAGCCCGAATCCAGTTTTCGCGACCGTTTTGTCCTTCGAACGGTCTTCACCCCCTTACCGGGCGGGAATTACCGGGTGAAGGGTGTCAAGCATTTCTGCTCCCTGGGGGACGCTGCAGACCGCTATTTTGTTACCGGCTTGCGCGAAGGGAGTGAGACTGCCCAGGAAGGCATAATGGCGGCCCTGGTTCCCCGCAGCGACGAAGGCATCGCTCTTGAAAAGCCCTGGAACGCCACCGGGATGCGGGGGACCACCAGCCACAGCATCCGCTACGACACTGAAGTTTCGGTGGATGATGTAATGGGAACCCCGGGGCAACTACTCACTATCGAACTTTCCGGATTCGCCCTGGGCTATGCGGCCACCTACCTGGGAGTTGCAGAGGCGGCTTATGACTTCATTCTGGAATATTCAAAGACAAGGGTAATCGCTCCTGCCACTGAACCGCTGGCTTACGACTCCCGGGTGCAGCGCAACCTTGGGGAGATAAGCGCGCAGATCAGGGCGGCCAAGTTGATGCTTTGCGAAGCAGCAGAGGTGCGAAAGTCAGGTGTTCGCGAAGAGATGTCCCTGGCGACAAACCAGGCCAAATACCTGTGCGCGGAGGCGGGGGTGAGGGTTACGGAGCAGGCCATGCGCATGGCGGGAGGAAGCGGCTTTCTGAAGAGCATGCCCTTGGAACGCTGGCATCGGGACGCCCTGGCCGGCCCGGTGATGCCCCCGTCCAATGACCGCTGCCTGGAAGTTATCGGCCGACTGGTTTGTGGGCTGCGGTCGGCTACGCTGGAGTTTCAATAGAAATCGGGCAGCCTAGCGCCATGGCGGAGTACCCTGGCATCTGGAAATCGCTGGCAGTTTCGCAATAAAGGCGACCCCCGCCGTGATTGGCGGGGGTTGATTCTTGAAACCTTGTGTTCGAAGGTTGGCCTAGTTGAACACCAGTTCCTTGTTTCGACGACTGGGGTCACTCATCAGAGCCAGGCCCTCGGAAGGATCCTCCTGATTGTTGCAGAAGAATTCGATCCGGTTGCCGTCCGGGTCCATAAAGTAGACGCTGGAGGTCATACCGTGATCCGTGTTGTGGTCCATCGTGACGCCCTTGTCCAGCAGGTTGTTATAGACCTCTTTCAAGTCTTCAAAGTCGGCAACCTGGACGGCGAAATGGTTCAGCCCCAGTTGGCCGGGGGTAACGGGAAGAGCGTCCACGGGAGCCTTGAACAGGGCCAGGTCGTGGTGGATCTTGCCGCAGGTCAGGAAAGTGCCCTGCTCACCCTGGCGGGAGATCTCAAAGCCCAGGAATTCGGTATAGAACTTGGTGGATGCTTCCACATCCCTCACGTTAAGGACCAGGTGTCCGACGCGTATGGGTTTAGCCATTGCTAATCCTCCTATATCTCGGGGCTATTGAAGCGTATCCCGCAACAATTTCAAGGGAAAGCGCTTCTGGTTCCCTTCAGTTAGAGACACTATACAACATTTCTCGCCGCTCACCAATGCCTATACGCTTTTGGCGCATATAACGCCGAATAACCGTACTTTAAACCTGTGACTGTTCCGAATTCTTAACACCTTAACTGTTCGTTCATCAGCAAGGATTCATTGACACTCCTCCGACCCCCATTTACACTCGAATGAAGTTGCCCTTAGGTCAATAGTTCGAGACAGGATGATGTGCCATGCCGATCGACCAGGTTTCCATAGTAAGAATGTGCGGGGCCTGCCGCCAGGTAATTGAGACTATTTCCGTCAAGAAAGACAACATGCGCCTTTTCGTTGACGAAAAGGTCTGGTGCGAAAGCTGCCAGTCGGAGCAGCCTGAAGTTCGGGACGTAGCGGGAAGACAGGAGACCATTGGGCTGGAGCAGCGTAGTTACCCGGTCAGTCCTACGTCTGGGCCGCCTATTCTGAGCGGTCAACAGGATCCGTAGAGATCATTTTCACTTACACCAAGCACCGTGTACATGGTCCCGCTCTCAATCACTGGCCTCTTCCGGAGTTGATCGTATGCCCGTAGTCGACACGCACTGCCACGCTACACCCTACTGGTTTGAGCCCGTGGAAATCCTGTTGGACCAGATGACCCGCAACGATGTGGACCACGCCGTGCTAATTCAGATCAACGGGGTGTTCGATAACTCTTACCTGGCCGAATGCTTGCAGCGATTCCCGGGCCGTTTCTCCGGCGTGGGGATGGTGGACGTCGGGAGTCCGGGTGCGCCGGACAGGCTGGCCGAATTTCCGTCTCTGGGGCTGGAAGGCGTAAGACTTAACGCAGCCAACAGGTCGCCGGGCGACGACCCGCTGGCTATCTGGCGCAAGGCCGACGAGCTGGGCCTAATTGTAAGCTGCGGGGGGCAGCTTGATGCTTTCTCTTCACCCGAGTATGAAGAGATCATCAAGACCTTGCCCAATCTCAGGGTGATCATCGAACACCTGGGCGCAGGGGGGCGCGACTCGGAACCTTATCAGGCCTACCGCCGCGTATTGGCGCTGGCACAGTACCCCAACACCTATATGAAGATTCCAGGGCTGGGCGAGATCTGCGAGCGGCCCAACCCGTTCGTGCAGCCCTTCCCCTTTGCAGGCAATGTACCGGCCCTTGTGGAAATGGCACTCGAAGCCTTTGGCGCCAACCGGCTGATGTGGGGCAGCGACTTCCCACCCGTGGCCTTTCGGGAGGGTTTCCGCAATGCCCTTCGTTGGCCCATGGAACACGTAAGATATGGGAGCGACGAGGATAGGGATTGGGTATTCGGCGGCACCGCCGCATCCCTTTTCCGGTTCGGGAAATAGCAGGTCCCGGCAATAACTGGACCTGACCTGGGGGGAGTTACCTTTTTCCGCTTCAGTTGAAACGGTTCATGGCAACGGTAATGTTCTCTTCCACCAGGCACTCCATGGCATCGGCTACCCGCTGAATGGCGTCGGAGATATCCCCAGCCTCTTCGTCGGTAAAGCGGTTCAGCACGTGAGAGACCTGCCCCCCATGAGTTTCCGGCGGGCCTATGCCAACCCTTACCCGCGGAAAGTTTTGGGTGTGGAGTTCCCCAATGATAGAACGAATTCCATTGTGCCCAGCGGAACTACCGCCCGGCCTGATCCTGATCCTTCCCACTGGCAGATCCATTTCGTCGTAAATGACCACGATGTCCGCCGGCTTCGCGCCAAACCTGGCTACCAAGTAATTTATGGCCTCGCCGCTGCAGTTCATAAAGGTTCGCGGCTTGGCCAGCACCACCTCCCTATCCTGGAAACGGCCCCGCCCCAGGACGGCCTTGGCCCGGCGTTCCTTGACGTCAATGCCCCAGCGGCGGGCCAGCAGGTCTATGCAGTGAAAGCCCACGTTATGGCGGGTATTGCGGTAGCGGTCCCCGGGGTTTCCCAACCCCACGATGATCTTCATAGAATGGTCGGGTTCCTCGGTGTGACGGGGAGGCCTGACTCTTTCCTCCGGGGTGGCGGGACTCTCTTTTTTTCCTGATAGTTCGTCTGTTGTCATGACTAAGCTTCCGGGGGGGTTAGCTGGACTTCAGACGGTGTTTCCAATAGGTGAGCAAAGACATCCTCGTCAAGCACTCGAGTACCCAGGCGGCTGGCAGTGTCCAGCTTGGAGCCTGGGGAAGCGCCAGCAACCAGGTAGGCTGTCTTGCGGGTAACCGAGGATGTTGTGCTGCCGCCCAGGGCCTTGATCCTGCTTTCAGCCTCGCGCCGAGTCATGGTTGAAAGAGTGCCTGTCACCACGAAAGTAAGGCCGTTCCAGGGCAAATCGGTCTGGTCCACAATCTCGATGTCATGGTGGAGCTTCACTCCGTCCTGTCGAAGTTTTTCAATAACGGCCAGGTTGTCTTCCACCTGGAAATAGCCGTAGATGCTCTCGGCAATCTTGGGACCGATACCGTCTATGCCGGTCAGTTCGTCTTCGCTGGCCTGGGCCAATTGGTCAATACTGGCGAACCGCTGAGTCAGCAAATCCGCCACCTCTGTACCAACATGGGTGATACCCAGGGCAAAGAGGATACGGGGCAATGGTCGGGTCTTGCTGGCCTCGATATTGTTCTGAATCTTAGTGGCGAGGCGGTCGCCCATTCGGTCCAGTTCGAGGAGCTTGTCCTTTTCAAGGTAGTAGAGGTCCGCGACTGTGCTGACAAAGCCCTTGTCTATCAGGATGCGGCACCACTGCTCACCCAGACCGTCCATGTCCATGGCGCCACGACTGACAAAATGTTTCAGCAATTCAAAGAACTGGGCGGGGCAGGAAGAGGAGTTTGGGCACCGGTGCATCGCCTCGCCTTCCGGCTTAACCACCCCCGTCCCGCACTCAGGGCAGGTGTCCGGCATGGAAAACTCGGCCTCGTCGCCGGTGCGTCGATCGCGGATGGGCCCCACAACCTGGGGAATGACGTCTCCGGCGCGTTCCACTGTCACCCAGTCGCCAACCCTTATGTCCTTCCGCCGGATATCCTCTTCATTGTGCAGGGAAGCATGCTGCACCGTAGCGCCGCTGACTATAACGGGCTCCAGAATTGCGTATGGGTTGAGGCTGCCGGTGCGGCCTACATTGATGCCGATTTCCAGCAGTTTTGTCACGGCCCGCTCCGCCGGAAACTTATATGCGGTGGCCCAGCGGGGTTCCCGTCCCACAAAGCCCAACGAGTTCTGGAAGTTGAAGGGGTTGACCTTTACGACCACTCCGTCCACTTCGTAGGGCAGTTCATGCCGCTTTTCCACCCACTCGCGGTAGTAGTCTTTGACTTCGTCCAGTGTGTTGCACAGGCGGTTAAGCGGATTGACCCGGAAGCCTAGTGACTGCAGCCACTCCAAGGTTTCCCAATGTTGAGCGGGAAAAGGGGAATCCCCTGCATCGTTCAGCGAGTAGACCCATATCTGCATATTTCGGGAAGCCGTAACCTTGGGGTCCAGTTGACGGATAGTACCGGCGCCGGAGTTGCGGGGATTGGCAAACAAGGGTTCTCCCCGTTCCGCACGATCTTCGTTAAGGCGGCGGAAGCTATCAACGGGCATATAGACTTCGCCACGGACCTCCAGATATGGGGGAGGCGCACCCTGCAACGTGAGGGGAATGGAGCGAATGGTTCGCAGGTTATGGGTTACATTTTCCCCGACAAACCCGTTGCCCCGGGTGGCTCCCCGGACGAATATCCCGTCTTCATAGACCAGACTTACGGCCAGACCGTCTATCTTCAGTTCGCAGGTCATGGAAAAGTCTGCATCGTCCAGCAGGTTCTTGACCCGACGGTGCCAGGCCTCCAGGGACTCATCGTCGAACACGTTGCCCAGCGACATCATGGTGTGGCGGTGTTCCACCTGCACGAAACCTTCGGCGGGTTCGCCACCGATGCGGTGGGTAGGGGAGTCGGGAGTAACCAGCGCCGGGTGTTCCTCTTCGATCTGCCTGAGTTCCTGCAGCAACCGATCATAGTCGTAGTCGCTGATAACCGGATCGTCAAGCACGTAATAGCGGTGGTTGTGGTAGTTCAACTGTTTCCGCAACTCTTCTACCCGCTTGATGATGCTGTCGTCCAACATGTCCCGAATTCCCCCAGGGCATATTTCTCTCTTGAGTATAATATGTCGCCCGCCCGGATTACAGACCGTCGAGTTGCCGGTTTGGACCGGTTGCCGCCGGACGGTTTGTTGGGGTCAGGAACTTTTCCGGGTGTATGCACGTCATGCCTGTAAAGGGATGCAACGGAAACGAATGGGGTGGGAGGAATATGCTTAATTACGGCATTCCGGGCGTAAAGGGTTTTCTTGTGAATCGAGGGCAATTGCTTTATTCTGCTTCTATGCGAAGGTTCTTGTTACCTTTCTTCCTCTTGCTGACGGCGCTTGCCATGATGGGCTGTGGAGCAGCATCGGAACAAGGTTTTTCCATGGAGATGGCTGCTGACTCGGCCGACTCTTTCACTACCGCCGCTTCGGCTCCCCAGATGGCAAGGGAGATTGCGGCAGAAGCCGAGGCCATGGAGGAATCCGCCGCTGAGCCCATGTCCCTTCCCGCCGCCCCGGCTGCGGCAGCAAAAGCTGCCCAACCTGCCGACTCGCCGCTTCCCACTTTCGATGAAGTGCAGGCGTCGGTGTCCGCCCAGAACCGGATCATCGTTCGTACCGTGGGGATGGGGCTGATCGTGGACAACGTTGCGGGCTCAGTAGACCGGGTTGGTGACGTGGCCGTAGAACTGGGGGGCTGGACCGTGTCCAGCGACCGCAGCGCCATACATCGCGGCAATGTGTCCGTAAGGGTGCCCGCCCAGCAATTGGATGAGGCAGTCAGGCGCATCCGGGCACTGGGCATACGGGTAGACTGGGAGTCTTCCACCAGCCAGGACGTTACCGACGAATACGTGGACAGCAATTCGCGCCTCCGGAGCCTTCGGGCCACGGAGGAGGCCCTGCTGAACCTCTTAAACCAGGCGGACGACGTTGAGGATGCCCTGGAGGTCCAGCGAGAGCTTACGGACTTGCAGGCGGAGATTGAGAGCTTGGAGGGCCGGATAAAATTTCTGGAACAAACTGCCGCATTCTCCTTAATCAACGTCACCCTGACTTTGGCGCCCATGCCCCTGGCCATGGACGCCGGTTCCGACCAAACATTCAGCGCAGGCCAGCCGGCGCGATTCCGGGCCACTTTTACCCCTCCAGAAGGTATTGACTCGTTCAGCTTCCTTTGGGATTTTGGCGACGGCAGCCAGGCGGAAGGTACGGGTACTGCTCCAACCACTGTGCCGGGACAGCGAGTTACCGCTACCGTCAATCATTTCTTCGAGGACGACAAGGATTCACCATATATCGTGCAGCTGGAGCTTACCGGCACCGGTCCGGCAGGTCTAGTGGAAGGGACTGACACGCTGATCGCCACCATAACCCGGATTCCCACAATAGAAGTATTCGCCGGCGAAAGCCTGTTCGTGGAGGAGGGAGAGGAGGTTGAATACAGCGGCTCCTTCACCCGCGGCGACGGACTGTGGGACCTGCAGTACCGCTGGGACTTCAGTGACGGCAGCCCCACGGTTACGGGAATTCCCGAGGAAGGCGACACCCGAGCTACGGCACTCCATACCTTCGAAAATTACCGCCCTGACCCCTACGAGGTCACCCTGACGGTAACGGCACAAAGCGAGGCCGGCGAAGTACGGGGCTCCAGTTCATTCAGTGTTTTTGTTACCGAGTCGCAGGGCCTGGTCGTAGGAAACTGGGACCTGCTGGAGTCCGCCAGGTGGGCCATTCGGGCCCTTTCCGCGGTGGCGCTGGGCGTGGTCAACATTGTCATCTGGGTGGCTGTCTTCAGCCCAGTATGGCTGGTTATTGCCGCCCTGGGTTACGGAGGAATCCGCCTGAGGCGGTATTGGAACGCACGAAGGGCCAGGAACCGCTTCTATGAGGGCACGGAGCTGCCGATGGTAGTTGCTCAACCTGAAACCCCCGAGCCTGAAAGAGAAAATGGTGGGGCGGAGAATCGGCAAAGCTAATCCGGCTACCAAATCGCACCTTGAATCCGGATCAATTCACCACAAATTACAGGGAGATACGCAGTGACAACCCAGACGCCCGAAGAGGCCCGCACACAAATAGTAAACATGGTGAAGGACTTCGTTCGCCGGGAAGTGGAACCGGTGGCTGCCCAGCACGACCGTGACGACACCGTACCCCTGGACCTGATTGACAAGATGAAGGACCTGGGCCTGTTCGGCATTACCATTCCGGAAGAATACGGCGGAATGGGCCTGGATTACACGACCTTTGCGCTTATTTTCGAGGAAATGAGCAAGGCCTTTATGAGTATCACCGGGGCCATCGGCACCCACCACATTATGACCTACGTACTGACTCATTACGGCACTGAGGAACAGAAGCAGCAATTCCTGCCCGACCTGGCATCGGGACGCAAGCGGGGCGGCCTGGCTCTGACTGAGCCCGGCGGCGGCACCGACGTGGCCAACCTGCAAGTCACCGCGGACAAGGACGGCGAGGAGTACGTTATCAATGGCAACAAGATGTTCATCACCAACGGCAGGCACGGCGACACCTTTCTGCTGTTGGCCCGCACCGATCGCGAAGTGGAGCCCCGGCATCGGGGCATAAGCGCCTTCATCGCGGAGAAGGGTGACGCGGGATTCAAGGTAGGCCGCGACCTGGACAAGCTGGGGTACCGGGGCCTGGACACCTGCGAGCTTATTTTTGACGACTACCGAGTTCCCGCGGAGAACCTGGTTGGTATGGAGGAGAATCGGGGCTTCGGGCAGGTAATGAGCGGGCTGGAGACGGGCCGGATAAACGTGGCCGCCCGGGCGGTGGGCGTGGCCCAGGCTGCCTTCGAGGCGGCCATAC
>DAOUHR010000162.1:0-32283 GCA_034428635.1 Dehalococcoidia bacterium
TTCCCAGGTATGACAAGATGTGTCAAGGGGCAGGCCTCGCCGCACCGGGAGTTGGTTGTGGAATGGCGCAGGCTGGCGTTCCTGATTACTTCGATGCCTCATCCACCCTTTTGTGGAGCAGCCCCAGGAGTTCGGCGTTCTCCTCCAGGGTGAAGTTGTCCACGTAATAGCGGTTCTGGCCGGAACCGCCATCCACGGCGCCGTCGTCCACCATTTCGGCAAGCAGCCTGGCGTCTTCTTCAATGGAAGGCAGCAGGTTACGGCCCACCAAGCTGGATATGGCAGCCACCAGGCCGTAGCCGCCCCAGTTGGAAACACTGGCAAGGACCAGTCGGTCCACAGTGCTGATGGCCGGTTCGTCGGGCAGGCGGTCCACCGGGGGGATGTGTTCGGCCACATTGCCCATTCCAATCTCGTTGCCACCGTCGCCAATGCCTACTGACGGCACGCCGTGTTCGAAGAGATAGTCCAGCCGGGCGGTGAACTCGGTGATGTCCCTGGACAGCATATTCAGGTACACATCATTGGCGTTTCTGCCGCACCGCTCAATTGTAATAAGCAGGTCGGGCCGCAGGTCGGCCAACAACTGGCTGGCGGCCTCCCTGCTCTCTTTTTCCGCGGCAATGGGGAAATCAACCACCTCAGCCCTGTCCTCCAGCCACTTGCGCATCATTGGGGCAGTGTGACAGTCGGTTACGTAGGTTACCTGGCTGCCCAGTTCCTGCAGGGCGTTGCCCATTGCGATGGCGCCTGGCGGCCCGTCGGTCTCGTGCTGCCCCGCGGTCAGAATGTAGAAGCCCGTGATGATTGCCACCCGTCCCGGATGATCCAGAACATAGCGGGCGGCCTGAACACAAAAATCGGCAGGCAGGAACGGTCTCAACTCCGACACGCCCCGCTTGTCCTCGGACAGGATAATGTCCTCTATGGTATCCCCGCCGAAATTCATACGTTAAACCTCATTGGAAGGATAGAGCCCCGCTAAAAGCGTCTTGTCTACAAGACGGCGTAGTCGGCATCCCGCTGGGCGGTTACGAACATATGCCCGGGCGCGTGGGTGATCATCAGGGACGGCTTGCAGTTCAGGGCCACAGCCTGGGGCGTAACTCCGCAGGCCCAGAAGACCGGCTCCTCACCAGGCCGGATTTCCACCGGATCGCCGAAGTCGGGCCGGTCAATGTCCCTGATGCCAATTACCGACGGATCGCCAATGTGCACCGGGGCGCCGTGAGTGGCGGGAAAGCGGGAAGTAACCTGCACGGCCCGCACAATTTTGTCGTGCTGCACCGGACGCATACTGACCACCATGGGGCCGGAAAAGACCCCGGCAGGGGTGGTTTCGATGCCGGTAACGTACATCGGCACGTTGCAGTCCATTTCCTGGTGCCGGAGGGGAATACCCGCGTCGGACATGGCAGTTTCAAAGGAGAAGCTGCAGCCCAGAAGAAAGGAGACCAAGTCGTCCCGCCAGATGTCCACCAGGGAGTCCACCTCCCGGGTGAACTCGCCGTTCTCGTACACCCGATAGTAGGGGATGTCGGTTCGGATATCGGAGCCGGGCGCGGTCAGGCTGGGTTCCACCTCTCCAGCCTCTATAACCTCCAGCAGCGGGCAGGGACGGGGGTTGCGCTGGCAAAACAGCAGGAAGTCAAAGGCCAGTTCTCTGGGTAGGATGGCGAGGTTGGCCTGAACGTGGCCGGGGGCTACACCCGACGTTACACCGCGCCAGTCGTTGGCCCGGATTCTCTGCCAGGTTTCCTGGGGTGTCGTGGGGAGAGACCGGGTGGCCATACGCTCCTCCGGGTACATTCGGGCGAAAATTCAGCTGTCTTTATTCGGGGGCATTGCTGGGTCCGACAGGGTACCCAATACTATTATCGCAGAACGCTGGCAGTCAATTGCCGCCGCAAACGAAGCTTGGGAAACGTTACATACGGGCGACGATACGTCCTCCGGTGTTGGAATTTGGTGTATCCCTGAAAATCAAATATACTTACGCCATTCTATTACGACCTACATTTTCGGGGGCATAACGGTGTACACCGTATTCTTGCTGGCCGCCCACGGCAATGGGTTGCAGGGCTTGCTGGAAACCATGAGCCGGTCCGGACTGTCCTGCCTCTTTGGTTCCGACCTGTCACAGGTGACGGACGCCGCGGAGTCGGCCCACGCCAGGATGGATGCGGTAGTGCTGGACGTGGCTTCCTTCCTGCCGGTTGAGTGCCAGGAAATAGTGGCGGGGTGCCGAAACCTGAAGGTCCCGGTGCTGGCCGTGGTGCCCACCGAGGGCCTGACAGACTATGATCCCACCATGAATCCTGACGAGTTTATAGTCAGCCCAATGGAGCAGGACGAACTGCTGGCGCGGCTCAAACAGGCCATTTTCCGGGTCAGCGGCCCCACCGGCGGTCAGCTACTGAAAATGGGCGACCTCGTCATCGATCTGGAAAAGTACGATGTCATGATGGCCGGCCGTCGGGTGTCACTTACTTACAAGGAGTTCCAGTTGCTGGTGATGCTGGCCTCCAATCCCGGCCGGGTGTATTCCCGGGACGTGTTGTTAAGCCAGGTGTGGGGCTACGATTACCTGGGGGGCACCCGCACCGTTGATGTCCACGTCCGCCGGCTTCGTTCCAAGATTGAAGACCCCGACAATTCCTTTATCGAGACCATCTGGAATGTGGGGTACCGGTTCCGGTCTACCGTTTAACACCGTCCCCCTAGCTCATCTCCCCGCTTACCTGTTCCATAAATCTGGCTACCTGCGCCGCCAGGCCGGCATGACCGTTTGCCACCAAGTCCGGGTCTTTCTCCATTATGCTTGTTGCCTCCTGGCGCGCCAGGTCCAGCAGATCCCGGTCTGATAATTTAGCCATTCTCAAGTTGGGCAGGCCGCTCTGTCGGGTGCCGAAGAAATCGCCGGGTCCCCGCAGGTTCAGGTCTATCTCCGCTAGTTCGAATCCGTCACGGGTTCGTTCCAGGGCCGACAACCGCTCCTGGGCCAGGTTGGAAGGGTTCTCAGACATAAGGATGCAATAGCTCTTGTGCTCGCCCCGACCCACGCGGCCCCGGAACTGGTGCAGTTGGGACAGCCCGAACCGGTCGGCGCCCTCGATCAGCATAACCGTGGCATTGGGCACGTCGATGCCCACCTCCACCACAGCCGTGGTGACCAGGATGTCCAGTTCGGCGTCGCGGAACTGGCGCATAGTCTTATCCTTTTCCGCCGAGGACATTCGTCCGTGGAGCAGACCCAGCTTGAGATCGGGAAAGACCTCCTTGGAAAGCCTCTCGTGCTCGTCGGAGGCAGCCTTTGCCTCAATGGCCTCGGATTCCTCGACCAGGGGGCAGACAATGAAGGCCTGCCGGCCGTCACTTATTTCCCGTCTTATGAAACCGTAGGCTGCTTCCCGCCGTTCCGGGTCAACATACCGGGTCTGTATTTCCTGCCGACCCGGGGGCAGTTCGTCTATGACTGAGATATCCAGGTCTCCGTACAACGTCAGAGTCAGAGTCCGGGGAATGGGTGTGGCCGACATCACCAGGGTATGTGGATTCTCGTCGCTTTTTTGCCGCAGGGCGGAGCGCTGCATAACGCCGAAGCGGTGCTGTTCGTCCATCACCGCCAGGGCCAGGCGGGGCATCTCAACCCCCTCTTGAATGAGAGCATGGGTGCCAATCAACAGGTCCAGCGTACCCTCTGCGGCCAATGCCCGAAGGCGATTTCGAGGCCGGGCACGGGTGCTTCCGGTTAGCAGGCCCACTGTCATCGGCCGGCCCAGCGCTTCCAGGTAGACGGTAAGCAGGTTTTCCGACTGCGTGGTATCGGCCATACCGCCCAACAACCGTGTTACCGTCTGGAAGTGTTGTTCGGCCAGCACCTCGGTGGGAACCATTATCGCGCCCTGGTAGCCCCTGGAGATGGCCGCCAGCAGCGCGATCAGCACCACCACCGTCTTGCCGCTGCCCACTTCGCCCTGCAGCAGGCGGTTCATGGGGGGAGTGCCGCGATCCACATCCGCCAGGATTTCGTCCAGGCAGCGCCGCTGGGCATCGGTCAAACTGAATGGCAGGCTTGAAAGAAATTCTTCCAGGAAACTTGATCCGGCTTCGATGCTGACTCCTTCCAGCAGCCCTACTTCCCGCTGGCGGCGGAAAAGCACCGATAGCTGCAGAGTAAGGAGTTCGTCAAAGGCCAGGCGCCGACGGGCCAGGTCCCTACTTTGAAGACTGTCCGGGTAGTGGGCCCGCCGGAGAGCCTCAGACAGGGGTAGGAGGGAGTTTCGGGCAAGTATCTCTTGTGGCGCAGTCTCTTCCAGACCCTTGAGATGTTCCTGGAGTACTTGCCAGGTTAGACCCCGCAGAGTGCGACCTACCAGTCCCGCCGTCAGAGGATAAACCGGGACCAGCCTGCCCGTGCTTACCGCTTCCTGCCCCGGCCTGAGAATGTCATAGTCCGGCGACTCAAAAACCGGCCGGTTATTGAAAGCGTCCACTTTTCCGCTAATGGCTACGTTGGTCCCTGGCTTCAACGTGCGGGCAAGGAACCCCTGATTGAACCAGGTTACCTTGACGCTGCCCGTGTCGTCGGTCAGCACGACCTCCGCGGCCTTGCGGCGACTGCGGCCGAGGGGCAATTCCCGCGATTCGCTGATTTTCCCCACCACGGTAAGTTCTTGGCCAGGCCACAGTTCCGAGACCTTGGCCCTGCGGGAGTAGTCGATATGGCGGTGGGGGAAGTGGTAGAGCAGGTCGCGGACCGTGTTGACTTCCAATTTGGCCAGTTGACCTGCAGTCTTGGGATTGACTCGCTTCAGGGCAGTTACGGGCGAGTCCAGGGTTATGGCGGCTGCCGGCTCAACTGCCCGCTTTGCCTTGGAGGAAGCGGTACTTGAGGACCGGGGACTGGCAGAAGCGGCCTCTTTTGTGGCAGTCTCCCCGTTATTCCTGGGAAACGAACCGCTGTCCAGCGCAGCCAACCACGAGTCCACCCACTCTGCCCGCTTGGTGGTGGCCATGCTCACATACCCGGGCCGCAAGAGTTCTCTGTTTTCCCGGGGATTGCCCACGTAGCCGGCCATGGCCTCCGACCAACGCCGGACGAACCCGTCCATGCCGCCGATAACCGCCCGGTCGTTGAACCCGTTGGCCCGCTCCAGTTCCAGGATGTTCCGGAAGGCGTGGGTCCAATCTTCGGTTTTGGTGGAGCGGGAAGGCATAGCTGTTAAGGAGGGCCGCCAAGGCTGAAATTGGGGCGAGACCGACGGGGGTAGGGAGACGGAAAGGCGCTACCGGGCCAACATCACCGCAACACCCACCGCTCTGGGCCCAACGTAAGTGCCCAGGGCCGGCCCGAACCTAACGGTCATTACGCGGTCTTCAGGGACGACGTCGGACAGGCTGCCGCGCAACTCGGCGGCCCATGCTTCATCAGTGCTGTAGGCGATGCCCAGGCGCGCGGCGGGGCTCTTTTCCCGCGCCATCTCGGCCAGGCGGCGCATGGCCCGCTGGTGGTTGCGGGGCCTTTCCAGCGGGTGCACCTCGCCCTCAACCAGGGTCAGGATGGGCTTCACGCTCAAAAGGGATCCTACAAAGGCCTGAGCTTTGCCGACGCGACCGCCCTTTTGCAGGTATTCCAGGGTGTCCAGGGCGAAAACCGCCGAGGTTCGAGGGAGGTCGCGGCGCACCTGTTCCGCCACTTCCGTGCTCGAAGCAGCCTGCCCGGCCGTTTCCACGGCCGCCGCCACGATCAGGGCCAGCGCAATCGACGCGCCGCCGGAATCAACTACTTCAATGGCAGCGTCGCCTCCCAGGCTGGCCTTGGCCTGGTTGGCCGAATTTACCGTGCCGCTAAGCTTACCCGAAACATGGATGGAGACTATCTCGTCGCCCTGGTCGAGAATTTCCTGGTAGGCGGCCTGGAATGTCCCCACCGAAGGCTGTGAAGTGGTTGGAAGGCTGGGGCCGGCGAGCAACCTCCGGTAAAATTCGTCCGGTGTAAGGTCAACCCCATCCCGGTAGGTTACATCATCAATAATTACATTGGCTGGCACGACGGTAACCCCCAGTTTCTGGGCCAGCTCGGGGGTCAGATCCGAAGTGCTGTCGGTAACAATACGTACTGCCATCCGGCTCACTCCGCAGATACAAAATAGGGGTAATGGGGCTGGCCCCCGTACACCAGGTCAACCTGGATACCGGGAGCCAGCTGTTCAACCCTTACAACTACATCGTCAACAGTTTCCTGGTCGGTATCTGCTCCCCAGTAGATAGTCACGATATGGTCATCCGTCAAACCGCAGCCCGCGAGCGAGGCCAGGAGGGCATCCTCAGCGGAATTCTCCACGACTGCAAGATCGCCGTCCACCAAGCCCATGTAATCCCCTTCGGCCACGGCGATTCCGCCCAGGGTAGTATCCCGAATGGATCGGGTAACTTCGACGGATACGACCTCGGTCAGGGCGCCGTTCATTGCCCTTAGGTTCTCTTCGGCAGACGCCTGGGAATTGAAGGCCAGGGCTGCAGCGATTCCCTGTTGGACCGTGGAGGTAAGGACTACGTGCAGGCGCTGGGTCTCGTTCTCTCGTTCCGAAGCCTGGGTGGCGGTAATTGCCACGTTCTTGTTGTTGGGCAGCAGTATGACGTCCTCGGCGCCGGAGCGCTCGGCGGCGGCGATAAGCTGGGCCACGCTGGGGTTCATCGTCTGACCGCCGCTTACTACAAGGGCCCCAGAAGTGTCGGTGAACAACTGGGCCAGCCCTTCGCCCGGGGCCACGGCCACCAGGGCAATACCGCTCTTCGGGGTATTCCTTTCCTGGTGCCCCGAAGCCCAGTTCTGGTTCTGGAGGTTCATGTTGTCAATCTTGATCTGGTCCAGTTCACCCAACCCTGCGCCGTAGGTCAGGGCCACGCCGGGGTCTTCCATGTGTACGTGCACCCGGATGAAACGGTCGTCACCCACGATAACCAGGGATTCAGCCTTCTCGGCCAGTTCTTCCCGTACCCGCTCGATGTCCAGGTTTTCGCCCTGGATCAGGAACTGGGTGCAGTAGCCCCACTCCGATTCCACGGAGGAGTCCAGGAAATCGCTTTCCACAGAAACGGATGCCAACTGCGAAGGGTCAATCTGACCGGCCGCAGTCGCCAGTTCCAGGTCCGCTTCCTCTACGTTTCCGCCTGTCAGGTGGAGGTAGGCCCCACCGAGGATAACGACGATGCCCATGCCGCCGGCATCTACCACGCCGGCCTCGCGCAGCTTGGCCAGCATCGATGGCGTGGCATCCAGCGCATCGCGGGAGGCCTGGTAGGCGGTACTCCAGAAGGAAAGTATGTCGTCGTCGCTGTTCTGTTGGAGGGTCGACTCCAGCGCCTCCGCTACGCAACGGATGACGGTAAGCATGGTGCCTTCCACCGGGTTGCCCACGGACTTGTAGGCGGCGTCAGTAGCGGAACGAAATGCTTGCGCCAGGTCGCTGCAGGCGCACATTTCCTTGCCTTCCAGGCCGGTGGCTATTCCCTTGAAGAACTGCGACAGGATGACGCCGCTGTTACCCCGGGCTTCCCAAAAAGTGCCGTCGGCCATTTGGAAGGCCACTTCGCCAGCTGTGACACCGTCGGTCTGCGCCAGCTTTTCCACGCCGGCGCGCATTGTGAGCATCATATTGGTGCCTGTGTCTCCGTCGGGGACGGGGTAGACATTCAAAGCATTGATGGGATCACGATAGCGCTGCAGGCAATGGAAACCTGCGGCCAGGGCGCCGGCCAGTTCACTCCCGTTCAGTACCTGCATAGTCAGGGCCGCCAAATCAATTGCAAATGGGGTTTCATTAGCGATACATTATATCCGGGCAGGCATTATTTTCAACCGGAAAAGCCTCGGATCACGATGTTCATGAGCCCCTCTATTGTTTAAGTCGTTCCTTGACGCTATCCGGGGCCTGACCTAGAATGACTTCAGAAAGCCCCTCCCTAGGGTTGCCATTCCCCCCTGGCAGAATGTAGTTTTGGGATTGGCATTACTCCATTCGGTTAAATCCGGAAAGGCAACTTGACCGATTCCAGCGCCTCCCAGCCGCGTTACTCCGGAGCCTCGGCACGGATAGTCTCCGGCAGTTCCCAGCCGGACGATGAAAATACGGACGTCTCGCTTCGCCCCCGCAGGCTGAACGAGTTCGTAGGCCAGGCGCCGGTGAAGGAAAACCTGGACATAGGGATCCAGGCTGCCAAAATGCTCGGCAAGCCACTGGACCACATTATCCTGTACGGCCCCCCCGGCTTGGGCAAGACGACCCTGGCCCATATCATCGCCAACGAAATGGGCGTCGGCATCAAGGTTACGTCTGGCCCCGCCATTGAACGAGCCGGAGATATGGCGGCTATCCTCACTGGCTTGCAGCCGGACGACATCCTGTTCATTGATGAAATCCACCGCCTCCACCGCTCGGTGGAAGAGGTGCTCTATTCTGCCATGGAGGACTTTTTCCTTTCCTGGATGGTAGGCAAAGGGCTGGCGGCGCGAAACATTAACCTGCGCATCAACCCCTTTACTCTCATCGGGGCCACGACCCGCTTCTCCCTGATCAGCGCGCCTATGCGGGAACGGTTTGGTTCCGTGTTCCGCCTGGATTATTACGAGCAGGCGGACATGGAGGTGGTGGTCGAGCGCTCGGCCAGGATACTGGGCGTATCCGCCAACGCTGAGGGCATTTCGGAGATCGCGGCCCGCTCTCGGGGCACTCCCCGCATTGCCAACCGCCTGCTCAAGCGGACCCGGGATTTTGCGCTGGTGGTGGCGGACGAGGACATTACCGGTGACGTAGCCCGGGACGCCCTTGACCGACTGCGGGTGGACGGACTGGGTCTGGACGAGACGGACCACCGCCTGCTGGCGAACATCATTGACAAGTTCAACGGCGGCCCAGTAGGGCTGACAACCTTGGCGGCGTCCCTGAGTGAGGATTCAGACACGGTGATGGACGTTTGGGAGCCTTACCTGATGCAGCTTGGTTTTCTGGAGCGCACCCCCCGGGGCCGGGTAACCACCCGCCGCGCTTACGACCACCTGGGGCGCGCCATGCCGGGCGTAGCCGACCCAACTGACCAGGGCAAGTTGACCGGGTTCTAACCCGCGCCTCCGCATCACCCAGAACAACCAGGAAAAAAGCGACAAACAATCTAGTCTGCCAGAGGAGCAAATATGATCTACGAACTGCGCATTTACGAGACCATCCCCGGTCGACTCCCCGACTTGAACGACCGGTTTGCCAACCATACTTGTGGCTTTTTTGAAAGGCATGGCATCAAGGTGGTGGGCTTCTGGACCGAGGACATCGGCACCAGCAACCAACTGGTTTACATGCTGGGTTATGACAGCCTGGCTGATCGGGAAACCAAGTGGGCCGCCTTCCAGGCCGACCCCGATTGGCAGAGGGTCCGCGCCGAGACGGAGCAGAACGGCCCCATCAACGCTCGTGTCCGCAATATGATTCTAAGGCCAACCTCCTATTCGCCAATGCAGTAGAAGGGCCATCTTTACCATTGATCAGCCGGCACTTCGCCACCTCCGGGGAGACTGCGGTTGATTCTGGAGAGGCTGGTCGTTTTCAGGTCAGCCTGCGGTTGCCCCCCATAGGGGCAACCGCTACAATGGTGATTCTATTTCGGGCTCCGCCCGTCAAGTGGTACTGGCTTGAATACACTCGCCACCGGAATGCCACCGGCATCTGACAGCCTCTCCGTTCCCACGGAACAGACTGACGCCGACGTTCGCTCCGTGGACAACAGCATCCTCGGCAACTTATTCTCCGAGGCTGTAATTTCCGACGAAGAGGCTTGCCTGTTTGACAGTCCGGCTTGCCCTCCCATTGAAGAAATCTGCGTCTTGGCCTCCCAAATGCGGGATGCTGGAAAGGGCAGGACGGTTACCTTCTCGCCCAAAGTGTTCATTCCTCTGACCCACCTGTGCCGGGACTTTTGCGGGTACTGTACCTTCCGGCAAAATCCCGAAACTGCGGCCCGTCTATACATGACCCCGGAGGAGGTGCTCGAAGTGGCCCGGGCTGGCCAGCGCCTGGGTTGCACTGAGGCATTATTCACCTTGGGGGAGCGGCCCGAACAGCGGTACCCCGAAGCCAGGCAGTGGCTCCGGGAACGCGGCTTTGCCACCACCCTGGATTACCTGGCCCGCGTGTGCCAATTGGTGATGGAAGAGACGGACTTACTGCCCCACGCCAACCCGGGCACGATGAGCCGGCGCGAGTTAGCCGCACTGCAGCCCTACAACCCATCCATGGGCCTGATGCTGGAAAGCACCAGTGCCCGCCTTTACGAAGCTGGCGGTCCCCACGAGTTCGCCCCTAGCAAGCGTCCCCGGGTGCGCCTGCGCACCATGGAACTGGCCGGGGAACTGGGGATTCCCTTCACCACCGGCATTCTCATCGGCATCGGCGAGAGCCGCGGGGAACGTATTGAGGCCATCCTGGCCATTCGGGACTTGCACCGCGCCCACGGGCACATTCAGGAAGTAATAATTCAGAACTTTCGGGCCAAGCCATCGACGCCCATGGAAGGGTCGCGGGATGCCGATTCAGAGGAACTGCTTTGGACGGTGGCGGTGGCCCGCATACTGCTGGGCCCGGACGTCAATCTGCAGGTGCCGCCAAATCTCAGCGCCGACAACTATGAGAACTACCTGGCCGCCGGCATTAACGATTGGGGCGGCGTGTCACCCTTGACTATTGATTTTGTTAACCCGGAGGCCCCCTGGCCCGCCTTGGCTGATCTGCAACGACGCACAGCCGAGCAGGGCTTTGTGCTGAAACCCCGGCTGCCGGTCTACCCCGAATACTTCGTGGGGACCCATGCCTGGCTGTCCGATTCCCTCCAGGGAAAGGCAATCGCCCTGACCGATGAAGAGGGATACGTTAATGGAGGAATGGAACGGTATGCCGGAAGGAACTGAACGCAGCGTTACGGACCGGACCCAGCCCGGCAGTCTTTCGGCCTTGATTGGGCAGCTTGAGCCAACCACCGCCAGAATCCTGGACCGGGCCCTGGATGGCAAAGATATCAGCGTAGAAGAGGCAGTGGTCCTTTTCGAGACCACCGGCGCCGAGTTTTCGGCCCTGGGAATGGTGGCCGACGAACTTCGCCGCCGCACGGTGGGCGACCTGGTTACCTACGTGGTCAACCGCAATATCAACTTTACCAACGTCTGCATCAAGCGGTGCGGCTTCTGCGCCTTCAGCCGGGACTTCCGGGAAGAGGAGGGATATTTCCTCCCCATCAACGAAATTGTCCGCCGCGCCAGGGAGGCGTGGGATTACGGCGCGACCGAGGTTTGCGTTCAGGCGGGCCTGCCTCCACAGATGGAGGGAGACCTGTACATCAAGCTTTGCGGGGCCATCAAGGAAGAGCTTCCCGACATGCACATTCACGGCTTTTCGCCAGAAGAAGTGCTGTATGGCTCGATCCGCTCCCGGTGCACTATCCGGGAATACCTGGAGGGCTTGCGCGACGCCGGTGTAGGCAGTCTTCCCGGCACGTCTGCCGAGGTGCTGGACCAGGAACTGCGTGATCGAATCTCCCCGGGCCGCATCAGCGTGGAACAGTGGAAGGAAGTTATCACCACCGCCCACGACCTAGGCATCCCTACCACGTCAACCGTAATGTTTGGGCACGTTGAGACCTGCGAACAGATTGCCCGACACATTGCCCTATTGCGGGAGATTCAACAGAGCACCGGCGGCTTTACCGAATTTGTGCCCCTCAGTTTCGTCAATTCCGAGGCACCCATGTTTCTGCGGGGCTTGGTGGACAATGTTCGCTCCGGCCCCACCGGCATGGACGTGATCAAGGTCCACGCCATAGCTCGCATAATGCTGAACAACTGGATTCCCAACATCCAGGCCTCGTGGGTCAAGGAAGGCAGCCGTATGTCCCAGTTGCTGCTCACCGCCGGCGTCAACGACCTGGGTGGCACCCTCATTAACGAGAGCATCTCCACTTCGGCCGGCGCCCAGCACGGCCAATTAATGCGTCCCTCTGAATTCAGACAGATGATACGGGATGCGGGCCGAATTCCGGCGGAACGCTACACCACCTACGGCCTGCATCGGGTTTTCGATCAGGACGACGGCCAGGTGGACCCCCTGGACCTGGTGGGCGACAACGTGGAGGAAATCTTCGGTTCCTACCGCCGCCTGGTAAAGCTGGAAACCTTCCGATTCGAGCACCCCCGCCACACTGCCAACACCGGCGCCGAAACCCGGTAGCCGGGTTAGCTTGCCAGGACCTATGGTTATTCAACATGGCAGTGTCCTGGCACTGGCCGGAGGCGTGGGCGGCGCGAAGCTGGTCCTGGGATTAACGCGCCTGCTTTCCCCCGAGCAGCTGACCATAGTCGTCAACACCGGGGACGACGAGAGCTTCCACGGCCTGCACGTATCTCCCGATCTGGACACGATGTTATATACTCTAGCTGGCATCTCCAATCCGGAAACGGGCTGGGGGCTGGCCGGCGAGTCCTTTAACGCGCTGGAAATGCTGTCCCGGTACGGCGCGGAAACCTGGTTCAATCTGGGCGACCGGGACCTGGCAACTCACATCCGGCGCACCCAGTTGCTGCATGAGGGAGCAACCCTGTCGCAGGTTACGGCGGAACTGTGTAGGCGGTTGGGCGTCTCTCACCAAGTAACACCGATGTCTGACGACCCGGTGCGAACCTGCCTGGAAACGGATACCGGTAACCTGCCCATGCAGGAGTATTTTGTCCGGTTCCACAGCGAACCACACGTCCGGTCAGTGGCCTACCTGGGCTCGGAGAGCGCGGTACCTTCCGCTGGGTTTGAACGGGCATTGACTGAGGCTACTCTCCTGGTGCTGTGCCCTTCCAACCCTCTCCTCAGTACCGGCCCCATCCTGGCGCTGCCCGGCGTTCGGAGCAGGCTGGAAAATCTGGAGAGTTGCCTTCGCGTGGCTGTGAGTCCCATAGTAGGGGGAGAGGCGGTACGCGGCCCCGCGGCAAAGATAATGCGAGAACTGGGCCACGAGGCTACGTGCCTGGGCGTCGCCAGAATGTACGCTGATATTTGCGACATAATGGTAATAGACGAGCAGGACGCCGATCTGGCTCCGTCGATTAGCGAACTTGGCATGAAAGCGGTGGTGGCTCCCACTATAATGAACTCCGAGGCGGACAAGGTGGCCCTGGCCAGACTCATCCTAGAATTGTAAGGCGGTTTTCAGCATGATGAATGAAGGCATTGTGGATGAAACCAATATAATTCCCATAATTCCTATGAAGCCCCTGGCGGACTGCAAGACCCGCCTTTCCCGCACCCTTACCGCAGAAGAACGGGGAGACCTGGTAATTGGCATGCTGCGCCGGGTATTGATGGCTATCAAGGGGGCTTCGGTGGAGGTTTTCTGGGTTGTGGGCGGCGACTGGCGCATCCGCAACCTGACCCGGAACTTTGACGGAATCTGGCTGGAAGACCTGGGCAGAAACCTCAACGACACCGTGGACAAGTGCTTTGACCGCGCCGCCCAGCGGGGTTATGGGGCCATGTACCTGCCTGGAGACCTGCCTTTCATCAAGTCTGCCGACATAACCAGCATGATCCGGTCAGCGGGGCACGGCCGCAACATTGTCTTGGCCCCCGCCCGGCGGGACAGCGGCACCAACAGCATCCTGATCCCCCCCAAGCTGGCATTCAAACCGGAACTGGGCAACCGCAGTTTCACCAAGCACCTGGGCCAGGCCGGCAAGCTGGGCATCTCGGTGGCCATCTGCTACAGCGAAGGGCTGGGCTTCGACCTGGACATTACCGAGGACCTGGAATTCTTCCAGCAAAGAGAACCGGGGCTGCTGGACCGGCTAACGCCCCACAAGACAGCTTCATCCAATCCTATGATAGAGTTTCCCCATCTGCGAGGCGAAGGTGACCCAACCGCAATCTGATTCCGGTGCTACCAAGAGCAAGAAGCCCAAGATTGGCTTTTTGCTCCCCACCCGTGGCCTTCTGCTGGCCGAAGAAAGGCCACGGAACGCCGACAGGATTATTGACCTGGCCTGCCGGGCCGAGGAGGCGGGCCTTGATTCAGTGTGGGTAGGCGACAGCCTTACCGCCAAGCCCCGGCTGGAGCCGCTGACCGCCCTGGCCGCTGTGGCCGCCCGTACCAGCCGGGTCCGGCTGGGAACTTCGGTGCTGCTGATGGCCCTTCGCCACCCGGTCCTGCTGGCCCAAACTCTGGGCACGGTTGACCTGATTTCCCACGGAAGGTTGATGATTGCCGCCGGCGTGGGTGGCGCTTTCAATGCCGAGCAAGAGGGAGAGTGGAAGGCCGCCGGCGTCTCTGCCCGGCGCCGGGCCAGCCGCACGGAAGAGATGGTCCAGATAATCAAGTCCCTGGGACGTGGCGAGACGGTAGACTTCTCAGGGCGGCACTTTGACCTGGATTCAGTGACCGTCAAGCCCTGGCCGGTGCAGCAGGACGGTGTGCCCATATACCTGGCCTGCCACTGGGGCGCCCGGGCCCGAGACGCGCAGATCAAGCGGGCCGCACGGCTGGCCGATGGGGTGATTTCCATTTCGGACACTCCCGAAGAGCACACCATGGTGATCGAGGCGGTAAAGGAAGAAGCCGCCGCCCTGGGTCGAGACCCGGAATCCTTCGAAACGGTCATGTACCTCACCGTTAACATGGACACGGACCTGGCCCGAGCCGAGGCGGAGGCGGAGCGGTACCTGTTGGGTTACTACGGGGCCGAAATCTGGGGTGACCGCTGGGGGCCCTTCGGAGGACCGGAACGGGTCAAAGAGCGGATCGCTCAGTATCTCGAAGCCGGAGCAGATACCGTTATTGTAAGGTTCGCTTCCTTCGACCCCGAGCAACAATTGAGCACTTTCCTGGAGCAGGTAGCTCCAGAGTTTATGTAAACAAAAAGTCGCGGGGCTGACCCCGGCTCGGGGAAGCCCCGCGGCACGGCACCGATGGAGGGCAGTCCTTGTATCCCATAGACCTGAGCGGCAAGAAAGGCGTAGTCTTCGGGGTGGCCAACGACCGCAGCATTGCGTGGGCCATTTCCCAAATCCTGGCGGAAGCCGGCGCCCAACTGGCCCTGACTTACCAGAATGACCGACTGAAGGACCGGGTGGCACGATTAGCCGACACCCTGGACGGAGCCATCACCGTTCCCTGTGACGCTTCCGACGACGAGCAGATCGAAGCGGTATTCAGCGAAATTGGATCAGCCTTTGGGGACATTTCCTTTCTGGTGCACAGCATTGCCTTCGCCAACCGGGAAGACCTGGCAGGGCGGTTCGCCGACACGGGCCGAGAGGGTTTCCGGGTAGCCCTGGATGTCAGCGCCTATACCTTAATCCCCCTGGTCAAGCATGCCGCACCGCTGATGACGGGCGGGGGTAGTGTAATCGCCATGACCTTCGAGGCTTCCCAGAAGGTGTACCCCGGTTACAACGTTATGGGAACGGCCAAAGCAGCACTGGAACACAGTGTCCGGCAGCTGGCCTCCGAGTTCGGGGAGGACAACATACGCGTCAACGCCATTTCCGCGGGCCCCATTGAAACCCTGGCGGCCCGCGGCATACACGGCTTCATGGACATGAAGAAAATCCACGCGGAAAGGGCGCCGCTTAAGCGGAACATCGTAGCGGAAGAAGTGGCAAAGACCGCACTATTCCTGTGCAGCGGTATGTCCAGCGGTATCACCGGTTCCATCATCCCGGTGGACGCCGGATACCACATAATGGCGGTATAGCCCGCCGCGGCGTTAACCCTCAATCAAAACGACTGGGAACGTAAAAGCTTGCCGGGCACTATCCTGGCAATGGATTGTGGACAGACCGGTCGTTGCGAACGTCGGCCCGCCGGCGGCGAGGTGCTCCTAGATGGCTTCCAGGCGCCGCTGATCGGCCTGCTGGCGCTCGGGCCTGCCCAGTCTTCCATACGCTTCCGCTCGCCGCTGCCAGGCTTCGCGATAGTTGGGGTCCAGGGCAATGGCCTTGGTGAACTGGTCTATGGACTCCTGGATTCTGCCCTCATTGAACAGTTCAATTCCGCGGGCCGTCAGGTTAGCCGGCGTGGGAATGGGCCTGGGCTCCCTTGGCGGAGGTGGAGGCGCCGTTACGGCCTGAGCTTCCGCCGGTGCCGGCGTGGGCGTTGCATCCTGGGCCAGAACGGGTTCTGATTCAACCGTAGGAGGGGATGAGGGGGGCATCCCGGCAGCAGCTTCCCGCTGCGGCTCTTCTGCTGCGGGGGACGGCGCCCAGGGTTCCGAAGCAGGGATTTCTTGCTGCTGCTGTCCGTCAGGTTGTTCGGCCTGCTGATCCTGTGCTACCGGGGTTTCGCCCACTTCCGGGGTTTCGCTCGTGCTTTCTGGCTGCTCCATGGTCGCGCGTGACAAATCCCAGCCACATTGGACGCAGAAATTCAAGCCTCCGGTGTCGGGAGCGCCGCAACTGGGGCAGGGAGTGGATTCGGGTTGCTGATTCCTGCGAAACAGGGGACTGCGGAACAGCAAGAGGAAGATCAGGGGCGCCATCACAACCGGCGCAAGGTACTGACGGCTGAACATCCAGGCGACCACAACCAGCAATGCGGTACCGACACCCCAGTACCAAGGATTGAGGCCCTTGGAACGGGCCAGCCTCGTGGTCCAAAGAACGATAATTCCCAGGGAGATGAGTAAGAGTATATCCTGAGTAGCCATAAACGGTCGTTCAGCGACTATTTTCCTCGCCTGAGTTGCAAATGGAGAAGGGCAAATGTCATTTAAGAATATACACTCTACTCATTGACTAGACAATGGCTAGGAGACCAAGGTACGGGTTATGGGCATTCAGGTGGACCGGAACCCGGGCCTGTCTCTCATAGAACGCGGCGGAGAAGGTTCGCATGTCTGACGCTAGCCACTTGAGTGGGCGACGTTTAATCGAGCGGAGGGATCTAAGATTCTCTCGAAAACTCAATTGGTTTGACCCTATAATTCAATGTTGATATAATCCCGCATTGCCAACCCCCCTGTCAGGAGCCTCCTGAAGAGCAGACTTTGGCCCCGAATTGAAAGCTTAAGCCCGCTCAAAAAACTTCCCATTGCTGAGGAATTAAGGAGATGAAGTTATGAAACTTACGATTTCCGTTCTCAAAGCCGACGTCGGCTCTATCGGTGGACATACCAAGCCGTCCCAGCGGATGATGGACGCCGTAGAACAGGCGGTGGCGGATGCCATCAGCAGCGGCCTGTTGATTGACGGCTACGTCGGCCACACCGGTGACGACATCTGCATGACCACCACCCATACCCGGGGCGCCAATGACACTGAAGTCCACCAATTCGCCTGGACTACCTTCCTGATGGCCACCGACATCGCCCGGCAGTACGGTCTCTACGGCGCGGGACAGGATCTGCTGGCCGACGCTCCGTCCGGCAACATCCGCGGCGCGGGCCCGGCCGTAGCTGAGGTGGAATTCGACCACGACCCGGTCAAGACCAACCCCGTTCGGCCTGCCGAGTCTTTCTTTGTGCTGGCCGCCGACAAGTGCGGCCCCGGCGCCTACAACCTGCCCATGTTCCTGGGCTTTGCCGACCCCATGTACTGCGGCGGCCTGATGCTGCCCCGCCTGAGTGAGGGCTTCACCTTCAACATCATCGACATGGACAACACGGAGGGTGACAGCATCATCGCCCTGAACGCTCCGGAAGACTACTACAAGCTGGCCGTCCTGCTTCGCGACAACGAGCGTTTTGGCATCGACTCCATCGTGTCCCGCTACTCCGGCCAGACTGCAGCGGCCATTTCCGCTACCAGGCTGCACAACATTGCCGGCAGCTACACGGGCAAGGACGACCCGGTGGCGGTAGTTCGGAACCAGGGAATTTTCCCGGCGCCCGAGGAACTGACCTCCCCCTATGCCAAGGCCCACTACATCGGCGGCGACGCCCGCGGTTCTCACGTCATGCCCCTGATGCCGGTGCCCATTAACACTCCCGTAACGGGCATGTACTGCCTGCCGCTGGTGTCCTGCGTTGGCTTCTCCATCGCACCCGACGGCACCTTTGCCGACTCCAGCATCGACTTTTTCGACAACCAGTCCTGGGACCACGTCCGGCTGCTGGCCCAGCAGAAGGCCATCGAAATGCGTTCCCAGGGTTGGTCCGGCGCTGCCATGCTGCCTTACGGTGAGCTCGAATACTCGGGTTTCCGCCAGAGCATCGGTGACCTGGTGGATCGCTTCGCATTCCGCAATGGCCATGGTGCCGAGGTACCGGAAAAGGCCGCAACCGCCGACAACGACTAATCACCGGAAAGCAGTAAGCCCAAGACAAAGAGATGGCCCGGACCTGAAGGTCCGGGCCAGTTTTTTCTTCCCTAAGAAAGGCTGCTCAGAGTCTAGCCTCCCAGAATGCCCCGGCGCTCGAAAATGCGTGCCAGTTCTGTCACACCTTCGGCCACCGTTTCTGCGGTGGGGTGGCCGAAGCACAGCCGAGCGCAGTTGGCGCCGCGGCCTTCCGGCGAAAACATGGAACCGTTGTAATAGCCAACTCCCTCGTCGAACACCTGGTCCTGGATGGCGGCCAGGTTGACGTCTTCCGGCATTTCAAGCCAAACGTACAGCCCGCCTTCAGGTTTGCTCCACTGGGCAGCGTCGCCGAAGTTCTCACCCAGGGCCGACAGCATGGCATCACGCTTCACCCGCAGCGACTGATTCTGCTCGTCGATATGGGCATCCATGCTGCCCTTGGCGAATTCCTGCACTGCCAGCGCCGCGAACTGATTGACTCCGCCGCCGCCCTTGAAGCTCATGGCCCGCTGGATAACCTCCTGGGGCGCCACCATGTAACCCAGGCGCACGCCGGGGGCCACGATCTTGGAGAAAGAACCCACGTACAGCACACGCCCCGTATCGTCCAGTGAGTGCATGGACGCCACGTCTTCGCCTTCAAACCGCAGGTCTACGTAGCAGTCGTCTTCCAGCACGGGCACACCGTACTTCTGGGTAATTTCCAGGGTCCTTATGCGGCGCTCCAGGGTCATGGTCCACCCCAGGGGGTTCTGGAACACGGGGATGGAATAAAGGAACTTGACCTTCTTGCCTTCAGCGGCCACTTCCGCCAGGGTGTTGTCCAGTTCCTCGGGGATGATCCCCTGGTCGTCGCACTTTACGCTGCGCACGTCGGCGCCAAAGCGGCGCATGGTTCGCAGGGTCCCCAGGTAAACGTACTCTTCAGTCAGCAGCACGTCGCCCGGGTCGGTCAGGGCCGCGATGATCATGGAGATGGCCTCGCCGGATCCGGAGGTCAGGACAATATCGTCCACACCGACCTTCATGTTGCGGTCTTGGGTCAGCTTTTCCGCCACCCACTCCCGCAGCGAGAGCAGGCCGGTGGACACGGGATAAAGCGCCAATCCCTTGCCTTCCCGTTCCAGCGCCACCCGTACGGCGTCCGCCAGGCCCTCCACGGGCAGCGTGTCCGGGTCCGGGTATGCTACCGCAAAGTCGTACTTGGCGTGACGATTTTCGCCCCGGACGACAGGCACCGAAACCCGGGAATACAGGCCTTCATAATTAAATGGACTTGAGGTTGCCATTCTGGGTTCCTCCTTGTTTTTCCGCTGATGAATCCGGACCTGGGCCGAGATTCACTTCATACCGACTGGCGCTGTATTCGGCAGCTATGCCGTAATTTGCAGCGCCAGGTCACGCAACTGCGCCGCATCCACCGGCGACGGGGAGCCAAAAAGCAGGTCCGTCCCGCTCTGCGTCTTGGGAAAGGCAATCACGTCCCGAATGGAGTCGGCCCCTGCCAGGATGGTAACCAGCCGGTCAATGCCCGGGGCGATTCCCCCGTGGGGTGGAGCACCGTATTCGAAGGCCTCGAGGATGTGGCCGAACCGTTCCTCCACCTGTTCCTTGCTGTAGCCCAGGACGGCGAAGACTTTTTCCTGCAGTTCCCGGCGGTGAATGCGGATGCTGCCGCTGGCCAGTTCCGAGCCGTTGCAGACCAGGTCATAGGCCCTGGACTCTATTCCTCCCAGGTCATCGCCGTCCAGCAGCGTTTCTTTGCCTTCCGCCGGCGCGGTGAAGGGATGGTGGGAAGAGTCCCACCGGTTGTTGTTTTCGTCCCACTCAAACATGGGGAACCCCGTTACGAAAGCGAAGGAAAGCGTGTCTTCGTCAATCAGCCCCAGCCGTTCCCCGAAGTAGTCGCGCATGGCGCTGAGCCACAAATTGACCCGGCGGGCAGGCCCGGCCATCAGGACAATCAGATCGCCGCCGTTGGCGCCCATTGCCTCCGCCAGCCGCCGCGACCATTCCACCGGCATGCGAATACCCGGGGACAGCAGGAAATTCTCCTCGCCCAAGTCTTCCGGAGAACCCTCACCCTGTAGCCGCACGTGGCTCATGCCAGCCGCGCCGAACTCCTTGGCCGTCTCCTCCAGCCGGCGCATATCGGAGCCGGTGTAGTGGCCCTGTCCCGGCGCCACAAACCCCTTTACGATGCCGCCCTGATCAATGGTAGATAGAAACACCCGAAATTCCGTTTCTCCAGCAAGTTTAGTGACGTCAGTCATTTCCAGCCCAAACCGCAGATCGGGCTTGTCGCTACCATACTTGGCCATCACTTCATTGTAGGGAAGGCGAGGGAAGGGCTTGATCAGCTTCTTTTGCGGGGTGAGCTTTTCTACCATTCCGGTATAAAGCTCTTCGGTGAGTTTAAGCACGTCTTCCTGTTCCACGAAGCTCATTTCCAGGTCAAGCTGGGTAAATTCCGGCTGCCGGTCGGCGCGCAGGTCCTCGTCGCGGAAGCAGCGGGCAATCTGGAAGTATCGCTCCACTCCCGAAACCATTAAGAGCTGCTTTAACTGTTGCGGCGACTGGGGGAGGGCGTAAAAGTTACCCCTCTGCAGCCGGCTGGGCACCAGGTAGTCTCGCGCCCCTTCCGGCGTACTCTTGATCAGGATGGGCGTCTCAATTTCCAGGAAGTCCCGGGCATCCAGGAAATCGCGGATATATTTCACAACCTGGTGGCGCAAAATGAGGTTTCGTTGCATCTGGGGCCGCCGCAGGTCCAGGTAGCGGTATCGCAAACGCAGGGCCTCGTCGGCCTTAACGTCGTCCTCGATGTAGAAGGGAGGCGTCAGCGCGGAATTCAGCACCGTTACCTCGTCCGCAAACACTTCTACCAAGCCCGTGGGCAGCGTGGGATTTTCCGATTCGGGAGGACGGCGGCGGACAACGCCACTGACCTGAATCACCCACTCAGACCGCAGCTGTTCGGCAGTGCGGTAAGCTTCAGGGGAAAGTTCGGGACTGAATACCACCTGGACGATTCCGGAGCGGTCACGCAGGTCCACAAAAATCACGCCGCCGTGGTCCCGGCGGCTATCCACCCACCCGGCCAGCGTCTGCCGTTGGTCTATCCGGGATGAGTCAAGGTCGTTGCAGTTTACACTCTTCAGGGGAGGGCCTCCGTTTTGGGTATAGTTACTGCTTAAGGCGGGACTAGAAGCTGACAAAGTTTTGGAAGATATTTCCATCCGTCTGCTGCGGCCCCTGCAGGGCTTCGGCCACCGACTCGGCCAGGTCATCCGGTTGGAAAACCGGTGGGAAGCAAAGGGTTTCCACGCACACGTGGGCCATGGCCGCCGCATCGGCCGACCCCTTTAACGGCTTGACGATGACGTGGGGGTGGCTAATCCGACTGGCTGATAATGCAAGTTCGTGAGCGGCCGCGTCGTCCGGCGCTCCCTCTACCGTAATTTCCACTGGAGGGTGCAGGAAGTGGTCCACTGCCACGGCGTAGAACGCGGCGTGCTCTCCAAAGTCCCGGTTGGCCTCCACGTACGCGCTCAGGACGTGCTCGGCTCGCATCAGGTATTGCCTGTCTCCCGTGGCGTGGTGCAACTTCAACAGGGCCTCAGCCATTACCATATTCTCTGGCAGGGGCTTTTCCCTTAGGCGCATGTATCCTGCGCCCTGAGGGTCGGCCTGAACGTCGAAATAAGCGCCCCTGGCGACGTCGTAGAAGTTCTCGTCCAGGAAACGGATGGCTTCCTTTGCTCGCTCCAGGTAGTCAGAGCGCTCGGGAACAGTCAAGCAGGCATCCGACAGGGCATTCAAGTATGACGCCCAGTCGGTCAGCAGTTCGCTGCTCCCGGAAATCTGGGACGATGGCGCACCGCCGCTGGCAAAGGCGTGGGGCAGGTTGCCCTTTGCTGCGTAGGCCGCCATGCCATCCATTAGCCCCAATGCAATGTCCGCCAGCGCTGGCCGGGGCAGCTTCCACGCCGCCTCCAGCAGCAAGGAAATAGCCTGGCAAGACCAACTGGCATAACAGAAGGGATCCGGTTCGGGCGCGCTGAGAACCCGACGCTCCTCTTCCGACAACACAAAATAGTCGGAGTGGGCCCCCTGGCTGCCCCTGAATCCCCCCGCCTCCCGGTCCAGCAGCGTGGTCAGGAGATAGTCTATCGTGCGATTCGCTATTTCCAGGTAGCGTGACTCGCTCAGCAGAATCGCCGCATCCAGGTACACGCCGGCCAGTTTGACGTTATCCTCCAGCATCTTCTCGTGCTGGGCCTCGGACCAGTCACCCTGGGCGCAGTACCGGAAGAATCCGCCTTCCATTCCATCCCACAATTCCCCTCCGGCCATGGCGTCCAGGGACTTCCGCAGGATAGCGGTGTAGAACGGTTCTCCGGTGGTACGGTAAAGATGAAGAAACATCTTGAGGATGGATGGCGAGGGAAACTTGGGCTCTTCGCCAAAGCCGCCGTTCTTGGCATCGTGGGCCCCGGCCATCCGACGGGCGATGCCATCCACCAGGCGATGATCCGGTTCCCCGCTGGCCGCCACCCGAGAAACGTAGTCCTGTCGCTGGCGGTGAAGTTGGGCCGCTTGATCATAAATCCCCGCCTTGTCCTCGTCATAGGCCCGCTTGACTTCCATCAGCATCGCCAGCAACTGGTCGGCGGGCAAATACGTAGCCCCCGCAATCATGCCCCCGTGGGGAGTCAGGAAAGCGGTGGTGGGCCATCCGCCAACGTTGTAACGGGCGTTCACGTCGGGCCGATGGTCATTGTCCACCAGGACGGGAACGTAGTTATCATTTACGAAGCGGGCCACCTCGGGGTCGGCAAAAGTCGTTTCCTCCATCACGTGGCACCAGTAGCACCAAACCGCCGAAATGGACAGCAGCACGGGCCGGTCCATGTCCTGGGCCTGGAGAAAAGCCTCCTGACTCCAATGATGCCACCGGATGCCGCTGCTTCGTTCAGTTGCGCCGTAATTTCCCGCCATCAAATGGTTCCCCGAGGGCTCGACTTTGCCATGTTGGTATCTGCAAAATCCCGCCTAACGTTAGCATAGCCGTTGGGGATTTTCAATTACGACGGGACATTTTTCCTACCTGTTTCCGCCTCTTCGCTTCGAATTTAGCAACACAAGAGAAGCGGAGAATACAGGGGGAATTTGATGGGGAGCAGTGGAAAACAGGCCTGAGAAATTCCTGCCTTTCAGACATACCACCTTTGTTGGCTCGTTTGACGTGCCACCACTATGGAAGAGGGAAAAGTCCTTTGGCTGCTGCCGGCATCCCGATCCAACAAAAGGAACTGAACCTATAGCGCCGCCAGCAGCGGAAGTGAGCGGCCATGAGAGCAATTGGCAGCGGAGTGAATGTTACTCTTCCCGAGGGTCGCATTGGTACCAAATTCAAGAATATGGGACACCGACTATTTCCTAGGAGGCTGCGCCTCTTCCCGCATCCGAAGTTTCAATGCCTGGGCGTCGGGGTAGGTGTGAGGTCCTGTCCCGCTTTGGTTCGTAACCCGTAAATCCGGCGTTCCAAACGCGGCGTATTCGTTAAAGATTGCCTCAACAATTCGCTCACATTTTTGGGATATACTGAAAAAAAGACCACTTCTCAGATCGGAACCAATTTCTAATGAAGGAGGCTGATTGTGCGGTTTATGTTTAATTCATCCCGTTTGATACCTGGCAACGCGCGTACCGACTCTTCTTTCCGCCATACGATGCTCTTGTCCGTTACCGTTGCGGCCTTTTCAGTATTGCTGGCCGGATGTTCCTTCCTGCAACCCGACTTCTCAAACGGTCAAAATGAGGAACCGGCGGCAATTGCCACCGCAGAAGAACCGCAGGTGCGCTCGGTTACCCTGGAGGAAAATACGGATTCTCCCCAGCGGCGTTCTTCCGCCACCGGCAACACAATGGCGCAAGCCGATCCCAAATCCGCTTCAACGGAGCAGGTTCCAGAGTCGAATGTGGCATCCATCGAAGGCGACGCCACAAACACTGCGGGAGGCGCCGTTGGTCCCTTGAGCGACATTCTTGGCGACAACGTGCCCGAAGTGTCGTCTCCTGGCGAGGGCAGACCGGGCGCTCCCCGGCCGCAACTGTCCGGGTTGACACCCCTGGAAATAGTCGCCGCCCAGGACCAGGTGATTCACGACATCTATGAGTCTACCCTGCCCTCCGTGGTCTACATTCGTATTTCCAGGAACCTGGGTTCTGCCGCTGAACGACCCAGAATTCCCGATATTCCGGACATTCCCGATGACTTCTTTGAGCGTTCCGGCGGGTCGGGTTTCGTTTGGGACGATCAGGGGCATATCGTTACCAACCACCACGTGGTTACCGAGGCTGACCGTATTACCGTGTTGCTGCCCAACCGGATAGAAATGGAAGCCGAGTTTCTTGGCAGCGACCCGGATTCTGACCTGGCGGTCCTCAAAGTATCCGACCCCGACGGCTTCCTGAAGGCCGCGACACTGGGCGACAGCAACGACGTCGCAATGGGGCAATTGGCGACCGCGGTGGGCAATCCCTTTGGCCAGGAATTCAGCATTACCGCAGGAATAGTCAGCGGTATTGGCCGCACCATCCGCAGCGGCCATAGCCAATTCTCCATCCCCGAGGTAATCCAGACCGACGCTCCTATCAACCCTGGCAACTCCGGCGGACCCCTGCTGGACCGCAACGCCCACGTTATCGGGGTCAACACTCAGATCATCAGCCGCTCCGGCGCCAACAGCGGAATCGGCTTCGCGGTGCCCATCAACATCGCCAAACAGGTAATTCCGGCCCTTATCGGCGACGGAGAATACCAGTACTCCTGGCTTGGCATAAGCGGGACTACCCTCAGGCCCGACCTGGCCGAAGCTATGGACTTGCCCCGGCGAACCCAGGGCGCTCTGGTCATTGACGTGGTGCGAGATGGCCCCGCCGAAGATGCCGGGCTGGAAGGCAGTCAGGGCACCCTGGAAATGGAAGGCCTTGAACTGCCCATTGGCGGCGACATCATTGTGGCCATCGACGGCGACGCCGTGGAAACCATAGACGACGTTATCGCCTACCTGGTGGCCAACACCCGCCCCGATCAGGAAGTATCAATGGACGTCATTCGCAATGGCGAAACCGTTCAACTAACCGTCAAGCTGGGGGCCAGACCAGGCCCATAACATCAAGAGTCCAGTCAAATAACCGGCGGGGGCGGCTGCAAATGACGCCCCCGCCAGTTTTTGGGCAGTCCTTATTGGATGGCCTTGCCGTTTCGGCACATTGACCGGGGGCCGAAATTGGCCTACGCTACTTCAAAGCTGTTTCCAGCCTATTTCGTCTGGGGTCGAACACTCATGGACTTGCCGGCCCACAACTACCTGGAAGAGCGGGGCATACCCTACCGCAGACTGGAGTTTTCGCCGGACACGGAAAAGGGGGCCGCGAGCGTTGCGCGCGCACTGGACTTTGAGGAAGGGCAGATGGTCAAGACGCTGCTTTTCCAAACCGCAGATGGCCAGATGGCGCTGGTAATGCTGGGCGGAGACCGCCACGCCATATCCGGCCAGCTCAAGCGGGCCCTGGCATCCCGCAACATCAGCCTGGCTGACCCCGAACTGGTCAAGGAAGTAACAGGCTATGCCGTGGGATCAATCCCGCCCTTCCATTGGCAGCCCACGGGGTTCCGTTCCCTGCTGGACGCCGCCTTGACCGAATACAATGAACTGGGCGTAGGCGCCGGCGTTTGGGGACAGGAAATAATAATCACGCCCGACAACCTCGTTGCCGCCTCCAACGCCGAGGTAATCAACCTGACCAGGAGGGACCCGTGAAGCTGTGGATAATCCTGCCCTTGCTAGCCCTGCTCCTCATGGCCTGTTCCCAGGAAGAAAGCGCCGGCCTGATTTCCACTGCCTCGGGCCTTCAATACGAAGTGCTTGCCTCCGGCGACGGGGAATCACCCTCCCGCGGTGACACGGCTGTAGTCCACTATACGGGGTGGCTTACCGACGGCACCAAGTTCGACAGCTCGGTGGACCGGGGACAGCCCTTTGAGTTTGGCGTCGGCCAGGGCAACGTAATCCAGGGCTGGGACGAGGGAGTCGCCCTGATGCAGGTGGGAGACAAGTGGAAGTTCACTATTCCCCCGGAACTGGCCTACGGCGAACGCAGCGTCGGCAACGGGCTGATTCCTTCCAACTCCACCCTGGTTTTCGAGGTGGAACTTCTGGAAGTGAAGTAGGTCTCCCCTGAGCTCTTCATTGGCAAGCCCGGGTATCCGGATTCCTAAGATGGTAAGGAACTAATGGTAAGAACGAACTGGTACGCCGAGCATCCGCCGGCCTGTACCTGCAATAACTGTGAAGAAAAGAAGGCCATCTCACGTCGCGAAGGGCGCAAGATTGGCCGCAACGAAAAGTGCCCCTGCGGCAGCAACAAGAAGTACAAGCGCTGCCACGGCGGCTAAACCTGTGGCGTCAACCCAGCTTCAGGCTTAGCCTTGTCCGCCGAAAGGCTGGCGCCCAGACGAAGGGCCCGCAGTTCATCTTCCAAGGCAAAAACGATGGCGTCAGCGCCTGCAAGGGAATATTCAGCTATCTTATCCTGCAGCAGGCTAACCGCAAGGGTAATGGACTCCTCACCTTGCAGGTCGCCCCGACCTGCCAACTCCCTCAGTTCTCAGGCCAGGTCCACTAGTCCCTGCATACAGAGTCGATGGCCCAGCAGCCAGATTTCCCTGCTTGACCGGTTCACTTTTATGCTTCCTGCAATAGGATAACCAGACTCCGGGGCCGCATCCGAAAGGGACGCTACCACGTATATAGATGCAACCAGGAATCTAGACGTTGCTCACCGGAATCGGCGTCCGGGGCCGGTTTGAAAAAGCTAACGTGTGGCGCGCCTGGCAGGACTCGAACCCGCAACCCCTGGGTCCGAAGCCCAGTGCTCTATCCATTGAGCTACAGGCGCAAAGAGGGCTGAGTGATTGGGGCGAGCGACGGGATTCGAACCCGTGATCTCCTGTGCCACAGACAGGCGCCTTAGGCCTCTTGGCTACGCTCGCCGCATGAAGCTTTCGCTTCTATCCCGGGGCACTACGGCCCGGGAAAAGTGGCGACAGGTATGGTAACAAAAAGGCGGCCCGCTTTCAACTGAACGCAAAAGCTCGGGCGGTCATCACTTGTCCGGCGACGCGGCGCCACCGGTCAGCCATTACCTGCTGAAAGAAGAAGTGTGAGCCCGGGTTATTGATTCTTGGTACCTGTTTATTGCCTTGCGAGGCAATAAACAAATATAATGCTTGAGGAAGATTATGTTATTAAGCAAGTAGCCTGCCATTCTCCCGAACGGAATCTCTTATTCAATTTACCAATTTGGAAGGTACGTATGCGCTGGACGACACTCCTGATTTTGACCATCCTGGGGCTGTTCGTTGTTGCCTGTTTCCCTGGAGACTCTGCGGAAGATCCGGTGATTCAGACGAATCCGACGACGCCCCCCAGTAACGAATCTCAGGCTCCTGAGCCGACCGTGGCCGATACTGGGGCCAGCACCAATACCCAGCCAGATAACCCACAAAACAACCAGCCAAATACACAACCAACCGCCGTCCCTGCCCTTGCGGAGACCCCTCGATCACCGGTGGTAGAACCTCCGGCCCCCATATTTTCCCAGGAGGCTCCCAGCCAGGCAGAATACGTAGGGGGGACACGTCCCGCAAACAGCGGCAATGGGATGGCCACGGACGGCGGTACCCTCCGTCTGTTGTTCGCCGACCCGCCTACCTTTGACCCCCACCTGGCTGAGGACAACATTTCCGGCCTGCTGGTCAACGAAATTTTTGGCGGGCTGGTCAATATCGAACCCTTCAACTTTTCCGTTGCGCTGGACCTGGCGGAGAGGTGGGAAATCAGCCCCGACGGCACCCAATACACCTTCACTCTCCACCCCAACGCCAAGTTCCACGACGGCACTCCCGTTACCGCCCAGGACGTAAAATGGTCCATCGAACGGGTAGCGGACCCGGAACTGGTATCGCCGGTGGTTGACCAGTACCTGAACGACGTTGTTGGCGTTCAGGCCAGGCTGGACGAGGCGGCTTCCGAGGTTTCCGGGGTCCAGGTGGTTGACGATCAGACAATCCGGTTCACCATCGACGCTCCCAAGGCCTATTTCCTGGCCAAGCTTACCTACCCCACGGGATTCGTACTGGACCAGGAAAACGTGGAGACCGGCGACAACTGGTTTGAGACCCCCAATGGCACCGGTCCCTTCAAACTGGCCGAGTACACCATCGGGGAGACAATTCGCCTGGCCCGCAATGAGCACTACCACCTGGGCCCACCCCACCTGGACGAAGTGGAAATGATCCTAAGCGGCGGCTCCAGCATGATTCTCTTCGAAAACGACGAGATACACGTTACCGGCGTAGGCCTGGCTGACCTTGAAAGGATATTGGACCCGTCCAGCCCGCTGAACCCGCTGGTTCACCCCTATCCGGCACGTTTCACTACCAGCTACATCGGCCTGAACGCCGAGGAACCACCACTGGAAGACCCCAAGTTCCGCAAAGCGCTGAACCTGGCTTTTGACCGGAACCAAATTGCAGACGTGGTTTACGAGGGCGCCGTGCGGCCTGCCAGGACAATCATCCCGCCCCGGTTCCCATCATTCAATCCTGACCTGGATCCCTATCCCTATGACCCGGAGGAGGCCCGCCGCCTGTTGGCCGAATCCACATATGGGGCCGATCCCGACAGCATTCCCCGCCTGGTGTTAAGTATTTCTGGCAGCCTGGGCGCGGCCGTACCCCTGGGCCTGGAGGTAATCCTGCAGGCGTGGGAGCAGGAACTGGGCTTGCAGGTGGAGATCCAGCAAACGGAATGGGCAACTTTCCTTGAGGACGTGAACCAGGAGCGCTACCAGATGTTCTCCCTGGGCTGGGGCGCCGACTATCCCGACCCGGAGAACTTCCTGGACCTGCTGTTCCATAGCGAAAGCGATGGCAACCGCACTAATTACTCCAATCCGGAAGTGGACGCCGTCCTGGAGCAGGCAAGGATAGAGCAGGACGTTACCCGTCGTTTTGAGCTGTACAACCAGGTCGAAGAAATGATCCTGGATGACGCTCCCTGGGTGCTGCTCTGGAACGACGAGGACTGGTACTTCCTAATCAAGTCCGAAGTCAAGGACTACTTCCTGCTGCCGCTGACCATACCCAAGTTCCGGTACATCCACTTTGAACAGAATTAATCCGGCAACGAGGAGTTAGCCGTGGCAACTTATATAGTCCGCCGGCTGATCTGGGTACCGATACTCCTTGTGATCGTGTCCTTTATCACCTTCGCCCTGGGCCGCTTCGGCCCAGGGGATCCGGTGCAGATTCTGCTAGGGCAAAATTTCAGGCAGGATGCCTACGACAGAATACGGGCCCAGCAGGGTTTGGATGACCCCATTGCGATCCAATATGCGCGGTACGTTGGCAACGCATTGCGCGGAGACTTTGGTGAGAGTTACCAGTACCGGGGGCGGAGCGTTACAGATCTGCTCAAGAGCAAGATATGGATTTCCGCGCAGCTGAATTTTGCTGCTCTGCTGATTTCCATTACCCTGGGAGTCGCGGCGGGCCTGTTCGCCGCCCTCCGCCAAGGCACCTGGTGGGACAGCGCCATGGTGGCATTCACGCTGGTGGGGCAGTCCATGCACGTATTCCTCACCATTCCCATTGCCCTGCTCATCTTTTCCCTGAAACTGGGTATTCTGCCAACCCACGGCTGGGACGGCTTTTTCTCCACCAGTATCATTATGCCGGCCATTGTGCTGGGCATTCCCGGGGTGGCCATCGTTACCCGCCTCACCCGGGCCAGCACCCTGGACGTCATCGGCCAGGACTACATCCGCACTGCCCGGGCCAAGGGCCTGCCGGAACGACTGGTGCGGGTCCGCCACATCCTTCGCAATTCAATGATTCCGGTGGTTACTACCCTAGGCTTTTCCCTGGCTGGCCTGGCCAGCGGTTCCTTTATCGTGGAACTGTACTTTGGCATTCCCGGAGTGGGACTTCTGACCATCGAATCCCTGTTCTCGAGGGATTACCCGATTATCATGGCGGTGACCTTGCTGGGAACCACTCTTTTCGTCATTGCCAATCTGGTAGTAGACATTATCTATCCCATGCTGGACCCCCGGATACGGCTGGGAGGTGATTACGTTGCGGGATGAAGTCCAGCGTCTTCAGCTGCCCGAGTCCGATACCAAGGGGCACAGCTACTTTTACCTGTCTGTCCGCCGCCTTTCGCGCAAGAAGCTGGCCATGGCCTGCCTGGTGATCATCGCCGTCATGTACGGCTCCGGCATATTTGCGCCGCTGGTGGCCCCACACGGCTATAACGATCAGGACCTTTCGTCCGTAAAGGAAAGACCCAGCCTGACACATCCCCTGGGCACCGACCGCCTGGGCCGGGACTTGCTAAGCCGGGTAATGTATTCGCTGCGTACTACTGTGATCATCACCATAACTTCGCTGGTAACCGGGGCCCTCATTGTTGGCGTCAGCCTGGGGTTGATAGCGGGCTACTTCGGGAAATGGGCCGACGGAATAATCATGCGGGTGGGAGAGGTAACGTCCGCATTCCCCGACATTTTCCTGGTATTGATAATAGTTGCAACGGTGAAACCCCGGATTTTGCAGTGGGTGCGGGGATTTGAAGATGCTACCGGCATCGACTGGATTATTCGCTTGGGCATAGTCGACTACACGGTGATTTCCCTGGCGCTGGCGGCATTCTCCTGGTTTGGCATGGCCCGCCTGGTACGGGGCCAGGTGCTCCAGGCTCGGGAGAACCAGTACATAGAAGCCGCAAGAGCCCTGGGGTCCAGTTCCAAAAGGATTCTGGGCCGTCACCTGCTGCCCAACGTCATCAGCCCGGTGATAGTATCCGTCTCAGCCGGCCTGGGCGCCGTAGCGGGGGCCGAGGTAGTGCTGAGCTGGCTGGGCATCGGAATCCAGCCCCCCACACCCAGCCTGGGCGTTATGATTTTCGAGAACGGAAACATCTCCGTTCTGCGCAGCGACCCGCACCTGACCCTGGTCCCCTCCAGTGTGCTGGTGCTCCTTTTGTTCACGTTCAGCCTGCTGGGGGACGGCTTAAATGATGCATTTAATCCCCGTGCCCATTGACGCCGCTTGCCCTTAAGGGAACGGAGAAGGCGGGGCCCGCAGAGCTTGTTCGACAACTCTGCGGGCCCCGCCTCTACAGTTTCCATGGCTGCGCGGGATTGTCCTTTGCCCCTTTCTTCCCTCCAGGCTACTGTTTACGTCCGTTGAACCGTCTTATTCCAGTCAGTCCCAGCGGTGCGCCCAACAACAGGAGGAGGGCTATTTCACCAACGAAGCCGCCCTGCATCCCCGGGGGGTTGCAGCCTCCCGCAGTTGGTTCCGGTGCACTGCCGTCAGGCGATTCCACTACCGGAGCGGCGGATTCCTGAGACACGGCTGTAGGTTGCTCCAGGACTGGCGGCGGCGCTACCGGCGCTGCCGTGGGTTGCAGTTCAACCACTTGCGGAGCTGTCCGAGTGGGAGCCGGCCCAGCTTCCACCGCCGGCGCCGGAGCGGAAACAGGGCCGGAAGATCTATCGGGGGCCGTTTCCCTGGGCGCAAAGGTTGGCATCAATACGGGAGCAATCGTTGCGTCAGGTATGTTCTCCAGCAGAGGACGGCGACGAGGATCGTCGGGCTTGGGGAGGGGGTCCAGACCCAGTTCCTGGCGCCAGGCCGAATCAATACCATGCTGGTCCAGGCCATACACCTGCATTAGGGCGGAATCAATGTCCAGCGTACGAGTGAGGGCCTGCATCAACTCGGCCATCTTCCCTTCGCCGTACTCCAGTATCATGAAGGTAACCACCGACTCTCCATGGGCGTAGACGTTGACTATCTCCTGGGGTGTGCCGCTGTTA
>DAOUHR010000163.1:0-3983 GCA_034428635.1 Dehalococcoidia bacterium
TCCGCCGCCGTGCCGAAGGGCCGACCAAACTGGGACTCGAAGAGCCAGACCCTTTCACCTACTCGGGACGCCGGTACGCCTGCCCCCACGCGGTCAATGACGCCCGAACCGTCCTGATGGGGGATAACCCGTGGGAATGCCATGGGCGCAGTGGAGCCAAGGCGCCGCTTCCAGTCGGAAGGGTTAACGCCGGAGGAAACCACCCTGATACGGACTTCGCCAGGGCCCGGTTCGGGCTCGGGCATCTCGCCCACCTGCATTACTTCCGCGGGACCGTTCTGTTCGAACCACACTGCTTTCATGGCTTTACCTGTCCTTCCAGCTCCGCCGTTCCCAGGCCTCTAATCCACTGCGGCATAGCGCTGTGGCACTCCCCTAAAACATGCACCGGACCGACAGTTCCGCGCAGGTGTCGCGCACCCACTGGACTACCTCCGGGTGAAGAGGGATTCCCTCCTTGCGGCGGACTTCTTCCATTTCGGCCTCGGGCTGGCCGGCCACCAGGACTCGGTCGTGGCCCGGGGCGGGCTTTGTGCTCTTCATCATCTGGAGCCAGCCGTCCATTTCATCCTTAAAGTGGTCGGGGTCATCGAAGCCGGCGACGTTGTAGGCGGCTACGTAGTGCCCGAAGTTGGGACGGCCAGGCACGGCGCCATAGCCGAAGCCTGTGAGCACACCGGCGAAGATGTCCACCACGCAGGCCAGGCCGTAGCCCTTGTGGGAACCCAGTTCCCTGGTGGCGCCCACGGGCAGCAGGTGGTAGGTCTCGGGCACAGGCACCTCCTCCATGATGGGGGTGCCGTCGTCGGTGGCCAGCCAGCCCGGCTCCAGGTCGGCGCCCAGGCGGCGGGCAATCTCAATCTTGTTCTGGGCCACGGAACTGGTGGCGGCGTCAAAGACGAAGGGAGGCTCGTTACGGGCGGGAACGGCTACCGCAATGGGGTTGGTACCCAGGCGCGGTTCGGCGCCGAAGGTTGGCACCATGCGGGGCGGCGCGCTGGTCATGCAGATACCGATCATGTCGTGTTCCAGGGCCCGCATGGCGTGGTAGGATGCCATTCCCAAGTGACGGGAGTTGCCGATGGTAACCATTCCTACGCCAACTTCCGACGCCTTGCGTATAGCGATGTCCATGGCCTTGGGGGTTACGATGGTGCCCAGCCCCCGGTCCGAGTCGATGCTGGCCGTGGCGGCAGTCTCGCGGACAACGCTGATGTTAGGGCGGGGATTGATTTCGCCCCTTTGGTAGCCGCCGAGGTAGCTGCGGAGCATGTTGGAGACTCCGTGGCTGTCCACGCCCCGCAGGTCGGCCAGCACCAGCACGTCGGCGCCAAGTTCGGCGTCATCGGGCGGAACCCCCACCTTCTCGAATATGGCGGCGACGGTGCCCTTCAGGTCGTCGCCGGAAACGGAAATGGCCTCTTCCAAGTCTACGCGGAATCGTGGCAGCAAAGCTTTCCTCCTAATTGAATCATGGATGGACAGGATGAAAAGGATAGGGTTGGTCTGGGCCTGCCGTTACTTTGCCCTTAATCCATCCTATCCTGTATATCCAGTCCATCCATGTAAATTCAGTTGGCGTTTAAAGGAACGACGTGGCGGCCTGCAGAAACTCGTCGGTCTTTTCCATCTGGGGCAGGTGGCCGCAATTGTCGATGACTACCAGGTCGGAGCCGGGGATGGCCTGCTGGAACAGGTGGCCGCACTCCACCGGGGCCAGTTTGTCGTCGCGGCCCCACACGATGCGGGTGGGAATGTTAACCCGGGCCAAACGTTGGGCCAGGCTGAGGTCGTGCATGTAGGGCTTCCAGCAGATGCGGACCGACATTTCCCGGTTGCGCTCCAGAACGGCCAACTGCTCCGGAGTCGGAGCCTGGCCGAAGACCTGGTTGTATTCGGGGGCCTGGGACGGATCGTGGAACAACAAGTCTATAACCTGGGCAGGAGTGATGATGAAAACGTCGGCGATTTCCCCCTCGTTGGGCCTTATGCCCACGGAGCCCACCAGCATCAGCTTACTGAAGACGGGACCAGCGGCGGCCACCATTTCCGAGGCCAGCCAGCCGCCCATGGAAAAGCCAATAGCCCGGCAGCCATGGATACCCTGGCTCTCCACGAACCAGTTGTAGAAACAGGCCATGTCGTGCATGGTTTCCATCCACTCGGGCCGCTCCGATTCGTCGAACCCCGGGTGGGAAGGCAGGTACACGGTAAAACGTTCTGCCAGGGCGTCGAGGTAGCGGAGCCAGCCTCCACTGCCGCCGGCACCGTGCAGGACCAACAGGGGATCGCCGGAGCCTCCCTTGCGCAGCTGCACCCTTGAGCCGCCGACCTCGACAAATTCCTCAGTATAGTTTGCGGGCATGTTTGCGTAGCCTCCCAGCTTGCCTTATTGGTAGCACAATCCTACCCGCAGGCAGGGCGTGGGTCAAGGATGATGCAGCTGATGGCTGCCCTGCCGTTGCGGCTTTCGCGTGTATCAAAGAGCCAAACTGGTTAAAAAGGGGGCAGGGTATTCAGGGTAAGTTTCGGGCGGGTCTGCTATAGTCTACAGTCGATTACATAATCTTGGGGGATTGCTCAGACTATGGTATGCAGTAAGAAAACGTTGCTCCGAACTATGCGTTGCATTCTGCCAATAGCATTGTTGCTGTTGCTAACGGCGGCATGCACAACTGAGCCTGAGGCCGTGGATACGCCGGACGTGCAGGCCACGGTGCAAGCGGAGGTAGCCAATCAACTGGCGGCGGCGCCCACGGCCACGCCCTGGCCGACCCATACTCCCTACCCGACGGCTACGGCGTACCCCACCTCCACACCTTACCCAACCACCACCCCGGTGCCGACGGCATCGCCCTACCCCACGGCCACTCCTCAACCGACCTATACTCCTTACCCCACGCCCACGCAGGCAGCCACGTCTACGCCCCTGCCGACCTATACGCCCTACCCCACACCCACGCCGGGCGTGGTGCTGACCCCGCTGGCAACAACCCAGCAGGCCGTGCCCACGCCAACGGCTTCGGCCGAGTCCAGCCGCCCAGCCTTCGATTCCTATGCGGAACTGGATCCCGGCCGGCGGGCAGACCAGGTACTGCGCACCCACGTGCTGGGGAGCGCAAACTGTGATACGGTTGCAGACTTGAGCAAGGAACTGAGCCGTAGCCAGGACATCGCAATCCTGAAGGTCTATGACCTGCGGATCATTATCAGCAACTCGACCAGGGTTGAGTGCGCCGGCACGGCCAGGTGGAGCCGCGGTGAGAACACCTCCATCTTCGTGTTCGTGGATAACGATCGGGACGGGGGCAACTTCTATGGCTACCGGTTCCCTGATCGGGGTTACGAATAGGCCGGGGTCTAGGCACCCACGGCAAAATGGGGAGCCCAGATAGCAAGCTCCCGGGAGTAGTTACCGGCAGAGGCTCCGGCTCTGGCATGCCTGGAGACCGGGATTGAACGGCATGGGACCGTGGAGACGTCCCAAGCCGGCGGAAGGGTAAAGACTGAGGGCCAGCACCTTGCGGATGCTGGCCCTCGCTTGGTCTGGTCCGGAATGGACCGGGGAAGACGACTAGATGTAGTCGGCGTCCTCGTCCATCATGCCGACGTTGTCAGAGGCCTGGAATATGGACCTGAGGATCCCGTCCTTCAGCTCGGCCAGCATTTCGTCGCTGACTTCACCGCCGGTGGACAGAGCCTGCTTCTTGAAGGACTCGAAGGCGTGCTCGTCAGTGCCGCCGTGAGGCATGTCGAAGAAGTTGGCGTCGAAGACGGGCATTTCGCCGGGGCCGAAGTAGCCCTTGCCTTCCAGGGTGTAGCCTTCCAGGTCGTGGGTGCCCTTGCCCAGGACCTGACCGGTCTCGGCATAGTGCTCCATGACGTTCTGGAGACCGTACTTCTGGATGGGGCATACCTTCATGCAGATGCCGCAGCCCAGGTAGCGGGCCATGACGGGGCGGCAGCGCTTGAAGTAGAGCTTG
>DAOUHR010000164.1:0-9324 GCA_034428635.1 Dehalococcoidia bacterium
AAAAGGCCCACGCTCTTTACAACAACTACCACGACCAGTACGCCCTGGCCGACGAGGTGGGTTTTGACGGGATCATGTCCAACGAGCACCACTCCTCCTACTGGTGCATGAAGCCCTCGGTGAACGTGGACGCGGCGGTCATAGCCAAGGTGACCAAGCGGTGCAAGATTGCCATGCTGGGCAACGTGATTGCCCTCAATGACCCGGTGAAAATGGCCGAGGAAATCGCCATGTTGGACTGCATTTCCGGCGGCCGAATCATTTCGGGGTTCGTGCGAGGCACCGCCGTGGAAACGCTTCACGCCGGTATCAGCCCCACGGAAAACAGGGACAGGTTTGAGGAGGCCCACGACCTGATAGTCAAGTGCTGGACCGACCCAGGCCCCTTCCGCTGGGAAGGTCGCTACTTCCCCCACCGGATGGTCAACCCCTGGGTAGTGCCCATTCAGAAACCCCACCCGGATATCTGGTTCCCGGGCACTGGAAGCCCGGAAAGCGTTATCTGGGCCGCCAAGCGGATGTACCCCTACATGAATCTGGGCTCCCTGCTGGACCTGACCAAGCAGCTGAAGGACATTTATTTCGAAACTGCCCGTGAAGAGGGTTACGAACCAGGTCCGGAGCACTTCGGCTACTTGATTCGCTGCCTGGTTGCGGACACCGACGAGCGGGCCCAGGAAGTGGGCCGCACTTTCCTGTGGACGGAGACCCACCGCCAGCGCGGACCCATCGAGTTCAACGACCCGCCGGGCTACCAGTCGCGGGAGGCTCTCCGTATCAAAATGTCCCGGCCCACCATTGGCACGGGCACCATCGGCCGCCGGATGAGCTACGAGGAACTGCAGGACGCCCACAACATCATCGTGGGCAGCCCCGATACTGTCATCGAGAAGCTGCGCTACATTAAACAGTCTCTGGACCCGGGCTACATGCTTATCTACGGTAACGAGGGAGACATGCCCCACGAGGACGTGATGCGGTCCGTGGAATTGCTGGGAACAAAGGTGATACCGGCGTTGAAGGACGACTAGCTGGAATCACTGGGACTCTGTGACAATTAAACTACTGGCATATCTGGGGCGAAAGGAGAAAGAAGCTTTCGCCCCTTTTCTTTGTATGACCCTCCGGTAACCTGGCGACCTGGCTGGTGTTAAACCTGAAGACGGCAGGAATAATACTGCGGTACCGGATTAGTCCCGGCTTTAGACAATCAGGACAGCAGCAAACTGCAATTGGGCCCTTTTTCTGGGATTGGAAGAAAGGAGGCAGGAACGAATCTCACCGAAAATCGCTTTACCGGCATAGTCTTGAAGGCAGGTACGGTGTTGGGTCTGTTGATGTTCTTATTCCGGCCGGGGGGGTTGCTGAATAATCCGGTCACCGGATCCACTCCACTGGTTGAGAAGGTCCAGGTTCTTGCAGACGCCGGGCTGTGGACTCACGTATCCACCTTTATGGCAGTAGTGAGCCTGGTAATGCTGCTTTTTGGAATCTGGTGAATTCGCCGTCCCGCAGGAAAGGGAACCGCGGCTGATGTATTGGTCAGGCTTGGCCTGTTGGCGATCACCTTTGCCTTTATCGCCGGCATAGTGGGACGTGGCATGAATCACGTCATCGTCCACACCCTGCTTCACCTGCAAGACCCCATGTTGCAGCAGGGCGCAACGCTGATGGCGGTAACCCTGGAGCTGGTTAAGTCCGGAATCAGGATCGTGACCTCCTTTGCCAGCGTTTTCGGCGTACTCCTGTTGGCTTTCTGCCTTGCCCCGAGGCTGAACGGGGCATACGGGGTAATTGCGATTGCAGTGGAGGCGCTTGGCGCAGCATCCCTGGAAACGCTGGTTATTGCTGATCACATTCACGAACTGGCCCGGCTTTATCGGATAGTTAACATCTTCGGGATTGTGATGCTGGCCTGGTATTTCATCATTGGGCTGGAAATCTAGCGCGGCCATTCCGCTGTGACTCCGCCATTTGAAAGCGAGTCCGGCGGGGAATAGGCGGATCTGAGCGGCGCCAGAACTCTGGAAGCCTGGGACAAGAAACCGGAGGAGACTGGTGAATGCGTCTCCTCTGGCTTTTCTATCGGAATTTGGGAGACCCGGCGCCTATCAGCGCCACAGAAGGCTGTCCCATCAACGGTAAGAATCCATTGACGAGATTCAGTCACTGGTCAATCTTTTCTCCAGCACCGCCTTAACTTCGGGCCACTCCTCTTCAATAATGCTGTAGTAGACTGAATCGCGGTTGGAGCCATCCCGGTTAATTCTGTGGTTGCGGAATATGCCCTCCTGAACTGCGCCAATTCTTTCTATGGCGCGCCTGGAGCGGGTGTTGTTGGTATCGGTCTTGAGGCACACCCGGCGTGCCCCCAGGTCGTCAAAGGCGTGTTTGAGCAGAAGGTACTTGCATTCGGTGTTTACGAAGGTGCGCTGGTATTCCACCCCGTACCAGGTCATCCCAATCTCCAGGACCCGATTGGGGCGGTCAATGTCCAGGTAACCGGTGGAACCGATGGATTTCCCTGATTCCGGCTGCACCACGGCAAACTGCAACCGTTCCCCGGTGTCGTTGCGGGAGACGCACATCTTTACCCAGTTCTCAGCATCCTCCAGGGTCGTGAAGGGAGGAGTGAGAAGGTAGCGCCAGATGATTTCTTCTTGGCCGACAGCATAAAGATCCGGAGCATGACTCGGCGCTACAGGTTCCAGGCGGACGCGCCGACCTGAAAGGGTAACTGGCTGCGGGTCCATCCTTAATCTCCTTTACCGGCCGCGCCCGCCAACAGGTCCCGCACCCGGTCGAGAATCCGCTGCCCCACCTCGTACTTGGTTAGCAGGGGCAGTTCCTCTACCTTCAATTCCCGGTCTACGAAGAAAACCTTGTTTGTGTCGGAGCCGAATCCGCTGTCGGCGTCGGTAATGTCGTTGGCGACTATAAGGTCAAGGGACTTGCGGATGACCTTGTCGGTGGCATTTGCCACCAGGTTTTCGGATTCGGCGGCAAACCCCACCCTTACAAAGTCCCCACGGGCCGTGTCCAGGATGTCTGTGGTCTTGGCCAGTTCAATGGTCAATTCATCGTCCGACTTCTTTATTTTCTGTTCCGCCGCCGATGCCGGTCGGTAATCGGCCACCGCCGCCGCCATAATCAGAGCGTCGGCGCTGGTCACCTCCCGCTTAACTGCCTGGGCCATCTGGTCGGCCGTCTGAACCTTTACCACATCCACCAGGGGCGGGTTGGGCAGGCCAGTAGGAGCGGTTACGAGCACGGCCCGCGCTCCCCGGTCCCTTGCAGCTTCCGCCAGGGCGTATCCCATCTTCCCTGAGGAGTGATTGGTGATTACGCGCACCGGGTCCAGGGGCTCCTGGGTGCCGCCGGCGCTTACCACGATGGTACGTCCCGCCAGGTCACCGTCGCGGCCCAGGGTTGCGGAGACATGACCCAGCAGGTCAACAGGTTCTACCAGGCGGCCCATGCCCATCAGCCCGGACGCCAGGCGGCCCGGCGCGGGCCCGACAATAGCCACGCCTCTCCGGCGCAGCCTTTCCAGGTTTTCCTGGGTGGCCGGGTGGGCGTACATATCTGCGTCCATGGCCGGGGCCACAAGCAAGGGTGCGGAGGTGGCAATGACGGTGGTAGTCAGGGGATCGTCGGCCAGACCCATGGCCAGCTTTGCAATGCAATTTACCGTGGCCGGAGCAATTGCCACTATGTCGGCGCGGCGGGCCAGTGCCACATGCTCGTTGGCAAACTGGGAATTGACGTCGTAGGTATCGGTCACTACTTCCCGGTGGGTGATGCTGCGAAATGCCAGCGGCGTGACAAACTGGGTGGCCCCGTAGGTCATTATCACGTCAACCAGGGCGCCGGCCTGCACCAGCTTGCTGGCCAGGTCGACGGCCTTATAACTGGCGATACTGCCGGTGACACCCAGAATAACGTGCTTGCCAGCCAATGGCCCAGCCATCGCGCCTCCGATAAAGGGACAAATCTGTCGGTAGCTATTCTCTAAATTCTATCCCATCAGATGAGATTAGTTCCTTGCCCTGGCCGGCTTTTCCTGGTTCATTTCGTAGATCAGGCGCAGGCCGATGAGGGTCAGGTCCTGGTTAATGTCGTGGAAAACGTCAGTGTGGCCGGAAATCACCGTGACCAGGCCGCCGGTACCAATTACCTGGGCATCCCTGCCGATTTCGTCCTTGATCCGGTCAACCATGCCGGTTACAAGCGACGCGTAACCGTATACCAGGCCTGACTGGACTGCATTCACGGTGTTGCGCCCTACCACGTACCTGGGCGCAACCAGTTCTACCCGGCGGAGTTGAGAGGCGTTGAAGAAAAGGGCATCTGCGGCCACGCTTATGCCCGGAGATATCACTCCACCCAGGTACTCTCCCTCCCGGTTTACCACGTCGAAAACTGTGGCGGTACCCAGGTCCACCACAATCAGGGGAGGCGAATAAAGTTCAAGGGCCGCCACGGCATCAGCGATTCGGTCGGCGCCCACGTCCCGGGGCGAGTCGTAAAGGATGCGCAGCCCTGTTCGCACGCCGGCAGATACCGTAAGTGGGGGCACGCCGAAGAAAGTCTGGCACAGATCGGAAAAGACCACTGTCAACGGAGGTACGCCGCTGCAGATGCAGGCGGAATCAATGCTCGATGGGTCAATCCCGCCCAGGTTCAGCAGGCCCACCAGTTGCAGGCCGTATTCGTCGGTGAGGCGGCGGGAGTCGGTGGAGAGCCGATACGTGGTCAACAGGTTCTCCCCGTCGAATACGCCAATGGTAACTGCAGTATTGCCAATGTCGATAGTCAACAGCATTGCCGGATTATACCTTAAATGACCTGAACCTTTTCACCAGAGGGTACGTGCACTGCGGGTTCTCCCGAAGAGCCAATGCGGTTGACCGAGGTCAAGGGCTTCTTTCCAGACTGCTATGGGAGGGATTTTCAAGTTGACAGGCCCGATTCCCAATGACTACCATAGCCATTGCCCAGGGGAATTGCTCACTACCTTATTCGAACGTCGCGGGAGAAGAATAATCATGGCCAATATGGATCAGGTGCAGATAGTAAGGCAGGGCAGGGATGCCGTGGCCAAGTGGCGTGAAGAACACCCCGGGGAGTTCATGGACTTGAACGCCTGCTACATGAGCCATACCCGCATACCAATGGTAAACCTGACGGGAGCGGATATGCGCAACTCGGACCTGATGGGCGCTATGCTCCGCCGCGCCGTTCTTTCCGACTGTCGGCTCAACCCCATACATTGTTATCGCGCCGACCTGCGGGAAGCCAGGATTGTTAACTCCCTGCTGAATGGCGCCAATTTCCGCGGCGCAGATTGCCGCCAGGCGGACTTCAGCAACTCCGATATGGACCGCATTATTCTCTCCGACGCTAACTTGGCCGGGGCCAACCTTCGGGGAGCCAATCTCTCCAGGGCCAACCTGGACCGGGCCGACTTGACGGGCGCTGACCTGACCGGGGCCACTCTCAATGGCACTGCCCTGACCCGCACCAACCTGACCGATGCTGTCTTCAGGGACAGTGACTTTTACGAGGCAGTCTTTAACGCCACTCCCATGAATGGCGCCGACTTTACCGGCAGCATTATGGGCTACACCGTTTTCCAGAACTGCAATCTGAACGGTGCGATGGGGCTGGACGCGGTGCGACATGACGCCCCCAGCACCTTGGGCGTGGACTCCCTGTTCCGGTCGGGCGGGGGTATTCCTGAAATGTTCCTGGCCGGCGTGGGTTCTCCTCAGTACCTGGATGCCTTCCAGCAGTCAATCAGCGAGGCCCAGGCGCTGTCGGGCGAATATTTCATCGCCTGCGCCGCTGACGACGTGGCATTTGCGACCAGGCTCCAGGATGACCTTCGCGCCAATGGGGCACGCTGCTGGATATTCCCCGAAAATGCCCGGGGCAGCGCACTGGTTGACCGGCGCAGCACTTCGGAAGAAGAGGAGATTGAGCGCTGGATTCGCCATTACGACAAGCTGATAGTGGTGAGTTCCGCCCTCGGGCTGGGGAGCGAGACCATACGGAACGACATTATCGCTGCGGAGGAACGACAGGCAAGCCAGGATGAGTGGGTGCTTTTCCTGGTTACCGGGGATGGTTATATGAACTCGCCGCGAGACCGTTATGCCCGCGGACTAAGTACGACGCACAAGGTCTTTGATCTTCCCGGTCAGGCAGAAAATAGTGCCGAGTACCAGCAAGCGGTGGCGGAGTTGGCCGCGGCATTGGTGGAAATCCACCCTGCTAGCGCGGGCAAGCCAACGCCCAGCGCTACTTCGACCATGCAGCTTTAGGGAAATTCAGTTTGTTGCTTCACACCAGGCGCCACAATCGGCGTAAAAAGAGGACCAGGAGACCGAGAAAGAACCGGGGCGGCCACCAGCAGGGCCGCCCCTTGGTTATTACAAACCACTCCTAAGCCTGAAGAATGATCAAGTCCCCCTCAGCCTGTTCTCGGGGCCAGATTACTACCTTCTCTCCCCGTTGCCATTGAACGAGGTAGACCGACCGCCCCACCTGTCGCCCGGTGGCTGGGTCAATCTTGAACCTGCCAAAGAAGGTGTGAAAGTCGAGGTGCGCAGCAGCAGCCCAAAGCGCATCCGGTTCCAGGCTGCCGGCAGCTTCCACGCAGCGTTGGGCCGTCAGTCCGGCGGCGTAGGCCTGCGCCATGGGATAGTCAACGGGAAGACCGGCAGCGCTCGCTGCCCGGTTCAGGGAGGACAATGCCTGGTATGGAGTGGGGCCAAAATAATCGGCGGGCTCGAAAAAGCCCGTTTCGTGGTCTGGAGCCTCCCACTGGCTGGGTCCCACAAAACCGTCGACATCGCTGCCCAGTTCCTCCCGGAACCGTTCAATGGGAGTTGCCACGACGGCGGTCGCCTTTGACCTTACGCCATTGGCCCAACAGGAAACCAGCGCCTTGGCCATGGCGATGTCATGGCGTATCCGGCCAACCATCACGAGCAAATCCGGAACCGCTTCCGCCACCTGTTGGGCCAAGTCGCTGAAGTCCGCCTTCTCGGGAGGAAATTCCAGGTGAATCGTTTTGGTGAACCCCAGGGCCAGGGCCCCCGTTTCCAGTCCTTCGCTTACCTGTCGCGGAAATGCTCCGGCGGAGCACCTTACGATGCCAAAGGTGACTGCCGCGGGGTCGGCCTGCCTCAGAATTCCGGGCAGGGCTGACAGGTACTCCCGCGCCCCCGAGAGTATGCCTGCAACCCGGTTGCCAGGCTGATAAATGGCTTCGGCCGCGCCTCCCTGGTTCCAGAATACGTGCCCCTTCTGCGCCGATACTTCCGAGGCGGCACGGGCCAAACTGCTGGAATAGGGGCCAAAGAGCAGGTCAACCCGGTCATCCTCAATCAGCCTGCGGGTGGCCGATGTCGCAGTGTCGGAGAGGCTGGCGTCGTCGTAGTGGACCAGTTCAACGAGGCATTGGACGCGGTCAACGTTGAGCCCTCCAGCCTGGTTCACGTCGTCAACCCAGGCTTGCAGCCCAGCCAACGCCTGCCTTCCCTGGATCTGGAACTGGCCGGTCAGGGAGACCGGTATTCCGGCCTTGATTACAGGCATATAACGGGGAGGTCCTGCGGCTTGACCCTGGGGTTACTTCCGCTACATTCGGGGCCGGAAAATGCCGAAAGAACTGGTATAGCCGTGCAGGAAGGTGGTCCCGCTCACCGGGCCAATTTCACCGTTGCAGAAAAAACCGCCCAGGGGAACGGAGCCTAACTTGTCCCGGAACAGGTCGGTGTCATGGTTGGGTCGTCCATACAGGTACTGGCCCCGCCCCAGGCAGGAGAACAGCAGGGCTCCGTGGACGTCGTTTTCCCGGTTGTCACCAGCGTAGCGATCCAGCACTGCCGCCAGATCCTGGGCCGAGGTATCGGCGTCCCGCAAGTGGAACTGGACCAGTTGGCCCTCCTTCAGCATCTCGCCGATGGCCAGCGACCCGCTGCGGTCGTCCATGCCCATCACGTTCCGGATGAGAAAGTCCCCTTGTTGTGGTTCGTCAATGAACTCGTCCATCACAACGCCCAGGAACAGGGAGTTGCGCATCAATCCCTGGTCCCGCTCCGTAAGGGTGGGGAACAGGGCTCGAAGGACGTTCAAGGGTGTTTCGCCGTCCAGCGATTCCAGCATGTTGCGCCGGCTCTGGGTGATGCGCATGGGCTTGCCGATTGGGCGGCACCCCTGCGCCACCACCGTGTCGATGGTGATGTTGCCGTGCATGGCGACTCCCACTGCGCCGGAGCGGTGAACGCGGTTGCCCAGGAACAGTGCATTGCCTCCCTGCTGCTGCCCCCCGCTGGCCAGACCGCCGATTTTGGCGGCGCCGGCGAAGGCAAAGTCCATGCCCAGGATCAGGTTCTGCACCGGGAAGGAAAATGGATCGGCCAACAGCACGAACTGAGGGGCGTCGGCTGGACTCACCTTTAGCAGTTCCTCCCAGGAAGCCGGGCCGGCGTCCAGGTCCGGCAGCGCGTCGCTGGCCAAGTGAAAGGGTGTCAGTGTCACTTCGGGCAGGGACGCGGCGGTAATGGACAGGGCGGGACTCTGTTCAACCTCTTGCCCGTTTCCAATTATCCCGCCCCCCGAGCATCCCAGGAGGAGTGGCCCGGCATCGCCGGTGCCAAGACTCTGGCGGACTAGCTGGGGAATGGCCTCGTAGTTCTGGTGGAAGTGGGAGGAAGCGAAAACCACGGCCAGATCCGCTGCTGCATCGCCCAGCTGATCCCGCAGGCTGGCAACGCATTCTTCAATGGCCGACTCCACCGAGGATTGCTCGGAAATTGCGGAGGCCCACTTCATGCCGACACCTCTCTTTCGTAACGTAAATGGCCGACTACCGGCCCAATGATGACGCCCCCAGTATAACAGTCCGGGCAGCGTGCGCGGGTACGTTCCGACTATTTCCTGATATCAGAGGTGTGGGCGCTCTCTAATCTCGTTCCCGTAAGAGATGGAAACTACGCTAGCTGGAAGTGCGCTTCGGTAGGGACACAGTCAACGCCGTTGATGGGCACCATATCCTGGGGGCAGGCGGAGAAAGCCACCACCAAATCCATCTCCGCCCGCAGCGTTACGTAGTCGCCGGGGCCAGAGACGGGAGGCTTGAAGTCCAGGCTGCAATCCGCCGATACCGGGATGTTCATGAAAAGGTTCCAGGGGCTGGGAGTTTCGGGGGGTTCCAGCCCCAGTTCCAGCAGGGCCGCCGCCAGGTTGTCGGTGCAGTTATCGTGATATGCAGTGCAGCCCAGGAGTTCATACCGGTACCGGTCGCACGCCGCC
>DAOUHR010000165.1:0-15281 GCA_034428635.1 Dehalococcoidia bacterium
GGCAGCCAGCTGGGCGCCTACGTCTACGGGGCGAAGACAGTAATCTGGGTGTCCGGCGTCCAAAAAATCTGCCCCACCCTGGACGATGCCTTGGAAAGAGTCAAAGGGTTCTCCGTGGAACGCCACCACGAATGGTCTACAGCCCAGGGACGCCCCGCAGCCCCCCTGGGCAAGCTGATGATCTTCGAGAACGAACAGAACCCTGACCGCATAAAAATGGTTCTCATCAAGGAGTCCCTCGGGTGGTAGGTCCTAAACGATCTCCCTTACTCCGGAAGTGGGGAAATAGCTTCACCCCGCACTGCGGGTCAAGGATCGGAGTTGAAGGCAGCCCCAAGCAGGCGTGCGTCCACCCCGCAGCGGAATTGGTTGGCCCCAAGTTCACCCTGGTTTGACCGCCGTTACTGGTTCAATTACCATTACGGAAACAGGTGGCGGCACTACCTAATTGCTGTACTAAAGGAGATTGAAGATGGCTACCATCCAGGAAAAGCTATATGACGTTGGCGGAGTGACTATGCCCCGGCCTTTCAAGATCCGCAGGCTGGGCCACTTCGGTTTCAATGTGTATGACATGGAAGCGGGGCTGCGGTTCTACAAGGACCTGCTGGGCTTCAAGATTTCCGACCACCTCAACTTCAAGGGCAACCCCCAGCGGGCAGAGATTCTTAAAGACATCCCCGACCAGGACTGCCAGGGAGCTTTCATGCACCACGGCGGCGACCACCACTCCTTCGTGCTGTTTCCGAAGAAGGCTCTGGACGTGCTGGGCCGAGGCAGCGGCCACGAGGGAGACGGCGACGTTACTATCAACCAGATTACGTGGCAGACCGGTTCTCTGGCCGAGGTGGTTAACGGTCAACAGTACTTTAACGACACCGGCATTCCCATCCGCCGCACCGGTCGGGATATGCCCGGGAGCAACTGGCATACCTACGTCTGGGACCCCGACGACAACATCAATGAGCTATATTACGGCATCGAGCAGATAGGCTGGCTTGGTCGCAGCAAGCCCCGCCCTATGCACTATCGCGGGTTCGGCGAGGCGCCCACCCTTCCCCAGATGTCGGAAGAAGCCGAAGTCGACGAGGCCGTCGAGAAGGGAATAGAAATCTTCTCCGGCACCCGCGACACGGAAAACATGCCTGCCGTATTTGATGTGGAGGGCATTCTGCTTCCCAGGCCCTTCAAGATCACCAAGATCGGTCCAGTAAACCTCTTTGTCCGTGACCTTGACGCCGCCGCTGCATTTTATGCCGAGCGGCTGGGCTTCGTAGTGACCGAAGAAGTGAATTTCAACGGGCATCGTTGCGTCTTCATGCGCAATGGCAACGAACACCACAGCCTGGGCCTGTTCCCCAAGGTGCTGCGTGAAGAACTGGGCTGCAGTCCCCACACTTCATGCATGTCCTTTGGCGTCGAGGTGGGTACCTATCGTCAGCTGAAGAACGCCATTGCATTTCTCAAGGAACATGGCGTCAACTTCAAGGAATTGCCCGCGGAACTGCACCCCGGCGTTGACTACGCCGCCTATGCTCAGGACGCCGATGGCCACCTGATTATGCTTTACTACTACATGGAGCAGTTGGGTTGGGAAGGCCAACCCCGGCCGAAGGAGCTGCGCCGCAATGTCGGTTCCACCGACGAATGGCCCGAGAACCTGGAAGCCCTGTCCGATACCTACGTCGACCAGGTGTTCCAGGGTCCTTTGGGATAGGAAGAGGTACAACAGTTACAGCAACTGCTGCTCCGAGTATGTATTCCTTGAAAGGGCGGTCAGGGGGCCGCCCTGATCGCCACGGCAAAGAACAATAGGCCACAGGGGAGGAACTGATATGCGCCAGTTAACCAGCAATGTTTATGTGGAAACCGAGGTTCGGGGCTGCAACCACGGCTTCGTCACCACCTCCGACGGTGTCGTGATGATCGACAGTCCTCACAAGCCCACTGACGCACTGAAACTGAAGGCGGAAATCGCAAAGCACGGGCAGCTGAGCTACATCATCAATACCGAACCCCACGGCGACCACTGGACGGGCAATGCCTTCTTCGACGCGCCGGTAATCGCCCATGAAGGTGTCCGTACTCGCATCCTGGAAACCGACCTGGATGAACATATCGAGCGGGTGGCCAACTTCGGGCCGGAAGAGGGGCCACTGATGGTAGGCTACCAGCCCAACGTTCCCATCATCACCTTCAAGAACGGCATGACTCTGCGCGTTGGCGATCACACCTTTCGCATGATCCACATGCCCGGTCATACTCTCTACCAGGCCGCCATAGTCATCGAAGAAGAGGGCGTCGTCTTTACCAGCGACAATATCTTCCACAAGGTCCAGACCTGGCTCCACGAGGCGAATCCAGACCTTTGGCTGACGGCCCTGGAGTCGCTCCGGAAGCTGGACGAGGACATTTTTGTGCCAGGCCATGGCGACCTGTGCGACAAGGGCTACCTGGACGAGCAGGGTTCCTTCATAATGGAGTGGCGGGACTACGTCAAGGAAGCCATTGACATAGGCATGACGCGTAACGAGGCGGCCCTGAATCTCAACAAGTTTGTTGATCGCTACCCTATGGACGTGGGACAGGCCCACATGGCCCCCATGGTCATGCGCATCAGCGCCGCCAACCTGTACGACTACCTGACCGGCGCCTGGGAACCGCCCAAGCCGGCCACTCTCGCACTGCGACCCAGGGGGCTGTAACACTGACCCGATTGACGAATCAGGTTCAGGCCAAGCGGTAGGGGCGGGTTTCAATCCCGCCCCCGAACTTTGCCATCTGGATGGCCGGATAGCCAGGTCGCCGATTACTACGCCCTCGCCGCTTCTTCCTTCTTGGCCAGGTAATGTGGCATTACCTCGGTGCTGAACAGTTCGATGGACCGCATGGCCTGCTCGTGGGTCAGGTCACCCCATTGGAAGGAGCAAACAAAGTAGTTGGCTCCGGTCGCCACGTATTCGTCCATGTACTCGCGGATGGTGGCCGGGGAACCGGCGATGGCGCCGAAGCCTGCGCCCGAACCGGAATGACCGTCGCCCAGTCCGCCCCGCAGGCTGGAACGGCGCTGCTGCCGGTCCAGGTCTTCCAGGGATGCGTCCAGGTCGCGGCGTTCTTCCCTCGGCAGGTCCCGGGGCGGCGCGGAAGCAGGGCGCGGGTTCATGTTGGAGCCATAGAACTGGGTGAGGCCCCGCCGTTCAGCTTCCAACCTCCGGGGAGTGCCCAGGTTCCAGCGGTACGACTCCCAGGCTGGTTGGGCTTCCCGCTGGGCCTGCTCGTCGGTTTCCGCCAGCAGCATGTGGTTCACCAGCCCAATCTTGGGCTCGGTTCCCTGGACGGTCAGCGCGCCCTTGCCCTGGTGCTTTTCCCACTCTTCCTTGTAGCGCTGGACGTTAGCCTCAAAGCCGTCCAGGGAGCCTACAATGATGGTATTCATGCCGTCGATAGCTGCGGTCTCCACGTTGCGCATGTACCAGAAAGGCGGGAAGGGGGCCTGCTGAGGGCGCAGGCGCATGGGCAACTCGTCAAAGTTGTAAAACTCGCCGTGGAAGGTCAACTCTTCGTGGCTCAGTCCATCCTGGATGCAGCGCAATGTCTCATAGTAGCGGGTCGCGTTGATTTCTACGTCCGAGTCCTGGCCCCAGAAGAAAGCCTCAAACACGCCGCCGCGCCCTACGCCCAATTCCAGGCGACCTCCGCTCAGGTGGTCCAACATGCTGATCTCTTCGACAAGGCGGATGGGGTGGTGCAGGGGCAGCACGTAAACGCAGGGTCCGAAGCGAAGGGTCTTGGTACGCTGGGACAACGCCGCCAGGAATACGTTCTGGGAGGGGGCCAGGCTGTGCACCGCCGGAGTGTGGTGTTCAGCCAGGTGGTAGGAATAAAACCCGGCCTGTTCCAGCCGTTCCAGTTGGATCAGGCGCAAGTCGTAAATCTCCTGCAATGTCATGCCGGGACAGGGTTCAATGTGGTCAAAAACTCCAAACTCTAATGCCATTGGGCGCTCCTTTGACGAATTGTCGCCAGCTTCTTGCTGATTCGAGACTTATTCTACTACCCAGTCCCAGGTATCACAACCGGACGGTCAGGGTCCGCAGCCCTACCGCCTTTCATGGCTAACACTTCCCCCAAAGTGTTAGAATCTGCTTTGAATTATTCCGTCGAGGATGTGGGCCTATGCCACAGGAGTTCATCCACGTTAAGGGCGCCCGGGAGCACAACTTAAAGAACGTCGAGGTAACGATCCCCCGGGACAAGTTGGTAGTGATTACCGGCGTTTCCGGTTCAGGCAAGAGCTCCCTGGCCTTCGACACCATCTACGCAGAGGGGCAGAGGCGCTACGTGGAATCTCTGTCTGCTTATGCACGCCAGTTTCTTGGCCGCATGGACAAGCCCGACGTGGACTACATCGAGGGCCTTTCGCCGGCCATCTCCATAGATCAGAAGGGCGTCTCCCACAACCCCCGTTCCACCGTGGGAACTGTTACCGAAATTTACGACTACCTGCGGCTTCTCTTTGCCCGGGTGGGCAAGCCTCATTGCCCCAAGTGTGGGCGCCCCGTGGAGCGGCAGACGGTCCAGCAGATCGTAGACGCCATTCTTTCTCTGCCTGAGGACAGCCGCATAACCCTGCTGGCTCCCAAGGTCAGGCGCAAGAAGGGTGAGCACAAGGACATCTTAGAGGCGGCCCGCCGTGCCGGTTTCGTTCGCATCCGGGTTAACGGCGAAATCCTGATGCTGGAAGATACGGACACCCTCAATCTAGACAAACAGAAGTGGCACTACATTGAGCTGGTGGTTGACCGCATCATTGTACGTCCAGATACGGAATTGAGCCGGGTAGCCGAGTCTGTGGAGACCGCACTGCGCGAAGGTGAAGGTGTGCTGCAGGTGCTCCGGCAGCCCCGGGAAGAAGGAGCAAAAGAAGAAGAGCTGGTCTTCTCCGAACAATTTGCCTGCGTCCGGTGCGGCACCAGCCTGCCCGAGATTGAACCCCGTACCTTCAGCTTCAACAGTCCTCATGGCGCCTGCCCTCAGTGCACCGGTCTCGGGTTCAAGCTGGAAGTAGATCCCAACTTGGTGATCCCCAACCGGAACTTGTCCCTGCTGGAGGGAGCAGTTGTGGCCTGGAACCGCACCGGAGCGTCCTCGGGCTGGTACACGAGCATGATGGAGTCTGTGGCTCGGGCCTATGACTTCTCACCGCAGGTACCGGTCAGGGACATGGACGAAGAGCACCTGAAAGTAATCCTGTACGGCATCAAAGGCAAGAAAGTTACTGTCCGGCACCGCACCCACAATGGCCGTACCTACAGTTGGGAGACCCGGTTCGAGGGCGTCATCCCTAACCTGGAGCGACGCTACCGGGAGACTGACTCCGACCACACCCGCCAGGAGATTGAGCGTTACATGACGGCCCGCCCCTGCCAGGCCTGCAGGGGCCAGCGCCTCAAGCCTGAGGCCCTGGGCGTGAAGGTCTGCAACCTGAGCATAATGGACGTGACCGCCATGAACATCGCTCAGGGCGTGGAGTGGGTGAGAACCATCGACCCGGATGCCGAGGGCGAGCACGAAGGAGAAGTGCTGTCGCGGCGAGACAAGTCCATCGCCAACCAGATACTCAAGGAAATCGAGGGTCGGCTGAAATTCCTGGATGGCATCGGCCTGGACTACGTGACCATGAACCGCACTGCGCGGACACTGTCCGGCGGAGAGGCCCAGCGCGTCAGACTGGCAACCCAAATTGGATCCGGTCTTACCGGCGTTCTCTACGTATGTGACGAACCTACCGTCGGGCTGCATCCCCATGACGACCACCGTCTCATCAACACCCTCACCCGCCTGCGAGACATGGGCAACACCGTTATTGTCGTAGAGCACGACGAGGCGATGATGCGGGCCGCCGACTTCATCGTAGATTTGGGCCCCGGCGCCGGTGAGCACGGCGGTCACGTTGTGGCCACCGGAGACATCGACGAGGTGATGGCGAACTCCGGATCCCTGACCGGCCAGTACCTTAGCGGCGTCAAGGAAATTTCCTTGCCGGAAAGCCGCAGGTCCGGTAACGGCCTCTATATTTCGATTACGGGGGCGCGGGAGAACAATCTCAAAGACGTGGACGTTTCCATTCCCTTAGGAATGTTGACCTGCGTTACAGGGGTATCGGGTTCCGGCAAGAGCACCCTAACCTACGACATTCTCTATAAGCGACTGGCTCAGGAAATTAGCCGGGCCCGGGATTATCCAGGCGACCACGACGACGTTACCGGCATGGAACATATTGACAAGGTGGTCAACATTGACCAGTCCCCCATCGGCCGGACCCCCCGCAGCAACCCGGCCACCTACACGGGAGCCTTCACTCCCATCCGGGAATTGTTCGCATCTCTTCCCGAGGCGCGAATACGCGGCTATAAGCCGGGACGCTTCTCTTTCAACGTCAAGGGAGGCCGATGCGAGGCCTGCCAGGGCGAGGGGTATAACCAGATAGAAATGCAGTTCCTGCCCGACGTAACGGTACCTTGCGAAATCTGCCACGGACGCCGCTATAATCGGGAAGCCATAGAGGTAACTTTGCGGGACAAGAGCATCGCCGACGTGTTGGACATGACGGTGGACACCGCCCTGGAGTTCTTTTATAACTTTCCCCGTATCCGGCCCAAGTTGGAGACGTTGCGGGACGTTGGCCTGGGTTACATCCGATTGGGACAGCCGGCCACCACCCTGTCGGGTGGCGAAGCCCAGCGGGTGAAGCTGGCCACGGAACTGGCCAAGCGAGCCACCGGCAAGACCCTGTACCTGATGGACGAGCCAACCACGGGCCTGTCATTCGAGGACTGCGCTGCCCTGCTGCAGGTTCTGCACCGCCTGGTAGACAACCGCAACTCTATAGTACTTATCGAACATAACCTGGACCTTATCAAGAACGCCGACTGGATTATTGACCTGGGGCCTGGGGCCGGAGACCGGGGTGGGCAACTTATCGCCACAGGCACTCCGGAAATGCTGGCCCAGCATCCGGAGTCTCACACCGGACGCTTCCTGAAACCTCTGCTGGAAGTTGAGGGTAAGGCGTCGCTGACCGTAGCGCCGGTGTCGATTGAGGAAGCGCCCGAACCGGCAAAACCCGCGAAGAAGGGCAGGAAGGCGACGACCAAGAGGCGGGTAAAGGAACCGGTGGCGGTTGGAGATGATTAGACGCCCCTGACTGCTCCTGCGCTGGCCTGCACCGCGAAAGAGCAGGTATGCACGGGATTAGCAAGATCCCCCTTAGCCCCTGGCAAAGACTTATATCGTGCATCCAGCCGATCCTTTTCGAGACCGAAGGAGAGTCTATGACCCAAACCCATACCCTGCAATACGACTTGCTGATTGATGGCGAATGGAAGTCGGCCGCGAACGGAGACTATTTTGACGTGGAAAATCCCGCCAACGGCCAAACGGTGGCCCGCATGGCAAATGCGGGCGAATCGGACGTGGCCGAGGCAATTGCCAGCGCGGAACGGGCCTTCAAGCACGGTCCGTGGTCTTCCATGTCCGACTCTGAACGTGGCAAAATACTGTGGCGCATCGCCGATATCGTTGAGGAGCGGCGGATGGAACTCGGCCGGATGGAATCCATATCCAACGGCCGTCCCATATCAGAAACATCGTCCCAGATGCTGGTGGTGGCCAGCTATTTCCGTTACTTTGCCGGATTCTGCGACAAGATTCAGGGAACCACCGTCCCCACCGACCGGGGACACCTGAATTACACGGTTCGCGTCCCACTGGGCGTCGTGGGCCAACTGACCCCCTGGAACCACCCGCTGATGATTGCATCCAAGAAACTGGCCCCGGCCCTGGCTGCCGGCTGCGTGGTAGTCTTGAAACCCTCGGAGTGGGCCCCGCTGACTCCCACAGAGATAGGTAACATAGCTTTGGAAGCGGGTCTGCCACCGGGCGTCCTAAACATCGTCAACGGCTTCGGACCCACTGCAGGAAAGGCCCTGGCCGGCGACCGGCGCCTGGGCAAACTGGACCTGACCGGCGGAACCGAAACGGGAAGGGCGGTCGGTGCCGTGGCCGGCCACAACCTCACTCCCTTTCAGGCGGAGCTGGGCGGTAAAGCGCCCGTGATCGTGTTTCCTGACGCCCACCTGGACGAAGCGGTGAACGGTTGCGCCTTCGCATCTTTCGTGGCATCGGGCCAGACCTGCATTCAGGGTTCCCGGGCAATAGTCCACAGTTCAATTTACGACCGGTTCGTCGAACAGCTTTCGGCAAAGGTAGCGAACATCCAACTGGGCGACCCCACCGACTTTAAGACCCAGATGGGACCGGTGGTCTCCAAGCCATCTTACGATCGCATCCTCAATTACGTGAAGGGCGCGAAGGAAGAAGGCGCAAGAATAGCGCATGGCGGCAAACACCCCGAGGGTTCCGAATTCGCCAACGGCTATTTCATCGAGCCAACCATACTTGCCGACGTACGGCCGAGTATGACCGTGGCCCAGGAGGAGATTTTTGGGCCGGTGGTGTGTGTCATTCCCTTTGACACTGAAGAAGAAGCCCTGGCTATTGCCAACGACATTCCCTACGGGCTGGGATGCTCGATCTGGACCCGGGACGTGGCCCGCGCCCACCGGGTGGCCGGCGAGGTGGAGGCCGGCATAGTGTGGATTAATGATCACCACCGTCTGCACCCGGGCATACCCTGGGGCGGCTTCAAGGACAGCGGCTATGGCCGCGAAGGCAGTTTTGATTTCATCCACGAATATACTGCGCCCAAGTACGTCTGCGTCCGCATAGAACCCCACGGTTTTGACTGGTATGCCGCCAGCGGTCCGGGGCAGAGGTTGAATTAGGAGACCGACACCAGGAGCCACACCGGCTCTTGGTCGACGGTGGCCAGACGGACATTCATCAAGGGCGGCCGCAAAGGCTGCCCCGTTCATTGCCTGCTCTTAATCGGAATGCCTTATAGTTCCTAATTGCTAGTCACTCCTTTCCCCTTTTGTTAGAATAGCGAAGGTCAGACCCCAAATTTCTGGGAGGAAATTCTATGGATTTACACTATGACGGCGAGGTAAAGATCGCCAAGATTAACATGGGCCCCTTCGACAACAACGGCTATATAGTCGTATGCCCGGAAACCAACGAGGGCATCATTATCGACACCCCTGCCGAGCCGGAGAAGCTGATAGATCAGGTCGGCGACGTCCAGGTCAAGGCCATCTTGATAACCCATAAACACCAGGACCACCTGAATGGCTTCCATGAGATTACCGGTGCCATCGGCGCCCCGGTTGCGGTCCACGCCAATGACGTAGACGGCCTGCCTCGCACCCCAGAGACGGTCCTGAACGACGGCGACACCATTACGTTCGGCAACCAGACGGTACAGGCGATCTTTACCCCGGGGCATACCGAAGGAGCGACCTGCTACCTGGTGGGGAAGCACTTGTTCTCCGGAGACACCCTTTTTCCCGGCGGACCCGGTAAGTCCCGCAGCCCCGAATTGCTGCAGCAGATCCTGAACAGCATCAGCAGCCAGCTGCTCACCCTGCCGGAAGACGTTGCGGTATATGCGGGTCACGGCTCGGTTGACACCACCATAGGCGAGGCACGCAGCCGCTATCAGGTGTTCACTTCCAAAGCCCACTCCCCTGACCTGTTTGGCGACGTAGACTGGCTGGAAACTGAATAAACAGGCGTTGGATTGGCGTATCAGGCGGAATTCCTGCAGTTATTAGACCCGCTGAACCCGAGTTAGTTGATAATATTGTTAGACCCGAAGCACACAATAAGCGGGCTTTGGGAGAGAATACAATCAACTCGCTCTGGAAGAGCGGGTCTCTCAATTGGTGGTATCACATCAAGGGGGGATTGGGCTTCGGAAGTTCAGGTTCGATCTCTCGTTGACAGATGTGAGATGGTTTGTTAGTCTGATTACTTGTGATAGTGAGTATCATGTTGGCTGGATGGCCACGAAGATGTTGTTAGGAGATGAGAAATATGGCTGAATATACCGCTTACAGTTTCAAGGCCCGGCGTCAGGTTCCCGTGAGGGAAGTCAAATTGGTTCGGTACAAGAACGGACGCTATGGTATTCAGGGTCAGGCTGCCGAAGGTCCCGAATGCATAGTATCCAAAATGATCAGCACCACGCAGGCCCAGGAAATGCAGGAAGCCGGTTACGCGGTCAATGACATGTCAGGGCAAGGTTAGCTCCGAAAAATAGCCAAGCTGATCTGGTTTCCCTTCGAAGCAACAGGGCCGGGCCATCTGAGTGCTTCGCCAAACCGAATAGAGGTAGAGATGTTCCAACGCACCGTTCTGGGCAACCAACTGCGCGTCCTGACCTCCGCCATGCCCCATTCAACGTCCGTTTCGGTCACCATCAGCGTGGGGGCGGGCTCACGGCATGAACCCGACGAACTGGCAGGTCTGTCCCACTTCCTGGAGCACCTGCCCTTCAAGGGGACGGAAAGCTGGCCCACCGCCCGTCACGTCAGTGAAGCTATTGAAGGCGTGGGCGGCATAATGAATGCCAGCACCGACCGGGAGGTGACGGTCTTCTGGTGCAAGGTGGCCAGGCTCCACTTCCAGCAGGCCTTCTCGGTGCTGCTGGACCTGGTGCTCCACCCCTTGCTGGACCCGCAGGAGATGGAAAAGGAGCGGGAGGTCATCCAGGAAGAACTGCGGATGACCTACGACTATCCATCTCATCGGGTAGACCTGCTCATTGACGAACTGCTCTGGCCGGAACAAGCCATGGGACGGGACGTGGGCGGTACCCTGGAGTCGGTGGACGCCATCACCCTGGAAGATGTCCGTGACTACATGGTGCAGCAGTACAATCCGGCCAACACGGTGATCGCCGTGGCTGGCAACGTGGACCACGACCAGGTTGTAGATATGGTTAACCAGGCCACCCACCATTGGGTGCCTCGGCAAAGCCTGGACTGTCAACCTGTGGTGGACTACTACGCCGACCGGGGCATTGGCGCGGTGGCCAAGGTGGAGCAGCGGCAGGCCGACCAGGCCCATATCTGCCTGGGCCTGCCGGGCATCTCACTTACCGACACGGACAGGTTTGCCATGGCCATCTTCAATGGTGTGCTGGGGGACGGCATGAGCAGCCGCCTGTTCCTGAACCTGAGAGAGGAACAGGGGCTGGCCTATGACGTTTCCAGTTCCCTGAACCACTTCCGCGACTGCGGCTCCCTGGTAGTCTATTGCGGAGTGGAGCCGAGGAAGGCTACCGAAGCGGTTCAGGCGGTGGTGCAGGAACTGGCCGGAATGAGGGTCCCGGTGCCCGCAGCCGAACTGAACAAGGCCAGGGAATATACCAAGGGCCGCCTGCTGCTCCGGATGGAGGACACGCGCTCCGTGGCCGCCTGGCTGGGGGCCCAGGAACTCCTGCTGGGCCAAGTCTCCACTATAGATGAAACGGTGCAGGTGATTGACGCGGTTACCGCCGAAGACGTGGCCCGGGTGGGCGAACGCCTGCTGGACCCAAACAAGCTGCGGCTGGCGGTGGTCGGCCCCAATGACGAGGAGAAGGAACTGCAGAAATTGCTAACCTTCTAGTTCGAGGCGAACCGGAATCATGCGACTCGCAGGGGCGGCCACTGGAGCCGCCCCTCCGCATTTGTTCATCCCAGGCGCCGCGCCCGCTCAACCGAGCGGTGGATTTGTACTGTCTATATGGCAGCCTTCTGGATGTTGCGGTTACTTGAACACGGCCAGGCACTTGGGGGCGTTGAAGCTCCAGCACTCGGCCCATTCCAGGTAGTCGGCGCGGCGGTTGAGTTCGGCCATGGCGCCCACCAGGCACTGCCAGTTGAGGGTTTCCTGCTGGCCGGATTCCTCCACCTGGTGGAGGGTCCAGTTCTTCCAGGTGTCGTACTCGCCGTTGCGCAGGGCCTCCAGGAGGACCCGGTCGGCTTCCAGGTCGGGATAGACGAAGCTGTTCTTCTCAGTAAGGAAGGCGTGGGACCAACTGGAAGAAGCCATCAATACCACGCGGTAGGGGCTGTCCAGGAGGGCTCGAACCGTGGCCTGTCCTACCTCGAAGCAGCGTTTGGGGGTGGGCGAAGGCGGATCCGGTTCGTTTTCAAAGACCTCGGCGCCGCCGCGCATCCGGACTACGTTGCTGCCGTAGCAGTTCACCGCCATTGGCAGGATCGGATAGTTGAAGCCCTTGCGGTCCACGTCCAGGAAGAGAAGGGTGTTGGCGAAGGCATGGCCAAGACCGGCCTTCTCGTGCAGGGGCTTGTAGGCGTAGGCCATGTCGATGCCCTGCTCGATGAGGCGGCTGGTCAGGTAGCGGCCAGCCTGCTGGTGCCCGGGGACGCTGAAGACCTTGTCCTTGGGTTCGTCCCAGACGTTGGGGCGGTCGCCAATGCGGTGATAGGGCTCAAAGTCGATCTGGTCGTAAGCGAGGACACAGAAGGGGGGAATGATGTCCTCCCGGAAGTTCTCGTACTGGTCGTCGCCCCAAAGCAGGATGAAATCGGGGTTGAAGGCGTCGATCTCCTCGCGCAGCTTGCGGAAGGCATTGAACACCTTCTCGCGGTGGGCTTTGTGGGCGGTGATGCCCTCGTCATCGCCCCACTCGGCCTGCATTTCCGCGGGCCAGTTGGCGGGGTCCTTCATGTGCTCGGGGATCCGGTCGGTCTTGAGCATGCGGATCAGGGGCCACGGCTTGTATTCGTCGGGCACCAACCCGGGGGGATAGTGAGTGGCGCCAATGCCAAGTATTTCTCCCATGAAATCCTCCAATAAGACAGCAATCTGTCTACTGATTCGGTTGTGCCGAGCTTTGATCGTAGCGGGAATTATAGGTTTGGTTTAGTAAGGTAGTCAACTAAAGGAGATACGTTGGTGCAATGGCGCGTTATGCAGAAGTATAGGCGAGCCCTTGCGCCTGGCTCAGGCTAAACTCCTTCCAGGCATTCAATTCAATCCCTGCAACGTTCTCGCAATATCTCCAACCGCGTCTTCAGGCAGGATTTCAGGTCCTTCGGCAAGCTCAGGACGACATGACTTCCGGTGAGAGAACTGGCCAATGGAACGAGTGTGACGCGCTGGAATACAAGGACCCGACCAGAGCATCTGCCCGTTACATCCGCTCAGTTACACCCTTTCTGACTGGTCCACCAGGGCTTCGGCCTGCTGCCGGTCCTCGGGGGAGGTGGAGAGGGCGATGGTTGCGATGCCGTCCTTGCGGTCCAGGATGTGGACGCTGCGGATATTGAGGCCCGCCTCGCTGAACCGCTGGGCTATGCGGGCCAGGGCGCCGGGTTCGTCCTTCAGCCTGATGAGCAGGGCATCATCGGTTACCGCCGAGTAGCCGGCATCGGCCAGGGCAACCAGGGCACGGTCGGTGTCGTCGGTGCTTATCATAATGGTGCCATGTTCCCCGTTGACCTGGGTGTTAATGGACTCGAGGTTTACGTTTGCCTGGGCCAGGGTGGCGGTAATGTCCGCCAGCACGCCTACCTCGTCCCGGGCCATTATTACAATGCGTTCCAAGTCAATCCTCCTGACAAAATCGTGCTGGCAAAATCGTGCTGGATGAGTCGTGCTGGATCAGGCCGAGGTCAGAGAAAGGCAGTCGTCCACAAATTCATCCACCATTTCCCGAGTTACGTGGGGCATTGTAATCAGGTGGGCGATATCGCGGTAGGGGGCGAGTTGCCACCTACTTACCACGGCGGGAGAAGGCCGGGGGAGGATGACGGTAACCGAGTTGGGATTGCGCCAGGCCTGGATGCCGCTGTCAGTCAGCCGGACCACGGCGTATTCCGCCACGTCCAGCATACCCGTAACAATCTCCTTCCAGCCTTCGTAGCCCAGCTTTTCCAGGGCATACCAGAGCATCAGCGGAGTCCAGGCGTTGCGAGACCCGGGGATGGTGGTGTCCATTACGCCCACATACTCGATGGAACGGGCGATGCGGGAGACATACTCCTTCCTGGTGAGCACCACACCGCAGGGGATGGGCGAACCGATAAGCTTGTGGCCGCTGACAGCCAGGCTGTAGGCTCCCTCGTCGAAACCAAAAGGCTGTGGGTCTGGTACAAAAGGCAGGATCATGCCGCTGAGGGCGGCGTCGGAATGGATGTAGGACTGGGTAATTGCGAGATCCTCCAGGATGGAACGGACCCGGCGCAAGTCGTCCACCGCTCCCTTCATGGTGGTGCCGATGTTGGCCATGAATATGACAGGAACGTCGCGATTGATGCGGATGGTCTCGCGCAGGTCGTCGTAGTCTATCTCGCCGTTGTCCTGGCTCTTGATCATAATGTTGCGCATGTTCAGCACGCGCAGAATTTTGAGGATGCAGTAGTGGGTATCCTGGGAGAAATAGACGACGCCGTTGGGATGGAGTTCGCGGGCCATGTAGAGGCCGTACATGTTGCCCTCGGTGCCTCCGGTGGTAACGTAGCCCCAGGCCTCGTCGGGGTCGAGGCGCATTAAGGTGGCGAACTGACCGATAACATCCCGCTCAAATTCGTGGGAATTGACCCGGTAGTTGGTGCCGTGGAAGGGGTCGCCCACGTTGTTGGCGTTGTACTTAAGGAAGGGAAGAATTTCGTCGTAATCGAAGTTGAAGTTGGCCGGGTAGCCCAGCATGTGGCTGGAGGCTTCCTCGAAGGACTGCTTCAGGGCAGCGAGACGGTCCCTGGCCTGTTGGTTCAGGTTATTCACTATGCGCACCTCCCACACCCGGAATCGGTTGCAGCATAAGAGACGACATTGTTTGGCGTGGCAATTATATCATTGGGCAATGGCCTCACCCCCGGCCCGTTTCCCAGGGGGGAGGGGGTATTGTCCATTGGCCAGGGCAGGTACGCAGGTCTGCCCCTACGGTTGCGCTTGTCGGGGCCTGGGCAGACACATAGGTCTGCCCCTACCAAGGGGCGGGTTGCCATCGTGCGGGCCTTATGACATGGCGAACCAGCGGGCCCACAGCAGGGACAGGTCGGGTTTGGGCTTTGGGGCGGGCAGTTCCCGCATGAGCAATTTGTCGTATTTGCTCTCCCAGGCCCAGGGGAGCAGGGCCAGCAGCATGCGCCGGGGTTCGGGGATGTCTCCCGCCTCCCTGATCTTGTCCAGGTAGTTGTGCAGGTGCATCCAGGTGGTGAGGTGGAATCCCTGGTCGGCGATCCTGCGGATTACCTCCAATGGTTTGGGCGGTTCCTGCTGGTCGGCCACGGCGCGGGCGTAGTCGTGGTGGACTTCTTCGGTGACGCGGCGCATGCGGTAGATGGTGAGTTGGCGGTGGTACT
>DAOUHR010000166.1:0-14417 GCA_034428635.1 Dehalococcoidia bacterium
AGTTGGCATCCAGGTGCTCCTGGTTCAGTTCCTTGAAGTGTTCCAGGTTCTCATCCTGGCGGTTGAGGCTTTGGACTACCCTGACGCCCGTGATGTTCTGGTTGTACTCGCCGTTGACCATGGCAATAGCCCGGCGAATCCGCATGAAAGAGCGGCGGGCGAACCGCTGCCAGTAACCAAGTATGAAGAACAGCACCGGTACAATGCTCAAGCAGACCAGGGCCAGTTGCCAGTCCACCAGCAGCATGAAAATGACGATGAAAGCCAGTGTCAGCACATCGGCCAGCGCCAGCACCAGCATCTCGAAGGTCTCCTGCAACTGGAGCACGTCGCTCTGGCTGCGGGACATGATCCTCCCCGTGGCCGTCCGGTGGAAAAAGGATGGCGACATATCCTGCAGGTGGCTGAACATCTGGGTGCGCAGGGCGTAGAGAATGCTCTGACCTACCCGAGCCATAAATACGAACTGCAAATAGTTGGAGGCAAAGTGAACCAATGTGAGAGCCAGGAAACCCAACCCGAACAGGTGCAGCGGGTGCCAGCTCCAGAAATCTCCCATGTTCACAGGAATGGTAAAGATGTTCCACTGGAACAGGCTCAGGGTAAAGGGCTGCCCGACTTTAATGCCGTCGTTGATGGCCAGCATAATCAGGCCGGGGATGCTGGCGTTGGCGATGGTGTAAATGAACACCGCCACCAGGCTCTTGATAACGTCCGACTTGAAGGGGCCCATGTAGGAAATCAGGCGCAGGACCACCTTGTTGTTGTAAACCGCGCCCAGCGCATTGTCATCGCTGAGATTGTCCATGGTGGGGGAGTTTATGCCGCCGGCGTGCAGGCCGCGCATACCTCCCATCATGCCGCCGAAGCCGCCTCCCACTCCGCGCATTAGTTGTCACCTCCGTCGCCGCCGGCTAGGGAAGCGTCCAGTAGAACTTCTTCCTGGGGCCGCAGTTGCAGTTCGTAAATGTCTCGGTAAATTCCGCGTTTCGCCATCAACTCATGATGGTTGCCCCTTTCAACTACACCGCCTTCCTTCAGTACCAGTATCTGGTCGGCTTCCCTGACGGTGCTGAGGCGGTGGGCAATAACGAAGGTCGTCCTGCCCTTCATCACGTTGACCATGGCCTGGTGGATTTGTCGCTCCGTTTCCACGTCCACGCTGGAGGTGGAGTCGTCAAGTATCAGTATGGGCGGATTCACCAGGACGGTACGGGCGATGGACAGGCGCTGCCGCTGGCCGCCGGAGAGGGTGCTGCCCCGCTCACCCACCCAGGTGTCGTACCCATGAGCGAACGACATTATCTGGTCGTGAAGCTGGGCAATCTTGGCGGCGTTGATAATGTCTTCCTCGGTGGCGTTGGACACACCGTAGGCGATGTTGTCCCTGATGGTAGCGTCGAACAGGAAAATGTCCTGCTGGACAATACCGACGTTGCCCCGGAGGGATTCCAGGGTAAACTCCCGGATATCCTCCCCGTCTATGGTTACCCTGCCGCCGGTAACGTCGTAGAAGCGGGGAATCAGGTTGACAATGGTACTCTTGCCGCTGCCGGGCGCGCCCAGGATGGCAGTAACCTGGCCGGGCGGCGCGTCTATGTCCACGCCCTTCAGGGTGGCGGCGCGGGCGTCGTAGGCGAAGGAAGCGTTCTCGAACCGCACGTGACCTTCGGCCCGGCCCATGAGCCTGGCATCTGGCTTCTCCTCGACGGGAGAACTGCTGTCCAGAACCTCGAAAATGCGGTCTCCTGAAGATATGGCCCTGGAGAAACTGTTGATAATCTGTGCCGCGGAGCGGATGGGAAAGGTCAACTGGTTCAGGAAGAGAAGAAAGGAGGCCATTTCCCCGGCGGTGAGGTCTCCCCGAATAATCTCCCAGCCGCCGAACCAGACGATGAGGCCCAGGGCGAAGGTGAAGTAAAGGCTCATCCAGGCGCTGTTAGTGCCCTGCAGCCGCTCCGACTCGTAGTATTCACCCCTGAGTTCCTGGGCTTTCTTGTCGTACTTGCGCCTTTCGAAATTCTCCGATCCGAAGGCCTTGACGACGTGGATGCCCACCAGGTTTTCCTGCAGAACGGTGACCAGTTCGCCGTTCACTTCCTGGACGTGGAGCCACATCCGGCGCAACCGGCTCATAACCAGCGTGGACCGGATGACCAGGAAGGGCACGAATACCAGGCTGATCAGGGCCAGTTCCCAATTGATCCAGATCATTATGCTGGTCACGGCGATGGTGCGTACTACTACCTCCACTGAGCGGATCAGGCCCATGTTGACGAACCTGCGAATGGCCTCCACGTCGGCGGTGGCCTTGGACATCAAGTTGCCGGTGTGTTCCTTGTCGTGGTAGGCAAAGCTGACGTGCTGCAGCTTGTTGTAGATTTGGTTGCGAAAGTCGTAAGTGACCAACTGGGAAAGGGAATCCGTCGTATAAGTACGGGCAAAGTCGAAGAAGCCGCGCATGATGCTGGCGCCCAGCAGCAGGCTCGCCATTATCAGCAGCACACTGTTCGAGGGGTTCTGAGGAACTATTTCAAAATTGGTATTAACCACGACGAGGCGGTCAAGGGACTGCCCAAAGAGCCAGGGGATCATGAGGGAAAAGCCGATGGCAATGAGGAAAGAAACATAAGCCAGAATCAGCCGCGTACGGTAGAGATAGGCCATGCGGGTGATTCTCAGCAGTATGCTCATACGAATGTCCTTAATGCGGCAAACATCCCCCGCCGCAATTTGCTTTAGTTGGGGGATTCTGCGCAGATACAGTATTGGGCCGGTTTGGGGTCTGATTGACGCTGAATGACTTGACCGGCGACAGATCTATTGTGGAAATCTTGAAGAAATGCCAAAAACTGCGCTGTGGTTTGACCACGACATAATATACCTTATGTTCTGATAATTCAAGCGGATGTTAATTCAAGTTAACAATAATTGTATAAAGAAAAACCGGCCTGCCTCCTGTCCGGCCTCCAGTGAAAAAGAAACCCCGGTGGCTGGGAGTTTCCTGCAAATTTCGTTCCCACAGCGCCGGGATTCAATCACAAAACAACCCCTCTCCGGATTAGAGAGGGGTCGGGGCCGGGACATGCTCGCGGCGCAATCACATCCGTTCCGGTGCGCTCATCCCCATCAGTTCCAGCGAACGACGGAAGACAATCTGCGCCGATTCCACCAGCTTGAGGCGAGCCAGGGTGAGGTCGTTGTCTTCGGCGTTGGCGGAAATCACCCGGCAGTTTTCGTAGAACCAGTGGAAGGCTATGGCGAGCTCCATGGCGTAGTGGGGCAGGTGGTGGGGTTCAAGAGAACGCGCCATCTGGTCCACCAGTTCAGGCAGCCGGATCATGGTGCGGATCAGGTTCAGTTCGTTGGGGTCGGTCAGCAGGGAAACGTCGCCCGCGCTCCAGTCGATGTTGCGGCTGCGGGCGAGGTTGAGGATGCTGTAGTTTCGGGCGTGCGCGTATTGAATGTAATAGACCGGGTTCTCCGAAGATTCCTTCTTGGCAAGCTCCAGGTCAAACTCCATCTGGGTTGACGGCGAACGTGCCAGGAAGAAGTATCGGCAGGCGTCGGAACCCACCTCCTCGGCCAGTTCCCGCAGCGTTATAAAGTCTCCGGTGCGCTTGGAGGCGCGCACTACTTCCGTGCCGCGTTTCAACGTTACCATCTGCGAAATGAGGACGGTCAAAGCCTCCGGGTCGATACCAATGGCCTCCACTGCAGCCTTCATGCGGGGGACGTGGCCCTGGTGGTCGGCGCCCCAGATGTTGATTACGTGCTCGAATTGCCGCTTAACGAACTTGTTGTAATGGTAGGCGATGTCAGATGCGAAGTAGGTGGGTTCGCCAGAAGAGCGGACCACTACGTTATCTTTGTCGTCTCCCAACATAGTGGAATTGAACCAAAGAGCGTTATCCCGTTCCGACAGGTAGTTCTTCTCCCGCAGGGACTCCATGGCTTCCTCGTACTCGTGGTTGCCATACAGGGAGCGCTCACTGAACCAGTTGTCGAAGGTGACGCCTATTTCCTGTAAATCCTCCCGGATCAGGGACACCATATTCTCGCGAGCGATGTCGCCAATCTCCCGGATGGCCTGGGTTTCCTCCATATCCAGGAACCGGTCGCCCTCAGAATCGGCAATGTCCTTACCGATATCGTAGATATAATCGCCGGCGTAGCCGTTGGACGGGAAGTCGAAATCCTTCCCCAAGGCCTCACGATAACGGGCGTACACGGAGCGATAGAAGGCTTCCATCTGAGTGCCGGCGTCATTGACGTAATACTCCCTGGTGACGGTATAGCCGGCGGCGTCCAGGGTGTTGGCCAGGGCGCTGCCCAGCACCGCTCCACGGGTGTGGCCCACGTGCACCGGTCCCGTTGGATTAACGCTAACGAACTCCACCATTACCGGGCGTCCATCGCCCGCAGGAATGTTGCCGTACCCACCGCCGGCCTGCCGGACCTCTTCCACCTGGGCCTGGACCCACTTGTCGTCGAGGTAGAAGTTAATGAAACCGGGATGAGCGGCTTCCACATTCTTGATTTCTGCCGCCTGGGGAATGAACTCCACCAGGGTTTGCGCCAGTTGCAGAGGATTGATTCGGGTGGCCCTGGCAAGGCGCAGGGGGAGGCTGGTAGCAAAGTCGCCGTGGTCGGAGTTGCCCGGACGTTCGACCAGAATCTCAGGCATTGACTCCAGCTTGATGGCGCCTTCCTGGCGGGCGCGACTGATGGCCTCCGCTACCATTTCCTGAATTCTGTCCCGAACCAACGCCGTCGTCATTTTACCGACCTTCTCATTCAAGCTTAGCCGAAATTCGCTCCAATATCGGAGCAACAGAATTCTATTCTAACCCATACATAACGCGGATAACATATTTGAGAACACCAGAATGGGGACAAAGGGTCTGGAAAGTAAGAGTCGCGTGGGCGCGTCGGGTGCGGGCAGTCAACTTAAGGAAATAGATGCTGTAGTGCTGTTGGCCTGTGGCGATAACGATAGAAGAGCAGAGGCCCAGGGCCCATCCCTGGAATGGGAAGGGCCCTGGGCCCGGTGATCAGTCTCTGAATTCGCTTCCCAGCTATATGGACAGAGCCACGTCAACCAGCGCTATTCGGCCTTCGTTGACGGCTTCCAGTCCCTTTTTCAGGGCCGGTACCAACTCCGCTGGGTCCTCTACCCTGACCCCGTATCCCCCGAATGGGTCCATCAGCTTGGGGTAGTCCGGGCCAGGAATGTGGACACCGTGCCAGATACCCGAGCGGGCGGCGTCGCCGTCGGGGTAGTAATGCAAGTGGTTGCGGCGCATGGCTTCGTAGTTAGCGTTGTTGAAGACGACGGTCAGGAAGGGCAGGTTGGCTTCGCAGGCAACCCCGAAGCTCTGGGTAACCGGGTTGTAGAGGAAGCCGCCGTCACCCATCAGGGCAACCACCGGCCGGTCGGGCATTGCCAGCTTGACGCCCAGGGCCAGACCGAGACCCTGGCCCAGGCCGCCGTTGGGGTGGAAGTAGCTCTGGGGCCGGTCCCACTGGACGTGGCGCATAACCTGCCCCCGGTGGGAGGTTACTTCCTCGGCGTAAACGGCGTTGTCGGGCATGGCCTCGCTGATGGCGGCGCAGAGCCAGACGGGGTCAATGGGCCGCTTGGTGCGGGCCGCTTCCTCCGAGGCCTGCCTGGCGGCAGTCAGGCGGTCGTGTTCGGCGGACCACTGCTGGCGGCGTTCGTCAATCTTGGCGGCGTGAGGGCCGGAGGCGGCGCCGCTGGCCTCCAGGGCTTCGGTGAGCAACCGCAGGGTGATGGTCATGTCGCCTTCAACGTACATGTCGGCCAGCAGGTTCTGGTAGACCATCTGGCCCTTCAACGGGTTTTCGCCGAGGGCTACGACGGTGGCGTTGGCCGGGCCCGCGTTGGGCGGGTACCAGGGCGAACGCGTCCCCAGCAACAGTACCAGGTCGCACTGGTTCAGATAGGCCTCCGGTGTGCCCAGGTACATGGGGTGGCCCTTGGGGAAGTTGGCGTGGATTGAGGTGCTTTCGGTGACGGGAATCGCCATCAGTTCCGACAGCTTGACTAGGTTCTCGTATCCCGCCACGTCCTGTCCTGACCCCTCGGCAATCATCATTGGGCGGCTGCTGTTGGCGATCAGGTCCGCCAGCCTCTCTATGGAATCGGTGGCTGGCTGAACCTTGGGAGCCTGGGCCACGCGACGGATCTTGGCCGGAGGCGCCCAGTTGTGGATCATCGTCTCGATGGGGACGTCCAGGAAGGTAGGGCCCTTGGGAACCCGCTGGGCCATTTCGCCGGCACGTACCAACTGTTCGTAAAGCGTGTAGGGACTGGTAGCCTGGCCGCTCCACTTGACGAAGGGTTCCACGAATCGGTTGGGGCCGCCCACCACGCTGAGGTTGCGGTACCACTGGCCCTGGGGGTCCAGGTCTGGGTTCTCGCCGTAACTGTTGGCCTCGCCCGAGCAAACTAGCATGGGCACTTCGCCCAGGTAGGCGCTGTGAATCCCCACACCACCCTGTAGCAGACCCACGCCGGCGTGGAGCAGGACGGCCTGCATCCTGCCGGTGACGCGGGTGTAGCCCAGGGCCATGTCCACCGCCAGGGTCTCGTGCCAGCAGTTAATGTAGGTGGGGCCATCCACCTCATTGACCTTCTGGCGGGCCAGTGCCTCCCAGACGGGAGCCCATTCCGAGCCGGGGGAGGAGATGACGTAATCGATGCCCAGGTTGCGGAAGGCCTCCAGAATGGCGTCGCCGCCGTCTTTGGTCTGAGCTTGCGTCATGGGATTGCCTCCTGATTATGGATTCAGGCGCTTATCTGTCAGCTTGCGGGGCGCCGAAGCCGGATTGGTTTCTTTAGGTGGCCTGATTTGGCGTTGAGTATAGGTACGGCCTATTTCGGTGTCAACGTAAGAGCCGGCGCAAGCAGGTTGTTTCCATTCCCTGTTACAGGCTAAACTCAAGCACGTCTGAATTTGAAAAAAGCGGGCTAGAGGTGTTGTTATGGCAGGCTTTTACGGAACCTATGAACCCCCCGTGCCTTCCAAAGTCATTTTTGGTCAGGGCCGGGCCGAGGACCTGGCGTCGGAACTGGACCGCCTGGGCAGCCAGCGGGTAATGGTGCTGTCGGGCCGGAGCATTGCCGAGAAGACGGACACGGTCAAGCGTGTGGAGTCGCTGCTGGGGGACAAGTGCCTGGCGGTCTACTCCAACCTCCCCCAGCGGGCGCCCCTGGCCACCGCCGTGGAGGCCACCCAAATAGCGCTGGATAACGAGGTGGATACGCTGGTGGGCGTGGGCGGCAGTACCATTTCCGATGCGGCCCGAATGATCGGCGTGATGATGGCCGAGAGCCTGACCTCCGAGGAGGCGTTGCGGGAACGGGCGCACCAGGGCGGCGGCAACTTCCAGTCCACGGCGGACCGCGACAAGCTGCCCAGGCAGGTCTCCATACCCACAACCCTGTCCGCCGGCGAGTTCAACCTGGGCGGCGGCAACGTGCTGGACGACCAGGCGGGTCACAAGATCAGGGTACGGCACCCCGGCCTTTTCGCTCACCTGATTGTTCTGGACCCGGACATGACGGAGGGGACACCTGACTGGCTGTGGCTGTCCAGCGGGGTGAAGGCACTGGACCACTGCATCGAGCGGCTCTACTGCCGGGGAAGCCAGCCGGCCACCGACGCCACCACGGCCAAAGCGGCGGAGTTGCTGTTCGACAACTTGCCCCAGTCCCGCGAGGAGACGGGCAACTCCGAAGCAAGGCTTGGCTGCCTGCTGGGGGCCTGGATGTCGATGATGGGCGCGCCCAGCGTGGGTTCCGGTCTGAGCCACGCTATTGGCCACGTCATAGGCGTCAAGTACAGCGTGGGCCACGGCTATACATCCTGTGTCACCCAGCCTTACGTTATGGAGTTCAACCGGCCGGCGTCGGCGGACAAGCAGGCAATGCTGGCCCAGGCGGCCGGGCTGGACACCCGTGGGATGAGCGACGAGACAGCCGCCGAAGCGGTGGCCGCCGTGGTGGACGAGTTCATTATGGAACTGGGCATGCCACACCGGCTGCGGGAACTGGAGATACCCCAGGAAGACCTGCCGGAGATCGCCAGGTTGACGCTGGAGGATGGCCCGTCACGGAACAACCCGGTTCAGGTAACCAGTCCGAACGAGTTGCTGCCGCTGCTGGAGCGGGCCTGGTAGGGCGTCTTGACCAATTTATTGAGACAGGTTCGACTTTATCTCTTGTCCGGTTAGAAATAAACCGAAAGGACTTGTTTGGGGAATGCCAACCGTATTGAGAGATGGTCCCTATCGATTCTTTTTCTATTCGGGAGATAGGGGCGAACCTCCTCATATCCATGTGCAGCGAGATAACCAGGTTGCCAAGTTTTGGTTGGACCCGGTTATCCTGGAGCGGAGTGGTGGCTTGAGGCCTTCTGAAATCCTTCGAATTGAGCGTATAATTGGCCGGAATCATGGGTCTTTTCTGAGAGAATGGAATGTACGTTTCAACGACTGAAGTAAATGTTCCTGAGGCAATGGCTGTTTCGGCAACCGAGGACACACTCACTGCTGAACTGTCGGATGGGCGGATAATCTCTATTCCCTTGTCGTGGTATCCTCGCCTGGTGCATGCTACCCCTCACGAACGAAACAATTGGGATCTGATTGGTGGTGGACAAGGCATCCACTGGCCCGATCTCGATGAAGACATCAGTATTGAAGGTCTGTTGGCAGGGCGGAAGTCCGGCGAAAGCCGGGAGTCCCTCAAGCAATGGCTGTCAGCCAGAAAGACAGGGCAAGGGCTGACTTTGTATGAACTTGGAGATACGGAGCAGATACGATAGTGCGGAGTATCCTTTCCCCAAATCACCAATACTGTCAATCTGCTAGAATGTCGGCGCTTGGCCGGCTTGAAAAACATTTTGGAACTATAGTGGAGGTTCACAGATATGCCATCGTTTATGGACAAGTTGACGGTTAACGGAAGTGAAATGGACATGTATGCCGCCATTCCCGACGGATCCGGTCCCTTTCCCGCCGTGGTGGTTGCTTTTCACGTGGGCGGAATGGACGAATTTGACAAGGTTATGGCCGACCGTTTCGCCGAGGAGGGTTACGTGGCCGTGGTGCCCGACCTGTTCCACCGCTACACCGACGAGCAGCTGAACGGCCCCAGGCTGGAGAGGTTGACCTACCTGAATGACGCTGACGTTATTGCGGACATGAACGCGGCGGTTGATTTCCTGACGGGGAATTCGGCCATCGACAATGACCGCATTGGCGTCACGGGCTTCTGCATGGGCGGCCGTGTTGCGTGGTTGATGGCGGCGGTCAACCCCATCTTCAAGGCCACTGTCCCCTTCTACGGGGGCACCATCATGGGCAAGTGGGGCGATCCCGAGAAGACACCCTTTGAGCTTTCTGACGGCATCAACTGTCCCATGCTGTTCCACTTTGGCGAGACGGACGGCAATCCATCGCAGGAGGATATGGCCAAGTTGGACGCCGAATTGAATCGGCTGGGGAAGGAGCATACTTTCCACACCTACGCCGGCGCCGGTCACGCCTTCATGGACTGGACTGGCGCCCGCCACAATGCGGAGGGGGCGGCCGTGGCCTGGCCCCGGACCATTGAGTTCTTCGACAAGCATTTGAAGGGGTAGGGTTCGGGTTAACTCACGAGCAACAGGAAGGGGCACGGAGAAACGTGCCCCTTTTTTGTCCACAAATAGGTGTCAATTTTCACAATTGCAGGCCGGGGGCGTTATGTCAGGGCAAATCTGTCTTCCTGCTATCAGTGGACATTCGCGCCGATTCGTGGATAATTTACGCAATATTTTCCAATGGGAGGCAGACCAATGACTACCACGGAAAAGAAGCAGTACAGCGTTGGCGGGGTGATGCTGGACCGGCCCTTTAAGATTCGCCGGCTGGGTCACTTCGGTTTTAACTCGGACAAAATGGAGGAGTCGGTGCGGTTCTACCGGGACCTGCTGGGGTTCTATGAGTCGGACGTGCTGGACTTCAAGGCGATCCCGGGACTGGGGGAGAAACTGGCACATATTGAAGACGGCAGGGGTGTTTTCTTCACCCATGGCAGCGACCACCACGCTTTTGTGCTGTTCCCGCGCAACGTCATGGACGCATTCGTGGCGGCCGGCGGCGGTGGCGGCGGCAAGGGCGAGGTGACCATCAACCAGATTACCTGGCAGACGGGCGCCTTGGAAGAGGTGGTCAACGGCGCTCACTTCTTCGAAGAGCAGGGCATCGGCATCCAGCGGGTGGGCCGCGATATGCCGGGCAGCAACTGGCACGTCTATCCCTACGATCCGGACGGGCACATCAACGAACTGTACTACGGCATCGAGCAGATTGACTGGACCCGCCGCAGCAAGCCCCACGACATGTACTACCGCATCTTCCACGACGAGCCTACCTTGCCCCAGATGTCTGAAGAGGCTGAGGTTGAAGAGGCGGTAGACAAGGGTATCGACATTTTCTCCGGTTTCCGGGGCGTGAACCAGCTTCCCGCCAAGTACGACGTGGAAGGGGTGATGCTGCCCCGGCCTTTCAAGATTACCAAGATCGGTCCGGTGAATCTGTTCGTCCTGGACATAGAGGCTTCCCTGGACTTCTACATGAACCACCTGGGCTTCGTCATCACCGAGGAAACGGTGTACAACGGGCGCAGGCTATACTTCCTGCGCAGTGGGGCGGAGCACCACAGCCTGGCCCTGTTCCCCCGGGATCTCAGGGAGGAGTTGGGTTGCAGCAGCCACACCACCAGCGCGTCCTTCGGCGTGGAGGTGGGCAGCTACAGCCAGCTTAAGAATGCGGTGGCCTTCCTGAAGGAGAACAGCGTGGAGTTCAAGGAAATGCCACCGGAACTGCACCCGGGGATCGACTACGCGGCCCATGCGGTGGACCCGGACGGTCACATGATCCAGCTTTACTACTACATGGAGCAGATTGGCTGGAGCGGGAAACCCCGTCCCCAGGAGCTGCGGCGTCAGGTAGCCAGTAACTGGCCTGACCAGGTGGAGCCGCTGTCGGACACTTACGTGGACCAGGTGTTCCAGGGGCCGCTGGGCTAGTCAGCGCCTATTTACCGGCAAAATTGTAGGGGCGGGTTTAAACCCCGCCCCTACCGCTTTTGGTCTGGAATTATGGGAGACGCTTACATCATTCTGCGGATGATGCTGCTGGCTTGATCCTCGCTCAGCCCCAGTTCCCGGAAGGCCAGGGGCCCACCGTCGTCCAGAACGGGTTCTCGGCGGCCCAGGCTGACGCTTTCAGGAGACTGGTAGAAAATGCCGGTGTAGATGGTGTCGCCCCACTCCATTGCCTTTTCGCAAGCCAGCTTCCAGTCGTTGGTATTGTGCTCCTCGTCCTCCAGCTTGACGATCCGTTCCTTGAAGAAATTGTGGGTGTTGTCGAGATTGAAGGTTACGCAGGGGCTGAAGACGTCAATCAGGGCGAATCCCTTGTGTTCGATGGCCTTCTGCATCAGATCGGTCAGTTGGCGTACGTCGCCACTGTAGCCGCGGGCCACAAAGGTGGCGCCGTTCATGATGGCCGAGGTGATGGGGTTGACTGGCATTTCCACGCTGCCGAATGGGGTGCTCTTGGTCTTCATCCCGTCCCGGCTGGTGGGGGAAATCTGGCCGGTGGTAAGGCCGTAGATCTGATTGTTCATCACGATATAGGTCAGGTCGATATTGCGGCGGGCGGTGTGGGTGAAATGGTTTCCGCCGATGCCGTAACCGTCGCCGTCGCCGCCGGTAACCACCACCGTAAGTTCGTGGTTGGCCAGTTTCGCGCCGGTGGCTACGGCCAGGGAGCGGCCGTGCAGGGTGTGCATACCGTAACTGTTGAAGTAACCCGGCAGGTTCGAGGAGCAGCCAATACCGCTTACGGTCAGAATTTCGTGGGGCTGGAGGCCCATGCCGGCCACCGCCCTCTGCAGGCTGTTAAGCACCCCGAAGTCGCCGCAGCCCGGGCACCAGTCCGGATCCACGGCTCCCTTAAAGTCACGCGCCGTTAACGCAACGACACCAACGTCTCCAGCATTGCTTTCGGTAGTTGTCATCGGCCTTACCTCTAAACGATTATTTCCTGATCAGGAACGAATATTTCCGTATTGCCGGCCAGCACTTCCTTCACCCCGTCGGCTATATGGTGGGGCATGAAGGGTTCGCCGTCGTACTTGCGTATGTGGCCGTCAACGGAAAGGCCAGTTTCGCTGCGCATATAGCGGTAAAACTGGCCGGAGTAGTTGTTCTCTACAATGATAACTTTGTTCGCCTTGGTGACGACGTCCGTAACCTCGTCAACATGGAAGGGAACGATCCACTTGATGGGTAGCTGGTTGGCGGTAACGCCCTGATCGGCCAGAAGTTGTCTGGCCTCGCGGATGACACCCTCGGTGGAACCCCAGCCCACCAGGGTAACTTCGGCGGCAGCGGGCCCCTCGATCTCCGGGGGCGCGATCTCCTTGACGATGTCCTGGAACTTGCGGGCGCGCTTTTCCACCATCATGCGGCGCTTGAGGGGGTTGGTGAACTCATCGCTGATAAGGACGGAGTTCTCATCGTGTTCGTCGGTGGCTACAACGTGGACGTAGCCCGCTATACCGGGCAGGGCCCGGGGGGAAACGCCGGATTCGGTGTTCTCGTAACGCATGTAACCGTTTGACGGGGCGGGTTCAGTTATCAAGTTGCCCCGGTCAATGTGGGGGTGCATGTCAATGTCGTCGGGGTCCACGCTGAAGCGGCCCTCGCCTATGAGCAGGTCGGTAAGGACTATGGCAGGGCACTGGACCTTGTCGACCAGGTTGAAGAGTTCAGGCATGGTGTTAAAGCTGTCCAGGGCGGACTTAGGGGCGACGATGAACCGCTCAAAGTCGCCCTGGCTGGCGCCGAGCACCTGCCACAGGTCGCCCTGCTCGGTCTTCGTGGGAACGCCCGTGGAGGGCCCGGCCCGCTGCACGTCGATAAATACGACGGGAATCTCCATCATGCCCGCGGCGCCCACGGCCTCGGTCATCAGGGCGAAGCCCCCGCCGGAGGTGCCGCACATGGCGCGGACGCCCGTGTGGGCAGCGCCGATGGCCATGTTGGCAACGCCGATTTCATCCTCGACCTGCCGTACCATTATGCCCAGGTTACGGGCGTTGGCAGCCATCCAGTGCAGGACTCCGCTGGAGGGACTCATGGGGTACGCACAGTAGAACTTGACGCCGGCGGCCGCGCCACCCATGGCGATGGCGTCGTTGCCGGCCCAGACTGCCAGGGGCTTGCCGCCGTCGGGTAGAACGTCGTAGTAGGGCACGAAGTTCTCCGAGGCGTAATCGAAACCGGCCCGGGCGACCCTCACGTTCTCGTCGATGACATTCTGGCCCTGGCGCTGGAACCTGAGGGACAGGCTTTCTTCCAACACTTCAAAGTCCACGCCCATCAGGGACATGATCGCGCCCACGGCGATGGTATTCTGGACCAGGCGGTTGCGGCTCTCGCTCAAGTCGGCCACAGGCAGAGGGCACATATGGACGCCGTCATTGACGGTGCCCGGGGTAATGCTGTCTCCGTTATAGACGACACGGCTGCCGGGCCCCATCAGGTTCAGATGTCGGTCCATGGTGTCCTGGTTCAGGCACAGCAGCAAGTCCAGCTTGTCGCCGTGACTGTAGATTTCCTGGTCCGCAACCCGGACCGTAAGAAAGATATGGCCGCCGCGGATGATGGACTGGTAGGCGTTATAAGTATAAAGATGGAGACCACGCCTAACGAAAATGCGGGCAAGAATATCGCCCGGGGTAGCTATGCCCTGGCCGGCCTCACCGCCGATACCCATGGCAAGGTCATACTTGTTTGACGCCATGCGGGACTCCTCGACTAGACTTCACCCTTCCCATACCACCCAATTCCACCCGTATATTGGGTGCTAGTATAATGCGCGCCAATGCCCGGCGCAACGTAAGAAGAGAGTGGGGGAGGGGAACGCATAGGGTGAGGAATACTCCAGTCCTAGTTCCGGCGCATTGAGGCGTGCTATTTAGGTTACTTTTCTTTATGGCCTCGTGCCTGCACCCCCGTTTGTCCAATTAGTAAAGGAGAGAGTTGAGACCTCTGACCTCATATTACCCTCACCGGTGTCGCGCCTGAAAAGCGATCCTGGCAAAGGCAGGTTATTTTTTCGGACAACAGCGGACCATTACTTATGCTGAGGTACTTCCCAGCTTCCGATTCACAGGGCAATCGCATCATGTCTAAATTGTCATTCTTGTATGTGTCAGGTAATTCGTTGACAGATGGGTATAAAAAGGAAGTACCGATCTGGAGGCGAATATGCGGAACAACAGCGAGGATCGCACCATTGAGCGAAACCTGGTGCAGAAGTGGCGGTTTCTT